>JBEKDH010000208.1:0-6301 GCA_050014455.1 Occallatibacter sp.
GCTTAGGAGTTGGCTCGCAATATCCTTCTCAATCGCTTGGACGGGAAAGCTCAAGTGAGCAGGTTGCGGATGATTGGCGCGAGCTCGCGCGAAGGAACGCATATACGACTGCGCTACCCGGCTCCAGACCATCTGGCGCCCATGGAAGTAAGCGCGCTTGCGCATTGCTTGGCGCGCCGCATCGTTATCCAGCAGTTCAATTGCCGCTGCCGCGAGAGCTTCCGGGTTTTCAAAGGGGACCAGCGATCCGCGTCCGTCGTCCAGTAGTTCGGCTGCGTGCCAGTACGGAGTGGAAATGATCGCCTTCCCGGCGCCCAAGGCATACGCGAGGGTTCCCGATACAGCCTGTGCCTCGTAACGGTAGGGCGTGATGTAAATGTCGGCCGCGCCAACCAGCGAAGCCATCTCCTGGGGGCTGACGAACCGGTTGTGGAAGATCACCTCTTCCTCGACTCCCACTTGCCTGGCCAAGGCCTGCAACTGATCCCGGTACCGATCCCCCTCGCGGGCTCTGACATGCGGATGAGTCGCGCCTGCGATCACGTAGACCACGTTTCTGTGCCGGGCGAGGATGCGCGGCAAAGCTTGAATCACGTTTTCGAATCCCTTGTTGGTAGATAACAGGCCGAACGTGAGCAATACGGTCTTTCCTTCGATTGCGAGCGATTCCTTGTAAACATCCGGCTCTGCGAAGGGCAAGTCGGGAATGCCGTGAGGAATCCGGTCGATCTTTTCTCCTGGAACTCCAAATACATCCTGAAGAACGCGAGAAGAGTAGTCGCTCATCACAATAAGACGGTCGGAGAGTGCGGCGATCTGCTGCATGACGATGCGCTGGTCGAGGTTGGGCTGACGAAGAACAGTATGGAGCGTTGTTACCACCGGCATGGTGAGCTGCTGCAGCAACTGAAGGACGTAACTGCCGGCATTCCCGCCGAAGATCCCGTACTCGTGCTGCAGGCACACTAAATCGACATTGCCGGCATTGAGAGAATTGGCGGTTGAACGATAGGAGGATGGGTCGCTTTCGGCGATCTCGAAACGCACCCGCGCCGGGTATGCGTAGGAAGATTGGGGATCGTTGACGGCTGTAACCGACAATCCCGCGGCTCCGTACTCGGCGGCGATCGCATCGCATAAGTCGGTGGTGAAGGTCGCAATTCCACATTGCCGTGGAAGGTGGTTCCCAACCAGCGCTACCCGGAGTGGAAGTGAGCGGCAGGGCATCGGCTGCAAGCAGGAAGCCGGCTCCTTTCCGGATCTCGGATGCCACGATTCGCGCCGCATCCAAGTGTTCGGTTGCGGATTGACAGAGACGTTCGATGCAGACATAGCAGGCTCCTGACTATGAAGAAGTAGGTTCAGTTGCGGCTCAGAGGCCATTTTGCAATTGGTTATCAGCGGCCAAGCGCTCGAATCGTCGCCAGCGCTTCACTGGTGACGAAGGCCAAAAGGAAGAGTGCTGCGCCTATACCCGCCAACGGCTTGCGGGAGGGGCTCGCGACGCAAATGGACGACCCCGTACCCGATCCTTCTCTTCCTACTCTTCCTAGTGCAATCAGGCGAAAGCAGCGCGTGAACGCGAAGCCCCCGGCAGCGGACACGAATAGATCCCGCGAAAGCGGTCCGAGTTTCAGAATGCGGCCGAAATAGGAATTCATCATCGCCTGACTCTACTCTTACCAAATTGGGACGGATGTGCAGTTTTGCACATATAGTGCAGGTTTGGACAGATCGGATCCTGACGGTTCTTTAGATGCGGCGGCAGCGTAGGAGGGGTGCTGCCTTCGAGGGGATGTAGCCGTATGATCCGGCATCGCTGCCGCCGCTTTTGGTGTGGGCACCTGTAAAGATGGTGTGGCAAAGACGCCAAGCGCGCTGTTCAATTTTGCTCATTCAGGGTTGAACCGCCAGCGGTCCCGAAGCCAGGGCCAATTGCATCGGGAACCCGGCGCCCGGTTCAGGCCGTTGTCCCCGGCGAATCGAGAACGTCGACCAGCGCCCAGGGGCTGCCGGCCAGATCGTAGTGAAACTCTCCTTGCTTATCGATGACAAGCTTGCTTGCCGGATACAGGAATCCCGTGCTCTTGGACTTGTCGGTGTCGTTGAGGTCGAATTCACCAATGGCCAGGTCGAAGGACTGAGTCGACGCAGGCGGGTCCGCTTCATTGAACAGATGCGGGCGGCTGGCGATAAAGGTGATCTTCCGCCCGGTTGGAGTCAAGACCAGCTGGATGAAGGCGACCTCATAGCTGAGGGCTCCTGTAATCGAGCACTGCCCGACTGCTTTGGTCTTGGAAAGCGCGGCGGCCAATCCTCGATCCTGGCCCGCCCCGAATGCCTGTGAAAGAACCTGCAGGTCCGATGGACTGGAGTAGCTGTAAATGATCAGCGTTACGCCGATTGTGGTGCCTGCCTGAGCGTATGTGGCCTGAATCGTCTCGGAAGCCGGGTTACTGGCAAATCCCAACGTGGTTCCCAGGGTGAATGTGCCCGCCAGCAACAGGCTGGGGAATGCTGACTTGCGGACACATCGAATCATGCTCGTGAGTGGTCCCATTTTGTGCTCCTTGAGGACAACCGCATGAGGGCCTGTTCACGCGACTCAGGCGACTCGCCTGAGAAGTGTGAACAGGCCCCGGCTGGGCTGGCACTTTCGCGCCGCAGACTTCGAGTTATGCGGCGGCTCTGTTTTCGCTGGGTGTTTGGGCCTGGAGAAGGTCATCGAAGATGGCGCGATATTGGATCATTGCGGTGCGCAGCTCTTCGGTGGTGGCTTCCACTTGGCCGACGCGGACGGCGATCGAGTGCGCGAGGCGGTAGTTCTCCATGACGCGAGGGTAGCGGACGGACACATCGGCTGCGCGCTGCTCAAAGCTGGACCGGGGATAGCCGCGGGCCTCAAGAAGCGAATTGATCAGGTCATCGGCTTCGGTGACCGCGGCTTTGGGATGGTCGACGAAGCGGGATTGGACCGTATGCCACTCTGCGACAAAGCGATCGCGCTCGGTGACGCCTAGATCCCGGATCTTCAGAGCTTCCACGCGGGTTTCCCGGTCGGCCAGTTTTGCCTCGGCCTTTTGCGAAGAGCCGTGCTTGAGAACGGCGCGATCGTATTCGGAACCGAAACGATTGCGGAAGGCCCGAGTGCGGATTCTGCGGTGCTGAACCAACGCGCCAACGAGGACGAGAACAACGACGACGAGTACAGCCGAGACAACGATCAGCTGGGTAGAGGTGAAGTAGTACCCCATGAACTGGTAATTCATTGCGTTCTCCTATGCGGGACTGTCCGCGACGGCAAGAGGTTGATGGTGGGATTTCCTGGTCGAGATCGGTCTTACGCAATCCATCATGAGTGGTGGGCCGCGTGAAAGCTGACCAGAATTGCTCGGTCCGGGATTTGAAGCCGGTAGGAGCAGGAGGGCCGGTCGATATTGTTCAGACTGAAGATTTGCAGTGCAGCGAAAGCGAAGTGTGCATTATTGAACAGCCCTTGTCCCGCAGCCCGCGTCAACCTGATCTCAGTCCGCTGAAGAAGCGGTCAACTGCAAGAGCATGTTCGAAGGGGTGGCGATTGTGATGGAAGACCCTCGGTGCAATATCGCGGCGATTGAGATGGAAGATCCTCGCTGCAAGATGCTTCACCATGGCGGGGCGATTGAAATGGAAGACCTGCGCTGCAAGAGCCTGCGCAGGAGCGCGGGGACTGAGATGGAAGACCCCCGCTGCAGGACCGTGGCATCCGAGATGGAAGACTCTCGGTGCGGGAGCCTGCGCTTCTGGTGACGGAGACTTCAAATAAGTCTGCGGCGATCCGCACGCGCTTCGATGAACTCGCCGGGTTGAAGAACGCGGCGCAACCGAATCGGTGACATAACCCTGGGGTTGCACCCCGAAGGAAGGAGATCTGAGATGCTCATCATACTCATTATTGTTTTGGTGCTCGTATTCGCCGGAGGCGGCGGATATTACGGCTACGGCCGGTGGGGCGCCGGCGGAGGAACAGGCATAGGGCTCGGCACAGTGCTGGTGATTCTTCTGGTGTGCTATCTGCTCGGGGCTTTCAGATAGAGCGCTTTGCGGCAAGTCCGGGCCGCCGCAGTGAGGCTTGCAGCGGGCCGGAGCACGCCGTCCCGGCGCATAAGGCGGGTCACGCAGAATCTTGAGCGGAGGAAAGAGATGCAGATCGCAATGAGCAATGCGCTGGCGCTGATGCGCTGGCACGATTTTCGGTTTTTGCAAGATTTCAGCAGCCGCGACTTTGCCTGGTTGCTGATCGGAGCGTTGCTGGCCCTGCTGGCAACCTGGGCATACTCCCGCCGCAGGCGGCGCTTGTTCTAAATAACCGCGCATCGAGCGGGCCTGCGCGGTGAGAACTGAACGCTTGCGTAGCGATCATTCATCGTTCGGCAATGTACGCATTAGTCCTCCGTACGGCCATGTGTTCAGGCGCGGCAATTCGGACCCCTGCCAAAACGAGCAATTGTGAACAGACCCAGCCGCCGGCAATGCTCTAAATCGTTGCGTGGGGAATCCACAATGAAATCCCTACCCAATACCACCGGAAAGGAGTTACTGGAGCACAAATGAAGAAGATCCTGATTTTCGTGTTTGCCGCGTTCTTCGCGATATCCGCAGCGACGCCTGCGTTCGCCTACCACCACCGGAGACACCACAGATACCACAGAGGTCAACCTGTTGTAGTGGTTCGCTTCTAGCCCTGCCGCCTCTTCGTTCGGCGAGAAGCCGGTCCAAAGCCGAGTGTTGGCGCTCGGAGCTGGCTCTCACCGCGGAGACGCGCCTGGATCTGCGTCTACCGGCCGACTGCGGTATTCGCAGGTTTCGATTCATTCCTCTTTCGCATTCTCCCTTCTGGCCCCCTGGAGGTGGGCAGACATGAAGAAATGGTTTTGTTCCGTCGCCGGATTGTCCCTGGCGCTGACAGGCTCTCTGGCCGCACTCGCACAAGCTCCGGCAGTTCCGCCGCCCAACATCCTCAACATCGAAACCGTCAACATAAAACCCTACACGGATGGGCCCTTCGACAAGGTCGCTTCGGAATACCCCGGCTTGTCGAAGGAACTCAAGGACCCGACGCACGTCCTGGCGATGGAGGCCCTGACGGGCGCGCCGCGAGCGATTTTCCTCTCCGGATTCGATTCATTCGAGGCGCTGCAAAAAAACGAGGAGTGGCTTCCCGGCGACGCGGCGACCGACGCCAAGTTTGACGCGCTGGATGCGCGCGAGGCTCCTTACATTTCCGAAGTCCACCACACCATCTGGCATTACCTCCCCGACCTCAGCAACAACGTCGCCGCAGCGGACATCCCGCACTCCCATTACTGGGAGGTGATCGTCTTCCACATGCGCCCCGGCCACACCGAGCAGTTCGCGGAGATGACGAAGCTTTATCGCGATGCCGACCTCAAAAGCGGCCAGAACATACCCTGGTCGACTTACGAGGGAATGCTGGGCGTGACGGATAGCTACCTCGTCCTCATCCCGATGACCTCCCTCAAGGATGAGGATGCCGGCCTGGCCCATAAAAGGGACTTCGGCGCCGCGCTGGGCGACGACGGAAGGCGCCGCCTCAACAAGCTTTCCGAGGAGAACGTGGCCAGCGTCGAAGACAACCTCTGGATGGTGAATCCTGAATGGAGCTACGTCGAGAAATCCTGGATCGACGCTGATCCTCAATACTGGGGATATGAGCCGCCCGCAAAGCACGCGCCGAAGCCCGCCGCCGGAGCCGCATCCGCGCCTAAGGCTCCGCCTTCACAGTAAGTAAACAAGGAACACGACGGGAAGCGCGAAGGGCGTCCGCCGCGGCGGACGTCCTTCATGCTTCCCGTTCACTCACGCGATTCGACATGGACCAGCCCGCGAGCCTCAGCGGGCGGAGCATAACTATTCTTACCCGGAACCGGACGAAAGGCGACACGCATTTCATCGGCTCGATCGGAACGCAGATCGCTATTCTGGCGATTCACAACTGCTCGATCCCAAGCATTCCTGGAAGCGGCGGCCGCTTTCCGCCCCCAGGCCTCGATCGACTCCGCGGTTCCTACTGCGATGAGCTGGCTTTCCGGTTCTTGGTCACCTGTAAATCGTTCACTACTTGCTGTACGTTCGGCACCCCGGTCGCCACCGCCTCAGCGCGGGTGCGAGCGGCTTCCGACTTCACTTCTCCACTCAGCGTGACTACACCGTTCTTCACGTCATAATGCACGCTGTCGTGCATCTTGTTCTGGATCAGCGCGGCGTCCAGATTCTTCTCGATGCCCTGGTCCAGATCGGA
>JBEKDH010000209.1:0-9734 GCA_050014455.1 Occallatibacter sp.
GGGCGGCATGGCTTCCAGCTTCTTCAGCTCCTGGATGGCTTTATCGAGCACTTCCTTGGGCATTCCGGCGGCTTCAATCTTCTTGCGCAGCTCGTCGAACTCGCTCTTTTCGCCGCGGCCCAATTCCTTTTGGATGGCCTTGATCTTCTCGTTGAGGTAGTACTCTTTTTGCGCGCGTTCCATCTGCCGCTTCACGCGCGACTGAATGTTGCGGTCCAGATCCAGCTTTTCAATCTCGATGTCCAGCACATCGGCGATGCGCGCCAGCCGCGTGGCGGGGTCGAAGATGGCCAGCAGCTCCTGCTTCTCTTCGATGCCAAGTTGCAGGTTGGCGGCGATGGTGTCGCTCATCTTGGCCGGCTCGTCCATGCGCGCGTTGGCGATGATGGTCTCGTAGTTGAGCGACTGCTGAAGCTTGACGTATTGCTCGAAGAGGCCGGTGACGCGCTGCATCAACTGCCCCACGGCCGGGGTCATCTCGAAGTCGGTCTTGCCGGTGCGCACCGTGGCCACAAAGAAGCCGTCGCGATCGTTCACCTCAGTGGATTTGGCGCGCTCCACGCCTTCCACCAGCACCTTGATGTTGCCGTCGGGCATCTTGACGCTCTGCACGATATTGCAGATCGAGCCGACCTGGTAGATTTCCTTGGCCTTGGGCTCGTCGACCGAAGCATCGTGCTGGGTGGCGAGGAAGATCTTGCGGTCGCCATTGAGCGCCTCTTCAAGGGCGCGCACGCTTGACTCGCGGCCCACCACGAAGGGAGTCATCATGTAAGGGAAAATCACCATGTCCCGGATGGGCATCATGGGCAGCTTGCGCGCTTCGGTTCTTTCGCGGGATGCGGTCATAGGTTCCCCAGTGAAGGTTGGACGCGCGAAACCGGCCCCCGTTGGCGGGCCGATTCGACTGCTCATGCTGCGATTGTACAGCGGAATGCACTGCGGAAGGGATGCAGATTGGTGAGCTGTCCCAGGTTTTGCAGCCGCAGCAGCAGGCGCCCATTCGCGGGCTTCTACTCCTCGCGCAGCACCTCCAGCGGCCGCAGCCCAAGAATCCGATAGCTGGCGATCCAGCCGGTAGCCGTGGCCAGTACCGCCGTCCCGAAGAGCGCAACCAGCGAGGCACGCCACTCGATTTGGAAGTCCACTTTGAGCCAATTGAGCAACACCCGCGTCAGCAGGTTGGCGAAGACCACGCCCACTGCGCCGGCCAGCAGGCCGAGCACGCTGAACTCCACGCTGAAGGTGCGCACGATCCGCATCCGCGTGGCGCCCAGCGTCTTCAGCACTACGGCCTCCTGCATCCGCCGGAAGCGCGTGCTGGCAATGCTCGAAGCCAGAATCGTCAGCCCCGCAAAGATGGAGAAACCGGCCAGGAAGCGCACCACAAACGTGATCTGATCGACCAGGCTCTCAATCCGCTCCAGCACGTCGGCCACGTTGATGACCGAAACGGTGGGATAGGCCGCAAACAGCGCCCGCTCCATGGCCGCTACCTGCCTGGGATCGATGTGCGCGCCGCCGTACCAGGTGGCCGGCTGGCCCTTGAGCAGGCCTGAAGGCAGCACGAAATCGATGCGCGCTCCCAGGTGCTGGCCGTCGGCGCGATAGACCGCCGCGACCTTCAGCTTGCGAACCGTCCCGCCCACCTCCAGCTCGACCGCCGAACCCACGCCCAGGTGCAGCCGTCTGGCTGCGCCTTCGCCCACGGCCAAGCCCGTGGCGCCTGGATCGGTCCACCACTTGCCCTCGGTCACCTTGTCGCCTGCCGGAGCCGCATCGGCCCAGCTCAACTCGGCATGGTCCAGCATCCGGCGGGGAAAGTGCTGCCCTTTCAGTTGATCGAGCGTCTGTCCGTTCAGCGAGACAAACCGTCCCGTCACCACTGGCATCAGCTCCAGCGCCTGGCTCACTCCCGGCTGGCGCTGAAAGAAGTCCTTCACTCCGGATACTTCATCCGTGGTCACATCGACCAGAAAGATGTTCGGCAGCTTGGGCGAGGCAGTCTCGCGCAGGTCGCGCAACAAAGTCGCCTGCATCAGGTAGACGGCCAGAATCAGCATGACGCCCGTGCCCAGCGCCGCCAGAACCGCCGCTGACTGGTTGCCGGGCCGGTACAAGTTGGCCAAGCCGTGACGCAGGAACGATGGCAGCCGCAGCCGCACGCGATCAAGCAGAAAGCGCAGCGTCCTGAGGGCAACCCACGCCAGAGCCAACAACGCCACCAGCGCAATGGCGACGAACAGCGCAAACCTCCAACCAACATCGAATGAATCGGAAAGCGCCCAGGCAATTCCGCCCAGCGCCGCAAGCACCACAATCGAAAGCCCCAGTTGCAGCCGCCGCGCCCACCAGCGGGCGAACCATGCGCCAACGCCCTCCTGCTCCTGCTCCACCAGCCGCCGCAGCACCAGCACCGGCCTCACCGCGCGCACGTCGAGCAGTGGCGGCAGGCAAAACAACAGCGTCGTCAGCAGCCCGGTTCCTAACCCGGCCGCGGCCGAACGCCAGGGGAATTCGAGCACCGCGTGAACGGGCAGCAGCTTGCCGAAGACGGCCGGAAGCGCGGCCATTACGGCCACTCCGGCGGCCACGCCCAGAACTCCTCCGGCCAGCCCCAGACCCAGCGTCTGCAACAGGAATATGTGCAGCAGATCGGCCGATCCGGCGCCCACGGCCTTCAGAATGGCCAGCATGTCCATGCGCTGCTCCAGGTGAGCGTGCATGGCCATGGCTACGCCGATGGCTCCCAGCACCATAGCCACCAGGCAGATCAGGCTAAGGACCGCGGTTGCATTGTCCAGTCCGCGGCTCAGCGCGGGGTTGCCCTCGCGGAAGTCCATCACCTGCGCGTCTGGTAGCGCTTCCTCCAGTTGCTTGCGCATGGCTACGGGATCGACCGCGGCGGCAGCCTTGCCAGTGAGCCTTGAGGGAGCGCTCTCTGGCAGTTTCATCAGCAGGCGCTGGCTGGCGCGGCTGCCCGGGGCAATCAGACCCGTGCGCTGCAATGCCGCCTGCGAGATCATCACCCGCGGCCCCAGTCCCGCGCCGGAGCCCATGCGGTCCGGCTCCTGCTTCAGCACTGCCGCAATCTGGAAGCTTCTGCCACCCAGCCGCAGCGTCTGGCCGACATGCGCATTCAGGCGGATGAGAAACTCCTCGGCCACTACCGCCGAATCCCCATCTAGAGCCCGCTCCAGGCTCATGGCCGGCTCCAATTCGGCCGTGCCGTAGTAGGGATATTCGGCCGGGTCCACGGCCTTGAGCGAAACCAGCAGAGGCATCGGGTCAGGCGGGACCGAAGCCATGGAAACCGTCTCCGTCGTCCAGGTGGAGCGGATTCCCGTCTGCCCGCTCTCTTTGGCGATTGCCGCAATCTTGCCCTTTTCCTCTGCCGTCGGCTCGTGAAAGAGGCGCGCGCTCAGATCCCCGGCCATTAGCGACCGAGCTTCGGCGCTAAGCGTCCGCCGGAAGCTCTCGCTGAAGCCGCGCACCCCCACCAGGGCTGCAACTCCCACCGCAACCGACAGCACCACAAAGCCGAACTTGCCCGGCGCGGACTTCAAGTCGCGCCAGCCGATGGCCCCAGCCCGCTTCCAGCTCAATGCGCGCTTAGCCATTTTGCGCCTGCTCCGTCGACGATCAGGCCGTCGCGCAGCACAATCTTGCGATCCGCGCGGCTGGCCACTTCGGGGTCGTGCGTCACCAGCACCAGCGTCGTCCCGGCTTTGCGATTCCGTTCCAGCAGCAGGTCCAGCACCAGCCGCCCGTTGACCGAGTCGAGGTTGCCCGTCGGCTCATCGGCCATCACAATCGGCGGCTCAACCACAAACGCGCGCGCCAGCGCCACGCGCTGCTGCTCGCCGCCGGAAAGCTGCACCGGGTAATGATCCACGCGCTCGGTCAGCCCAACCTCGTCCAGTCGCCGCCGCGCCTGTTCCAGGCCGCTGCCCTGCAGGTTCAACTCGTAGGGAAGCAAGACATTTTCGAGAGCGGTGAGCGTGGCGATGAGTTGGTAGGATTGGAAGACAAACCCGATCTTGCTGCCTCGCACCTCGGCCAGCTCAGCCTCGGCCAGGTTGTGGATCGGCACTCCATCCAGCCAGATTTCGCCACTACTAGGCGTATCGAGACCGGCGAGGAGCCCAAGCAGCGTGCTCTTGCCGCTGCCGCTGGCGCCCACGATGGCCACAAACTGGCCGGCCGGAATCGTGAGAGAAATCCCCTTCAGAATCTCCACCCGCCGCGCGCCGTTCTGAATCCACTTCTTCGCGTCCCGAACCTCAATCACTCGCCAGCCTCCGCCTGATCCCTGTTCCCTAGTCCCTTACACTGTTCTTGTGTACGTTCGCCGCGCACTGATTGTTTCGTTTTGGCTGATTCTCCTGGCCGGCCCGCTCGCAGCCGCTGACCGGCCCGTGTTGGTCTGTTTCGGCGACAGCATCACCGCCGGCTATGGCCTCCAGGCCGGGCAATCCTATCCCGACGCATTGCAGCGAGACCTGGACAACCGCGGTTACCGGTACAAGGTGAACAATCAGGGAGAAAGCGGCGCCACCACCAAGGACGCTGTCGAGGAGCTGCGCTCCATCCTTCTCCTCCACCCCGATGTCGTCATTGTCGAATTCGGCGGCAACGACGGCCTGCGCGGCCTGCCCCCCAGCGAGACCCGGCGTAACCTCGACGCCGTGCTGACCGGGCTGGAAAACGCCCACATCAAGATCCTGCTCGCCGGCATCACCCTGCCTCCCAACTACGGCGCCGACTACATCCAATCCTTCGAGCAGGTCTTCCGCGACCTTGCCGCCAAACACCGCACCCCATTCGTGCCCATGATCTACAAAGATCTCATCCACGTTCCCGGCTCCATCCAGGCAGACGGCATCCATCCCACCGCCAAAGGTTCGGAGATCATAGCGAAGACGCTGCTGCCGCTGCTGACGCCGCTGCTGAAAAAGTAAGGAACAGCTTACCGGATTATTCTGATTTGCAGGGAACAAAAGCCATGGAAAACCCCAGTCCGCCAGAAACTTGTTGTTACATTATCGCCACACCTCGACCTCTTTGGGTCTTCCCTGCATAGACCGGGGTCGCGATCCGTCGCGCAAAGAGCGCTGGTTTCCGGCGCGATGCCGTCCAGAATGTTTGCGTCACGCGCTTCATCCCCGATATCCATACCAGCGGGCAGTGCGAAGAATCGCTTCTCGCAAGTCAATCCGCTGTTTCAACCCAAGCTCCTCAAGAGATCTCTTCGTATCCGGAAGGTAGCGGAGAACAGGCGCCCCCGGAACAGCATTTTGCAGGACTTCAATCCGGGTTTCAGGCCGCAAGGCAGCCGCAACTTCCTGGGCTAATTCGAAAATGGAGACTGGTTGGTCAGAGCCAACATTGTATGGGCGCGCCGATGTGCCGCGAAAGAGTATGCTCCACAGCCACAGGGCAAGATCGGCCGCATAAAGGTAGGATCGTATGGGGGTGCCGTCCCCGTGGATGCGGATCGGTTTGCTCTGCAGAATATCGCCAATGAAATTGCCGATGGCAAAGTGGGCATCGAGCGCGAGATGCGGGCCGACAAATGCAAAGCATCGCGCGATTTTGCACTCCAGTTTTGACTCCGCGGCATAGAGCGCGCAGAGATGCTCCGCAACGCGCTTACCTTCGCCATAGACTGAAGCCAGATCCAGTACATCGGGCGCTCCCTCGAAGTCTTCAGGAAGTTGCATAAGCTCGGATGGCTGTCTCCCATACACGGCGCCGGAACTGGTAAGCAGGAGTTTGCTGGTTCCATGCGTGGCGGCGAAATCCAGCACGCGCTCCGTCCCGCGAATAATGGTGTTCAGCATGTCGATTCTGCTCAAAGGAGTTTTGCGGGCAACCGATTCCGTCGCCGCATGAATCACATACTTGAAATGGCCCTGAGGAAATTCAGAATCCCGCACGTCGCCGGTCAGGAGCGTAATGGAGGAATCGGAGGCGAGATGTGGACACTTCTCCAGAAAGGCCTCGGGGTTACGGGTCAGAATCGTCGCGCGCGCTCCCAGTCCCTCAACTCGATTGATATAGCAGAAGCTTTCAACCAGCCAGGAGCCGACAAATCCTGTGCCGCCGGTAATGAAGATTTGTTCTCCGCGCATTTCCGCCCAAAGATCCCGCGTATAAGAAAGGATATGATCCAGATCGTCAACAGGTAACGGTTTCGCCATCTCCTCCCCCTTTGTGCATCGCTATCCTGCGCAAGAGAAATTCCTGCCTGTATGTCACAATCGCGAAGAAGCGTTTCAATATCAGGCTTTTCATCGCGCTCCTCGACGCAAGAAGGATGCTGTCAACCTGCGTTTTCGCTGCCTTCCATCGGCATGGGCAGGTCTGGCTCATACTCAAAATTAATGCGCTCCCGCTCAATCGCATAAGGCCGCTTCTGCACCTGCGTATGAATCGCGCCGACATACTCGCCCAGGATTCCCATGAAAACCAGCACGATGGAATTGAGAAAGAAGATGCCAATCACCACCGGCGCAATGCCCAGCGAAAAACTGCGCCAGAACAGCAACTTGTAAACGAGATACACCATCGCGATAAGGAAAGAGACCACCGCGCCGATAAACCCGGCAAACACCGCCAGCCGCAGCGGAATCTTGGAAAGGTTGATGATGCCCAGCATGGCGATGTCGTACAGCGTGTACCAGTTGTTCTTGGTAATGCCGGACTTGCGCGCCGGCTGATGGAAATAGAGCCGCTTGCTGGGCAGTCCAATCTCAGCGATAATGCCGCGGAAGTATGGATACGGGTCGTCGAACGACTTCACGAGGTCCACAACGCGGCGGTCGTAGAGGCCAAAGCCGGTGAAGTTCTGAATGGTCTCGACCGATGAGAGCCGCTCCACCAGCTTGTAATACTGCTTGCGCAGCCAGAACATCAGGCCGTGCTCGCCGCTGCTCTCCTTGATGCATAGCACCATGGGGTAACCTTCCTCCCAGGCGCGAATCATCTCCGGAATCAGGTCCGGCGGATCCTGAAAATCGCTGGCCATCCCGATTACGGCGTCGCCGCGCGCCTGGAACAGCGCGTGAATGGGCGAGCGGATATGCCCGAAGTTGCGCGCATTCACGATGATCTTGACGTTCTTGTCTTTCTCCGCAAGGCGCTTCAGAATGGCCACCGTCCCATCTGTCGACGCGTTGTCGATAAAGATATGCTCGTAGCGATACTGCGGGAAGCCGTTCATGATCTCGCGCAGGCGCAGATACAGTGCTTCAACATTGTCTTCTTCGTTGTAGCAGGGAGTCGATATGCTGATGGTCTTCAAGAGAACCCTCTCAATCGTTGCTTGGAAAAGAAAGGCGCATTCAAATCTCGGTTTGCGGGTGGCCGCACATCTCCAGTTGAATCGACGGCGGTGTCATTCGTCAATTATGGTGCAAGATTGAAGCTGCTGCCAGGGCGGCCAATGCTATACTGGCGCGAAGCTCGATAAGCAAAAGACGGATCAGGGTCAAAGGTTCAAATACGGGCGGGGATTCCCCAAGCTCCTACGAACTCTACTTTCGCGCAGGCAGCGGAAGGAGAAGGCGACATGATCGAAGTTAACAGCTGTGTGATTTGCGGCAACGGGACTCATCGACTCAAAAAGGCACTGGTTGCTCCCTTCCTTGCGACCCGGATATGGGACAAAGACCCGTTCTGCGTAGACCTCGTCGAATGTAGAGCCTGCGGATTCAGGTTCTACAACCCGCGCCTCGACGCGGCCGAAGAGGTGCGCCTGTACTCCGGATACCGCTCGGAGGATTATCAGCGGATGCGCCAAGCCTCGGAGCCATGGTACACACCCGAGTTCAATGCGAGCCTGGCCTCTACCGGTTCGTATCAAGCTCGCCGCGCAAAACTCGCCCCAATCCTCCGGCAGCATATCGGCCAGCGGAAGATCAGCCGCGTCCTTGATTATGGCGGCGACCGCGGCGATCTGGTAGCAGGTCTGTTGGAAGGCGCCGAAGCCTTTGTATACGATATATCTGGAGTGCGGGCCGCGGCAGGTGTAACAGCAACTTCCGATCCGGCTGGATGCAAGGCCGACCTCATCGTCAATAGCAATGTTCTGGAACATGTCGGATTCCCACGCGTCTTGATGGGTGAGATTCGTCAAGCAGCACCCGAAGGAGGCCTTGTGTTTATCGAGGCGCCATGCGAATTCCCCTTCGGCCTGGCAAGAATCTCGAGACGTCTCGCGCAGATCGGGATCATGGCTCTGACGCGGCCCGGTCGCGCACGCTTCGTAGCCCGCCCAGCAAGCCTCTACATGATGCACGAGCACATCAATTACCTTACGGAAAAGACGCTGGTCGCACCCATGGGTTCCAGCGGGTTTAGTGTAAATGTCTCTGGCAGCTATTTCTCCGCTGGACGAGCGGGCAAAGCAGACATGGCATGGTGCCTCGGGACGGCCACATAGCTTACCGATAGCCTCCCCTACCCACGACAAATGGGTTTCAGGGGTCTGCTATTTCTGGCTTGCCAGAGCCTGCGCATATAGGCTTGTCTATCTTAATTGCGGGGATTCCCCTGCCTTTCCTGGCGGCTTCCTAAAAGTGATGTGCCTGTGGCCGAAGAAGCTGAAGACGACCGTCCCGGCCGTCAGGATGGCTCCTCCAATGTAGGGCGCGGTCAGAAATGTGGCGCTCATATACTCCGCCGTGAGCTGAAAGTGCGTCGCATGGCCCACTCTGGCGCCCGGCGAAATGTGGCAGAAGTAGACCAAAGCACTTACCACCATCGGCAGCAGCAGCAGGCCCGGCAGCGCCGCCGCGCCGTAGACCACAAAGCAGCGCATCCATTCGCGCAGATAGTTGCCCCGCGTTTTGAAAACAAACCACTTGTACCCGAGAAACGCGACCGATATAGCGATCAAATTCGACAAAACCGCGGCGTATAAATAGCCATACGCCACATGCCGCGAGAGCACCCACGTCAGCGCGGCATACGTCAAGTAACCGAAAGCAGTGTTCCATACGCCCACCAGCAGGTAGCGGCCAAATTGCCACGAAGGCAGCCAGCGGCGTAGGCCGGTCCTCTTCGGAATCATCGCGCTCGGCGTTTCGGGTTGGTTTGCGTTGGAAGTCATCATTGGTATTGTGCATCATGAATATGGGGCCGAAGGGCGATCATTTGTCCTCTTCTGGTGTGCCTGGAAATCATCCTGTCGGCTTGAAGTACTTCTTCAGCCGAAGGAAGCGCGCTTCATAAAGATCGTAGCTGACCTTTGCGGCTACGTAGACAACAGATATTTCCATCATCATTGCCAGAATCTTCACGGGAAAACTGAAGCGAATTTCCACACCAGGCCCACGGCTCAACAAACCAGCGAGATAATGACGAATCTCAAGAACAAAGAATAAATGGTACACGTACATCCCATAACTATATTTGCCTGCCCGCTCCAGCCATTTCAATGTAAGCACCTTTTGCACAAGGGGCAGCTTACGCTGCGATATGGCGACCAGCGCAGTAGAGAGCAGGGCATAACCTGTGATGCCAATCGTTCCCATCCACATGCCCGTCGCAATTAGCTCCCTTGGATGAAAGATCGCTATGTATCCCAAGATGGCCGATCCCGCAGAACCACAAGCAATAATCGATCCCATGGGGACTGGCCTCCTGCGCGTAAACATGTAGATTGAGCAGAGCGCTCCCATAAGCAGGCCGTCCACCCTGCTCGAAGTGATCTGTAATAGGCCAAACTG
>JBEKDH010000210.1:0-6251 GCA_050014455.1 Occallatibacter sp.
ATGGAGAGATCAGGGAGCGCAACGTGGGCAAGTGGGAACATGCGCGATTGCAGTGGCTGCTGGCGCTTTGGTTCGGCACACACGAGAAACAATGGGGAATCACCGGCAGCACGGAACAGCGGGTTCGAGTCTCGGAGAATAGGGTCCGCGTACCGGATGTAGTCGTGCTGGCGGCCGGAGCGCAGCCGGATGTGCTGACCGATCCGCCCCTCCTGGTAATCGAGATTCTCTCTCCCGACGATACCTACTCCGATACGCAGGAGCGCGCGCAGGACTATCGCGAGATGGGCGTGGAGACGGTCTGGATCATCGATCCCAAGACGCGCACGGGGCGCATGTGCTCGGAAGCGGAATGGGTCGAATCCTCGCGTCTGGAGGTCAAAGGCACGCCCTTGTATGTCAGCCTGCCTGATATCTTCGGGCAGTTGACCGCTGCGTAAACCACCTGCGGTAGTGAGATTCCGTGACGTAGATGGCGAAATATGCCCTTGACTACATATGTATTTATTGCCATAGTACATGAATGGCCTGGGGAAGTCGAATTTACGGATGAGTTTGGCGGATGGTGGGACAGCCTCAGCATTGCCGAGCAGGAAAGCGTTCGAGTCTCGGTTGAATTGCTGGCCGAGCTAGGCCCCGCGCTCACCCGGCCCTATGCAGACACCATCCACGGTTCGCAGGTGCGGAATATGCGCGAGCTGCGGATTCAGCATGAGGGCCGGCCTTATCGGGTTCTGTACGCATTCGATCCGCGGCGCACCGGCGTTCTTCTCATTGGCGGCGACAAGACAGGCAATCCCCGGTGGTATGAGGAATTCGTGCCGAAAGCGGATGCAATCTACGCGCAACATCTGCGCGAGATCGGAAAGGAGTAGAGCTATGGCCCGGAACTTCGATGAATTGCGAGCGAAGATGTCGCCGGAAAGTCAGGCGCGCGTGGCCGCGCGGGTGAAAGAGGAACTGGCGCTGATGCCTTTGCACCAGCTTCGCCAAGCCCGCGAAATGACGCAAACCCGTCTGGCCGAAGTGCTGGAGATGGATCAGGGCAATATCTCCAAGCTGGAAAAGCGCACCGATATGTACCTCAGCACCCTGCGCAGCTACGTCGAAGCGATGGGCGGGGCGCTGGAGATTCGCGCCGTCTTTCCCGACGGGATTGTGAAGATCGACCTGCTGAACAAGCTGTCGGCCTAACCGACGCGGCCTGATCCGGCTGAAAAAACCGACTGACGGAACTCCTGCGGGTTCAATCTTTCCATTATGATCTTTGCATGGAACTGATATTCGAGGTGCGCGAGGCGGAAGAGGGCGGCTATGTGGCGCGGGCGCTGGGGCAAGCCATCTTCACAGAAGCTGAGACCTGGCAGGAGTTGCGCGACAACGTGCTGGAGGTGACGAGCCTCCACTTTGACGATTCGCCGGCAAAGCCCAAGCTCATTCAACTGCATTTTGTAAAAGATGAGCTGATTGCGGTCGAGGCTGCATGAAGCTGCCGCGCGGGGTATCGGCCGACCGCCTGATTCGCGCTCTGGAACGGGTCGGCTATGCCGTGATTCGCCAGAAGGGAAGCCACGTCAGGCTGTTTCATGAAGCGGCGCCCACTCATTCGATCTCTGTTCCGCTGCACGATCCTCTCTAGATCGGCACATTTCATGGAATCCTTGCCGAAGTGGCCCAGGCCCTGTCCATTTCAATCCAAGACATCCTCGACCTGCTCTGACCACCTGCGGTGGGGCGGACGCTCGCTATCCGCTCGCATGAGGTTCTCGCTTCCCAACCCTCGCTAGAAAGAAGCGAAGGATGGGGTACCCGGCCCATGGTTTGCTTCGTCAACGTCCAGTCGGTGGACCGCATCATCTACTCCATCTTCCAGGGATTCAGCCTGGAATGGAAAAACCGCACCCTCCGAGTTCTTACAAAAGCGGCTTGACGACACCGCTGGCATTTTTCAGCTCGACAAACGTATGAAAATAAATATCATTACTCTCGCACTGAAAGTGCATAGGAATTTGTAACTTTTCCTTCGGCAGTGGGAGACCCTCGGGCCGAATATCGCGAACCGAAGATAATTCCGCCAAAGAACCTGCGAGAAGGCCCCGCCTTCTCCCGAACGTTGGAGCGCCAATCCACGGCGGACGTCGTGAAGCTTATTCTGCGGGCCTTTTCCCTCGCAATATTTGCAATCCTGCTGTCAGGCGATGCTTTCGCAACGAACCTGATCACAGACCCAGATTTCAACACCGGCTCCGATTGGGTCTTCACAAATCAGCCTGCATCTGGGTTTGGGGCGGTAGGCAGCCCGAGCGACCCAGCAGGTTATGTCAACTGCTTTCAAGCTCCAACAACCAACTGTGGTCTACCCAATTCCGCGTCAATCAGCCAGACGATCGAGACCAATGTCGGTGACAATTACGATGTTAGCTTCTGGCTCGCCGAAAATGATGCTGCCTCAATTGATTCTGGTGGGTACCTTTCGGCTTCCTTCGGAGGCATTACAGGATTCATGGCCACAGACACGACAGGGATCGAGTATTCCTGGACTACCGAAACCTTTGATGTAACCGCAACCACCACATCGTCAACCTTCACCCTGGCAAGTCAAGATATCGGTGGTACGTTCTTCCTTGATGATGTCTCGGTGACCGATTTGGGGCCGGCGGCGACCACCCCTGAGCCTTCGAGCCTGGTCCTTCTCGGTAGCGGACTGGCAGGGCTGATTGGCTTACTGCGGCGCAAACGGAATGCCTGATCCGGCTGGAGCCCAGACCCCCCGGGGAAGCAAACCTGCCGCGGCATGGGGTGCCCCGGATTTCGCCTTTGAGATGGGATGACCCGGGAACCACGAACGCTTGCCGCGCATGGCTTCGCGGTCGGAGTATGCTGGTTGCCGGGTGCCCCAGGCCGGGACTTCCGGACCTGGGAACGGCCAACTACGCAACTTTGATAATGAGTTCCTTGCCCAGCGCATGGAAGGCCTCGGCGATGCGGTCCACCTTGGTGGCATGGGACAAGGTGGTGAGCCGATTGACCTCCTGCTTGCTGGTTTTCAGGCGCTTGGCCAACTCCGCCGGGCGCACATCCTGGCGAATCATCTCATTGAGCAGAGCGCACTTGAGCGAGAGGCTGGCGGGCAATGCGATGAGGTACTCTCCCTTCCGCGGAGGGGTAGGAATGGGACTCTGGCGGCGCTCATCGAGGTAATGCTCCAGAGCCAGTTCCAATGCCTCGGCCGCGTATTTGAGGGCCTCCTCCAGCGTTGATCCATCGGTAATTGCCTCTGGCACGTCGCGGAAGGTCACCGTATATCCGCCCTCCTCGGGGAGGCAGGGCGTCAACTTTGCGGCGTATTGCAGCATCACTTTTCTCCTTTCAGACCAAGTTGCTTTTTGATGTTTTCGACAGTGCCGACGGGCATCTCGGTGCGGTGCGTGGGCATCACGGTGGTCTTGCCATTCAGTGTGACGTAAATGTGCGAACCCTTGCCCCGCGAACGGTCGAATTTGGCGCCCTTGCTCTTCAGCCACCTTTGGAACTCGGCGCTGTTCATGGATCAATAGTACACAAAAATGTGTACCAGGTCAAGGCTCTGGGACGGACAGCCGGAGGGAGCAGGGGCCTTCAGGCCCCCGGGCGAAGGCTTGCATTCGATGCGGCTTTAGCCACGGGCATTTCGTTTATGCTGCCAGGTCGAGCAGGCTGCAGGGAAAAGAGCCCGGGCCCAAAGGCCTTCGTTGAGCCGCTGTATCCAGGAGCCTGAAGGCCCCTGCTCCCTCCGCCCGACTGCGGGTGCCCCAGGTCTCGATTCTGAGACCTGGGAAAGCAACGTAGCTCTTGGGAGCGAATAGCGAGCGTCTGGCCGCACCGCAGGTGCTCACCAGCCGCGGGTCTGCAGCTGGTCCTTCTCTTCGATGCCGGCGGCGGCCAGGCCCTTCATCGTTCCCGTGACCTGCTCGCTGACCTCGGCCAGAATTTTGGGGTCGTTGAAGTGGGTAGTGGCAGCCACGATGGCCCGGGCGCGGCTGACGGCCTCCTCGCGCTCTTCGGGGTTGCGGGGAGTGCCCACGTCGTCCTTTCCGCATAGGCCTACCTCGGCTTCCGACTCCGTCCAGTTCTCGACTTCGAGCGGGGTGGCGCGCTCCTTCATGAAGATTCCCGAGCCGACAAAGACGGCCTCCGCGCCCAGTTGCATCATCAGCGCGGCGTCGGCCGGGGTGGCGATGCCGCCGGCGGAGAAGTTGGGCACCGGCAGCTTGCCCGTGCGGGCGACCATGCGCACCAGTTCGTAGGGCGCCTGATGGTCCTTGGCGGCGGCGTAAAGCTCCTGCTCGGATAGGACCGTGAGGGCGCGCATCTCGCGCGTAATCTGGCGCATGTGGCGGACGGCATGGACCACGTCGCCGGTGCCGGCCTCGCCCTTGGTGCGGATCATGGCCGCGCCCTCGGCAATGCGGCGGAGAGCCTCTCCGAGGTTTCGCGCACCACAGACAAACGGTGTAGTAAACGCGTGCTTGTCGATGTGATGGGCCTCGTCGGCGGGGGTGAGCACCTCGCTCTCGTCGATGAAGTCCACGCCCAGTTCCTGGAGGATCTGGGCCTCGGCGAAGTGGCCGATGCGGGCCTTGGCCATGACCGGAATGGAGACCGCCTGGATGATCTGCTTGATGAGGCTGGGGCGGGCCATGCGAGCCACGCCGCCCTCGGCGCGGATCATGGCCGGCACGCGCTCCAGAGCCATGACCGAGGTGGCGCCGGCCTGCTCGGCGATGCGGGCCTGCTCGACGCTCATCACATCCATGATGACGCCGCCCTTGAGCATCTCCGCCAGGCCCACCTTCAGGCGCAAGCTGGTTCCTGTAAAGCTCTTGTTATCCTTCTCTTCCGGCATAGTCTTGGACCTCGATTCAAACGGCATCCGGGCTCGCGGCGAGCCGGCAAATCCGCGCTTGTCTGTTCCTTTCAGTGTAGCAGCGATGAGCAATGAGGGTATCGGTGGGATCAGGCGCGATCAGCGCAGTTCTGAGTCCTTTCCAATCCTTCTGTGCCGTTTCTGGTCACCTTTCTGCTTGCCTTACAAGCGCATGGCCATCGCACAACCACCGCCGGCGCCGGCAGGCAAGCTGCCTCAGGAAAGCGAGAAACCCGGTGCGGCTGAGATGGCCGCCGAGCTGGCGCTGGTGCCTTCCGCGCACGGTAGCGAGGAGGGCGATTCCACATTGCGCAGCGGTCCCATAGCGCGGCTGCCGGTGGAGCTGGATGTGGCCATTCCGGTGCGCGAGTTTCGGGTGCGCAATCTGCTCGCCCTGGAGCCGGGCCAGCTGATCGAAACCCAGTGGACCCAAGGCATGGATATGCCGCTCTCTGCCGGCGATGTGCAACTGGCCTGGAGCGAGTTCGAGGTGGTCGATTCGCAATTGGCGGTGCGCGTGACCCGGCTGGCCTGACAAAGCAGGGACTAGGGAATAGGGAGCAGGGGAGAGGCTGGGCGATGGAGCAGAGCGGGAACGGGGAGAGCGGAAGGGTTGGCGGGCTGGCCGGATGGCTGCTCGACAGGCTGCGCGGGGATCGCCCGCGGCCGCGGCTTGAGCTTCTGGAGCGCATTGCGCTGGCTCCGCGGCAGTCGCTGGCCCTGGTCGAGGCGGAAGGCAGACGGTTTCTGGTGGCCACCTCGCCGGAGGGAGCGCCGGCCTTCTATCCGCTCGACGGCGAGCCGCGGCCGTTCCGTGGGCCCAATCCAGGAAGTTCGAGCGGGCAAGCACGCCAAGTTCCTACTGCTTTCGCTCGTCCGGCGGCGGATCGGTCCGCCCCATCCGCGAGGGTCTCATGGTAGGCCTGGCGGCGGCCGCGCGGCTGGCCGCGCCCACGCCCCTGCTGCCCGATCTCGGCCAGCGGCTGCACGCCGCCGATTCGACCCCCTGGACGATCCTCTTAGTTTTGACTTTAATCACTCTGCTGCCCGCGATCCTGATGGCCATGACGCCCATGGTGCGGCTGCTGGTGGTCTTCCACTTTCTGCGCCAGGCGCTGGGCACGCAGACCGCGCCCTCGAATCCCACCCTGATGGGGCTGGCGCTGGTGATGACCTGGTTCCTGATGACCCCGGTGCTCAACCAGGTGGACCGGGAGGCTGTCGAGCCCTACCGCGCCGGGCAGATGACGGGCTGGGAGGCCATCGACCGGGGCGCCCAGCCGGTGAAGCGCTTCCTGCTGCGCTACGCGCGCGAGAAGGACCTGGCGCTATTCACCGCGGCGGG
>JBEKDH010000211.1:0-6246 GCA_050014455.1 Occallatibacter sp.
ACCATACTGCGAGGGATCACCCGTTCCCATCCCGAACACGGAAGTTAAGCCTCGCTGGGCCGATGGTACTGCACGGGTGACTGTGTGGGAGATTAGGTGATCGCCGGCAATAATATCTAGCAGAAAGGGCCATGCCTCCACGGCATGGCCCTTTCTGCGTTTGTGCCGTTGGAGAGGAGAATCGCCGATCTCTATTCAGGAGCGTTCTTCTCAGCAAATGCGCGGCAACTGCTCGCCAATCTGGGTGGAGATCACGCGATTGGCTCCCATGGCCGTCCGCGCCACCAGCATTCGCGGGTGCTCGGCAGTAACCCGCCCGATGTGCGCCGCCTCGCGCCCCAGCGGATGGGCGCGCAGCACGGCCAGCACCTTCTCTGCCGCCTCCGGCGCCACAAAGAAGACCGCCTTGCCCTCGTTGGCCACGTAGACCGGGTCGAGGCCGAGCAGCTCGCAGGCCGACTGCACCTCAGCCCGAACCGGCAACCGCGCCTCGTCGATGGCAATTCCCACCCCCGAAGCCTGCGCGATCTCATTCAGCGTGGAAGCCAGCCCGCCGCGCGTGGGATCGCGCATGGCGTGAACCGACGCGCCGGCAGCATCCAGCACCTCGGCAATCATTCCGTTCAGCGCGGCGCAGTCCGACCGGATCTGGCTCTCGAACTCCAGCCCCTCGCGCACGCTCATGATGGCCATTCCATGGTCGCCCATCGTCCCCGAAACCAGAATTGCGTCGCCGGGCTGCGCTCTCCGCGGACCCACTTGAATCCCCGTCCGCAGCACACCGATCCCGGCCGTAGTGATGTAGCAGCCGTCCCCGTGGCCGCGTTCGACGACCTTGGTGTCGCCGGTGACAATCTGCACCCCCGCCGTGGCCGCGGCATTCGCCATGGCCTCGACAATCGCGGCCAGCTTCGCCAGCGGAAAGCCCTCTTCGAGGATGAAGCCGGCGCTCAGATACTTCGGGTCGGCCCCGGAAACGGCCAGATCGTTCACCGTTCCATTCACAGCCAGCTCCCCGATCGACCCCCCCGGAAAGAACAGGGGCTGCACCACGAACGAGTCGGTGCTCATGGCCAGCCGGCCGCTGGGCAATCGCAGCGCCGCCGCATCCCCCAAGTTCTCAAGGGCCGGATTGCGGAAGGCGGGGAGAAACAGGTAGTCCACCAGCTCGGCGCCAAGCTTGCCGCCGCCGCCGTGGCCCATCACGATGGTTGGGTACCCGGCCAGCGGCAGCGGGCAAGACCAGTTCGAGAAGTCCGGCGCGCCGTTCTTGCCGTTCTCAGCCACGTGCGACCCCCGTCAGCCCGCTTCCCGCTCCCGCCAGCTCCTCGGCCGACAAGAACCGCCCATAGTTGTAATAGGCCGCGCAGGCGCCCTCGCTGGAGACCATCGTCGCCCCGAGCGGATGCCGTGGCGTACACTCCTTGCCGAAGGCCGCGCACTCAGCCGGCTTGATCGCTCCGCGCAGCACATCCCCTGCCCGGCACAGCGGCGACTCCTGGGTGTGAATCCCCGCAATCTGGAAGCGCTGCTCGGCGTCGAAGTCGCGATAGGCCGCGCTCAGCCGCCAGCCGCTGCTGGGAATGACCCCGATCCCCCGCCACGCCCGGTCGGTCACCTCGAAGACTTCGGAGAGCAGCTTCTGCGCCGCGCGGTTGCCCTCAAAGGTGACGATGCGCTCGTAGGCGTTCTCCACCTCGTGCCGCCCAGCCTCCAGCTGCATCACCGCCCGGCGAATCCCATCCAGCAAATCCAGCGGCTCAAACCCGGTGACCACGAGCGGAACCCCGTACTTCGCGGCCAGCGGCGGATACTCCCAGTAACCCATCACGCTGCACACGTGCCCAGCCAGCAGGAACCCCTGCACCTTGTTGCCCGGCGAACCCATAATCGCTTCAATCGCCGGCGGAACCAGAACATGGGAGACGAGCAGCGAATAGTTCTTCAGCCCCCGCCGCCGGGCCAGGTGAACGCTCATCGCGTTGGCCGGGGCCGTGGTTTCGAAGCCGACGCCAAAGAAGACCACCTGCTTGCCGGGATTCTTCACCGCAAGCTCCACGGCATCCAGCGGCGAGTAGACCACGCGCACGTCGCCGCCCGCGCCCTTCACCTGGAAGAGATCGCCCTCGGTGCCAGGAACCCTGAGCATGTCTCCAAACGAACAAAAGATCACGCCCGGCTGGGCGGCAATCGCCAGCGCCTTGTCGATCAACTCCAGCGGCGTCACGCATACCGGACAGCCGGGCCCGTGAATCATCTCGATTCCGGCGGGCAGCATCTGGTCGATCCCGTTCTTGATGATGGAGTGCGTCTGCCCCCCGCAAACTTCCATGATCTTCCACGGCCGCGTGGCCAGCGCATGAATCTCCCGCGCCATGCGCTGGGCGATCTCGCCGTTCCGGAACTCGGTCAGATACTTCATTTGATTGGAGTAGCGCCTCATGAATGGGCCAGTTGAGTTTCGAGGAATCCCAGGTCTCAAAATCGAGACCTGGGGCATCCAGCATTTGCGGGACTCGATGCGACCCAGATCATTTGGCCCGCGTGAGAGTGATATCGCCGCCCTGAAAATCTCCGGAATCGGATTTGGTGGTCAGCTTGATCGCGTCGCCGCTCACCACGCCTTCATGCTTGATAACTGTACCATTGACGTTCACGGTGAACGACAGCTTGTCCCCATCGATCTTGCCGTCGGCGATCTCGATGGGATCGCCCTGCGGACCGATTACCGTCCCGGTCAGCTTGGCGCCATCCTGCTTGAAGGTGAATGTGAGATGGAAGCTATCCCCGTTCGGCCCCACCATATCGCCGGACCAGGAGCCCGTTACATCGGCGGCAAACGCGGTTGCGGCGCAGAAGGCCATCATCAGAACTGCGCATGCACACAAGAGTTTCTTCATCGATCGAACCTCGCTTTCAACTCATACGGCCGAATGGGAATCGAATGCAAACAGCCGCCCAGTAGAACCTGACGGGAAGGATTACGCGAGAGTTTCTCGTACTTCAACCTGCGCCGGCTCCCCTCACAATGTTGTCATCCAGAGCGAAGGTTGCCGCAGCGACCGGAGTCGAAGGACCTGCGTTTCCGCTCTTTCCCTGCCAAAACTGTTGGGTGCCCCATCCTTTTCGCGTTCTTTGCGAAAAGGGTGGGAGACCACATAACTCAACCTGGCGGGGTGCCCCACCCTCGCCGCGTCTTTGTCTTTGCGGCTAGGGTGGGAGGCCCAAAAACTCAGTCGAGGGCCTTTTGGGCAGCTGGGGCACAACTCCCATCCGGGCAGGCCGACTGCGGCGCAGCCGCCGCCCGCGCAAACGCCTCTTCCTCGCTGCCCAGTTCCTCGTCCAGCATGCCCATGGCGCGGAAGTCTGCCAGCGTCTTCTGGGCCGTCTCCTCATCGATCTTCGACAGCGCAAATCCAACGTGGACAATGGTATAGTCGCCCACCTCGACCTCCGGCACGTAGTCCAGGCAGACCTTCTTCACCACCCCGCCAAAGTTCACCCGCCCCATCCGAAGCCCGCCTTCGTTGGTAATCTCTTCCACTTTTCCAGGAATCGCTAAGCACATGGCTACTACGTTATACCGAGTTGTGGGCTTCGTATAGTGTGATCTGGATCACTCGAAGCGGCCTCGCTGCTTCGCCTCGTTTTGCGCCACTCGCGCCTTCACAATCTTCGTCACCAGCTCCTTGGAGAGTGGCTTGTCTGCGGGAAACTGAATGGTCCCCTTCGACGTCTTGCAACCCTTCAGCTCGTCCGCAAACTCCTCCAGGAGCCAGAGATCCATGGGGAAAAAGCTGCAATGGTTTTTGAACGCTGCATACCAAACCAGCGCTCCCTTGTACTGGAACGACGGAATCCGGTAGCTGATCGCCTCGGTCGCCTCCCTGGGCGCCGCGGCCCGGATCATTGCCCGAATCTTCTCCAGGGTGGTGCGCGCCGGCTCCCGAACACCCGCCAGGTAGGCCTCCACGTCTGCCCTTCCGATCTCCCCGTTCGTTGTCTTCACCACCATCGCAATTGCTCCTCTTGACTAAGATCCCTTCCTTTCCTTCTCATCCGCCAGATACCCCAGCCGCTCGTCCATCCCCGCGCCGGTCTTGGCCGAGGTCTCGAGGATCCCTATCCCCGGCTGCCTTCTGAAAGCACCAGGTAAACGGAGCGGTCTCGCCGCTCCAGGGCAATCCATCAACGCGGCGAAGTTACCCCGAAGAAAACCGCGGGCGATACATTGAACCGCCGGCTGAGCCGCGCGATGTGGTCACGGTTCAACTGCCGCTTGCCGGAGAGAACCAGCGAGACGGTGCTTTCGCTGCCAAACTCCGGGGCAATGTCGCGCTGAGAGAGCCCATTCTGCTCCAGCAGAAAGCGCAGCACATCGGCAGGCTCGGCCTCCGGCACGGGGCAGCGCTCCGACTCGTAGCGGTCGATGAGCAAGGTCATCAATTCGATGGCTTCCTCCTCGTCCGGAGTTGGATCGGCCTTTGCCGTCAAGGCAAAGAGAGCTTCGGTGTACACCGCCAGTTCCTCATCCGAATGAATCAGCCGGGGCGCTCCCTGCCGAATCATTTCGACTGGATTGGCAAGCGCGGTACTCATCGTTTGACCTCCTTATCCCAGTTCGCCCGATTGTCGTACTGCCGGTGCGTCAGAAAAGCCCGGATGTAGATATGGCCCTGCGTGATGCGGCCTTCCTTCTCGCGCGCGTAGTGAATGACCGTGACCAGCCGGTAGCGATTCTGCCGGATGTTGAAGATCACGTATCCATCCACATCATCGGCATCCTTGAAGACCTGCCGTACTTCGAGAAAACTCCGCCACCGGGCCTGAGTCGCGATCCTGTACCAGGCTCGAATCTCCCGAGCTGCTTCGGGATACTGCTCTTCGGCCTCGACCAGGTGCTTGCGTGTGACAACGTGCATGGAAGTCTTCCCGAAACTGCTGCCGCGGGAGTTGTCTCCGCAGCCGTCACTTAATCTTCAATATACTTTGCAAAATGCAAAGTTGTCAAGAGTGAATTAGCATTTCGCAAAGTTTTTGCGGAGATCAATACCCTGCCTCGCGCCCATGGCGGACGGCAAGAATCACAACCTCTTTGCCGTCGTAGCGATACAGGGCAACATACGCCCCGCTACCGAACTCGATTACCCATTCGCGAAACTCGGCTGGTAACTCCTCAACGGGGCGACCCATCTCCGGAAACCTGGCGAGCAACTTTACGCCCTGCCGGATCGCCTTGACGGCGCGCTTGGCCGCATCGCGGTTCTTGGGAGCCAGAAAGTCGTGCAGCCGGGCCACATCCCGCAGGCTTTGCGGCGACCACTTCAGACGTGGCATGCAGGGGTCTCGGCGTCCTCGCCCGCTTCGAGTTTGGCCAGCCAGGCGTCGGCTTCCTCCGCGGTCGCGTGCAGGCCGGTTGCCTGATAGTCGTTCCAAGCGGCCAACGCGTCCTGGCGGAACTGTTCGCGTTTCTCTTCGCGGCTCACATACTGCTCGACGGCTTCGCGCATGATCCAGTGCGCCGACCGCCTTCGCGCCGAGGCGAGCTGCTGCACGCGTTGCTTGAGTTCAAGATCGAGTTTCAGGCTGGTTGTGGCGGGCGTCGGCATGGATGGTGCTCCAAGGTGTTACTTGAGAACACTATAGCACACCCCGCTCTGCGGCCAGATACGCCAGCCACTCCTGCAGGCCCGCGCCGGTCTTGGCTGAGGTCTCGAAGATGCGTATCCCCGGCCGGATCTCGTTGATGTTCCTGAGCGCCAGCTCGCGGTCGAAGCCGCAGGGCTCGGCGATATCCATCTTGGTAATCACCGCGGCGTCGGCGGAGTTGAACATGGTGGGATACTTGAGCGGCTTGTCCTCGCCCTCGGTCACACTCAGCAGCACCACGCGAATCTTCTCGCCCAGGTCGTAGCTTGACGGGCAAACCAGGTTGCCCACATTCTCGATGAACAGATAATCGAGTTCGCCCAACTTCCAACCGTCCAGATGCCTGCCAATCATCTCCGCGTCCAGGTGGCAGATTCCGTGGGTATTGATCTGGCGGACCGGGGCGCCGCTGCTGGCGAGCCGCCGCGCGTCGTTATCCGTCTCCAGGTCGCCCACCAGCGCTGCGGCACGAGAGCCGTGCGCAAGCACTTCCCGCAGCGTCCGCTCCAGAAAGGCCGTCTTGCCCGTTCCAGGGCTTGAAACCAGGTTCAGCACCAGCACGCCGGCCGCCGCGTAGCTGGCCCGCAGCCCCGCCGC
>JBEKDH010000212.1:0-6134 GCA_050014455.1 Occallatibacter sp.
CGAAAGAGCGTTCGCAATGCGACAGCTTGGATGGCCGGCCTGGCATTGGCTGGCGGTCTTGCGGGATGCAGGGTGAATGTCGAAAAGGGCGCCAATGGCGAGGACAAGAACGTGCGGGTGGATACTCCCTTTGGCGGCCTTCACGTCAATACCGATCAAACCTCGGCCGCTGACCTGGGTCTGCCCGTCTACCCGGGCGCGCAGCAGGTGAAAGGCGATGACAAGCACAAGTCGGCAGACGTTCAGATGGGCTTTGGCGAATGGACGATGCGAGTGCGAGCGGTCTCGTATGAGACCCCAGATAAAGAGGAGCAGGTGACCGGCTTTTACAGGAAGGCTCTGGGCCGCTACGGCGATGTGATTGCCTGCCAGGGCAATACGCCGGTGGGCGCACCGGCGGCCACCTCCGAGGGCCTCACCTGCGAGGACAACAAGAATCCCAGGGTCCAGATCAATCAGGGAGATTACGGGGTGGCCAAGGACGGCTTGGTGTTGAAGGCCGGATCCAAGCGGCATCAGCACATCGTGGGCTTCGAGGATCCCAAGGAAGGCAGGACGCGCTTTGCCCTTGTGGCGCTGGATTTACCCGCCGCAACGGGAGACAACTCCGGAAAGAGCGACTGAGAAGCAGACCGGCGCGAAAAAGGCCCGGCAGTTTCGCCGGGCCTTCCCACTTCAAATCCTCACATCGGCAAAGCCAGGCTATGCCAGCAGCCGCTTCACCTTCTCTTCAATCTCGTGTTGCGGCTTGTAGCCCACCACCTGATCCACCACCTGGCCGTCCTTGAAGAACAAGAGCGCGGGAATCCCGCGAATGCCGTAGCGCGACGGAGTTGCGCCGTTCTCGTCCACATTCACCTTGGTCACCTTCAACTTGCCGGCAAAGGCTGCGGCCACGCTGTCCACGATCGGCGCTATGGCCTTGCAGGGACCGCACCAAACGGCCCAGAAATCCACCAGAACGGGCTGCTCGCTCCTGAGCACCTCCTGATCGAACGTTGCATCGCTGACTTCAAAGACTCCCAATCCTGCCATGATCCTCCTCGCGGCATGCGCGCCTCTCCAAGTATAAGGCCGCGCCATCATGGGATGCGGCAGCATGGAGGAAAGTCGCAAGCCGCGCCGCAGGGATAATTGTGAAGGAAGCCGGAGTTGCGCAACCCGATCGGCGGAAGTTCTTGGGAAATATGGTCAAAAGGGAAGATTCTCAAGCGGCTATAGAAATAGGAAGCGCCCGGACCCAGAGAGGATCACGGGCGCTAAGGCAGCCCTCCCCCAGAACTGCCCACGCTGCGAATTTAGGTGTTTTTCCTGCGAAAGGCAAGCAATCTTAGGTAATCCAGACTACCCATAACTAACAGGGGATGAGGGAGATAACCAACAGGGGATGGAACACGCCACCAACGGGGGATGGACCACGCCACTAACAGGTGATTAGCCAGAGAGGCAACAGCGGCTCGGCGAAGCGTTACCTCTTGGTAAACGCTTCACCCGGCAGGCGCACAGGCCTGTAGGAATCTTCAGTTGAGGTGGGTTTAAGGCAGTTGGCTTGCCCCGCTGTGCAGAAAGCGGCAGATCAGCAACTCCGGCTCCGCCAGACCTTCAGTTGCCATGCGAATAGCCCCCAAGGCCTCCGCCTGGCGTTCTTCGCCCTCCACAATCACCAGCACCGAAGGCCCCGCTCCGCTCAGAGCGGCGCCTAAAATCCCATGCTCTCCGGCCAACGGCAGCAGCCGCGGCAGCAGCGGGCAAAATGGAATGCGATACGGCTGGTGAATGCGGTCCCGCATGGCGATGCGCAGCAAATCGCCTCGGCCCTGAGCAAAGGCCAGTCCCAGCATGGCCACCGACTGAATGTTGGCCACGGCATCGGCGCGCGGGTAGCACTCGGGCAGCATGGCGCGAGCCTTGCTGGTGGCCAGCGGCTCAGCCGGAAGAGCGACAATGGCCCGCCATTCGTCGGGAGGCGCAACCCGCGCCACATGCACGCTCCGGTTTTCAAAGGCCGCACTCACAAAGCCTCCCAGCCAGCAGGCCGAGGCGTTGTCCGGATGGCCCTCCAGCACGCAAGCCTCTTCCAGAATGCGCTCGCTGCTCCAGCCAAGCTGGCCAAAGTGAACGGCCAGCGCGACGGCCGCCAGCCGCCCGGCGGCCGACGAGCCGCAGCCCATACCCAGAGGAATCTCGTTAATCATGCGAATCGCCAGCGGCACAACCGGCCGCCCATGGCCTGCCAGCAATCCCTTGTAAATCTCCAGGATGAGATTGTCTTCCAAGCGTGCGCAGCGCTCGCTGTTTCGGCCTGTCGCGGCAATCGAAAACTTCGCCGCCGGCTCGGCCTCGATCTCCAGATAGAAATCCAGAGCCACGGCCACGGCATCGAACCCCGAGCCGAGATTGGCCGAAGTAGCGGGAAGCCGCATCCTGAATGATTGCATCCCTGGCTCTCTGGCGTCGCTCATCCCACCCGTTCCTTCAGCGTCGCCAGCACCGCGGCCGGCGTAGCGTCCACTACCCTCGCGTTGCGCCGCAGAGCCTCGATCTCCGCCTCCACTCCGACCTTCTCGTCGGCGTTCAGCAGCGTTCCGCGATGAAAGTCGATGGTGTAATCGGCGTCCTTCAGCGTGTGCCCGGTCAGCACCAGAACCACCGTCTCGCCGCCGCTCACCGCTCCCCGCGCGCGCAGCTTCTTCAGTCCCGCCAGGGTCACGGCCGAGGCCGGCTCGCAGCCCAGCCCCTCCGCGCCCAGTTCGGCCTTGGCCATGGCAATCTCCGCCTCGGTCACGTCCAGGCACCAGCCGCCGGTCTCCTGAATGGCCCGCGCCGCCTTGCGCCACGACGCCGGGTTGCCGATGCGAATAGCCGTGGCCCGCGTGTGCGCCTCCACCGGCTCCAGCGCCGTCCCGTCGTTTTCCGCCAGGCTGCGCACCAGCGGATTGGCCCCCGCCGCCTGAATCACCGAGATGCGCGGCATCCGGGCCACCAGCCCCAGCTCGTGCAGCTCGCGAAAGCCCTTGCCCAGCGCCGAGCTGTTGCCCAGGTTGCCGCCCGGCACGATCAAGTGGTCCGGCACAATCCAGTCGAAGGCCTCGGCAATCTCGAAGGCCGGCGTCTTCTGCCCCTCCAGCCGATAAGGATTGACCGAGTTCAGTAGATAGATCGGGGCCTCATTCACAATCTCCGTCAGCAGTCGCAGGCAGCCGTCAAAGTCCGCTTTCAACTGGCAGGTCACCGCGCCGTAGTCCATGGCCTGCGACAGCTTGCCCCAGGCGATCTTGCCGTCGGGAATCAGGACCAGGCTGCGCAGCCCGGCGCGCGCGGCGTAGGCGGCCATCGAGGCCGACGTATTCCCCGTCGACGCGCAGGCCACCCACTCGAATCCGCGCTCCTTGGCCACGCTGATGGCCGCCGTCATCCCCGTGTCCTTGAACGATCCGGTCGGATTCATCCCCTGGTGCTTGGCAAAGAGCTGGTCGATGCCCAGCGCCTTGGCGGCCCGCGTCAGGTGGTAGAGCGGCGTGTTGCCCTCGAATAGCGTCAGAGCGCTGCCAAAGCTGTCCAAGATGGGCAGCAGCTCGCGGAATCGCCACACGCCGCTGCGGTCCAGTGTCTCGGAAGATGACCGCCGCTCCCGCCACAGCCACTTCAGCGCGCCCGCATTGGGGCGGTCATGGCCCCGCCGCTCGCTCCAGCCGGGGTACTCCACTTCAAACAGGTCTCCGCACAGGGCGCAGCGGAAGTCCGGCCGCGCCTCCGCGCCCTTGATCCGCGCCCCGCACCCGAAACAGCGCAACTGATGCAAATTGTCGCTCATGCCTGTCCATAGGTTACCAGCAGGCGGCGGCTTTTGCCGCGCTGCGCGTTGGGCCGCATCGCTGAAAGGAGAGCTCCGGCTCCGCTTGGGCGCGCCCGCCCAAGGCTTGAACCCTTGGTCTCCTCCATTCTCCCGGAGGGAGTATTGATATTAGCCCATGGACAAGCGCAGCGCAGTCCTGGGTCGGCGTTCAACAAAAGACCCTCCGTCCCGTAGGGACGGACCGAAATCCGCCTCAAATAGTCTTCCGGCAGGCCGGGTTGGGACCGGGCGGAGGGAGCAGGGGCATTCAGGCCCCTGAACGCAGGCCTGCAACAGGAGTGGCTTTAGCCGCGGGCCTTTCGCTGAGCCTCGGTTCACGCGAAGGGCTCTCAGCGAGAACCGACATCCAGCCCCTTAAATCTGTTATGCAATCGGCGAACACTCGGCGACTTACCATTAACGATCTTCGCCCCAGCCCGCAAGGTTAATGGGTCGCACAGTAGCCAGGATCAAGCCGTCTTGCGCAGGGGTCCGGTCTAAAATCTCTCGGCCTCATGTGTCGCCCGCTTGGAAGCGCTTATACTTCTGTCGTGGACTGGCAGGGATATGAACGTGAGGTCGCGGAGCAGTTCCGCATCAACTACCCTACGGCGGAGATCACGCCCAACGCGAAATTGGTCGGTAAGTTCTCGAGGGTGGAGCGTCAAATTGATCTCCTAATCGAAGAGCGAGCCTCCGATTTTGCTTTTCGGATATTGATCGATGCCAAGTATCGCGGACGCAAAATCGACGTTGGCGACGTAGAAGCGTTCATAGGCCTTACGCGTGACGTGGAAGCGCACACCGGAATGATGGTCGCTCTGGAGGGGTACACTCCCGCCGCTGTAAGCCGTGCGCACAACGACGATCTTGACATAATTCTCGATGTTCTCAACCTCGACGAACTGAAGGTATTCCAAGGGCCCACCGCGATTCCGTACTCCGGCGAATATGGAGTATCGTTTGCCGCACCCTTCGGTTGGGTAGTCGACGGGACCATGCGCCCGCACACGCTAGCGTCCATCTATCAGCGAGGGAAGACCTTTGACGAGGCCGTCCGTTCTAACGAATGGATGTACGTCAACTTCTGGGAAAAGAGGGGCAAGCAGGTCAACACCCTTGAGAGTCTGCTCGCGTATCAGTCTGGATACATGCTGTCAGACTCCACTGCCTCCAAAATCCAAATCATCGAGGAAGGGAAAAATCAGAGAACGGGCGCCAGGACGATGATTCGGCGTTTCAGAAAGAAGGCACTTCCCGTGTCCGAATACACGGGATTCATCGATTTCGACGAATTCGTCTTCATATGTGTCCTGTTTACGCCAGAGCCCCTCGAACGCAAAAACCTGAGAAAGCTGCGCTTCATCCTACGGGATGCCTTTCCACTGTCGGTCAGTCACGATCACAAGGCCCGCATTGCCGAAGCAGAGGGGAAGCTTCAGGGGGCCTTGTCGAACGAAGAACGGGCCGGGATATTGGCACGGATGGGATTCTGGTACAGAGAAATGCGCGACCTCCCGCAATCGAGGCGGGTTCTGGAGGAGAGTCTCTCGCTCATCCGCAACAACTACTACGCGCTAAAGGAACTCCGTTCAACTTTGATAAGGATTGGCGACAGAGACGCAACGCTCAAAGCGATGAGCGACCTAGTTCGGCTCGATCCGCATAATCCCACTGTCTTCGACGAATGCATAGCGTACACGAGTGGTGGACCTGCAACCAAATCCGACGTCCTTTCGATACTGGATCGGTTGTCGGAAGAATACCGCGACGATGACCTCGTTCAGGCCAATTGCGATTTCTATTCATGCAAGGTGCTGGTCGCAACAGATCCCGCCGCAGCGAGGGAGCATATCGTCGCTGCAGAGCGGCAATTCCGAAGGCTCTTACCACCAGAACACCAAGTGTTCGCGGCCATCCAGAGCTGCCTCGCAGAACTCCCGGCGGAGGCCCGGGCGCCGGGGGACGTGGTTTAGGCAAGAGCACATGGGATGCGACAAACTTCAAGAAAACCCGGAACTTAATCAAAATGATCGCGATTAGTCCCCGGTAAACGCCCATAGCGCCAGGAGGGATTCCCCATTGTTGGCGGGTGGCCGCGGTCCCGAGGCCCCAAAAACCACACCGGGGTGCCCCCGGTCCCTCGCTCTTGGGGACCGGGGAGGCTTTGGACCTCAACTAGGGCGTGTTAACACTAATCATGCTATAATTGGAGTCAATGGAGATTACTGCGGAGCAGTTTGAGAAGATCAGAGATAGCCTGCCTGTTCAGCGCGGCAATGTGCGCCTGACGAACCTT
>JBEKDH010000213.1:0-6966 GCA_050014455.1 Occallatibacter sp.
GCAGCAATGAGGGTCCAGCGACACGCAAGCGGGTCTGTGCGCTATGACAAACGGCGCAAGACCTGGAATTACCTCTGGTATGACGGACCAACTCGCCGGTCAAAGCGAATTGGGACGAAGCAAGAATTTCCAACCAAGGCAGCCGCATGGAAGGAAGTTGAAAGCCTTGAAATCCAAGCAAAACCACCGGACGGAGACAAGGGAGACACGGTGCGGATCGTGATTACACGGTACGAAGCGGAGCGGATGCCCTCACGTCAATCGACGGCGCGGGTGTATCGCTCTTTCCTGAACAACCACGTTCTTCCGAAGTGGGCCGATACGCGGATTCAGGACGTACAGCCGCGCCCGGTTGAATTGTGGCTCCGTGAACTGCCATTGTCGCCAAAGTCCAAGACGCATGTGCGATCACTCATGCACGGGCTTGTGGAGTTTGCGATGTGGTCCGGAATGTTGGACATCAGCCGCAATCCAATCTCTCTCGTCCAGAACATCGGCGCAACGCGAAGGGTACGCAAGGCGCGCAGTCTCACGGCGGAGCAGTTCCAAGCCCTGCTGAAAGAGCTGCACGAACCATTCGCAACGATGGCCCTGCTGTGCGTCTGCTTGGGCCTTCGCATCAGTGAAGCTCTTGCGCTTCGATGGGCTGACGTGGATTGGCTCGGCTCCCGGCTGAGTGTCCGGCGCGGCATTGTGGAGCAGGTCGTGGCCGATGTGAAGACGGAAGGCTCTGCCCGAACCTTCAATCTCACCAGCGAAATGCTGGAGCGCCTGAAGTCCTGCAAGCAGCGGTCCGACTTTTCGGGCGCTGAGGACTGGATTTTCGCAAGCCCTATCAAACTCGGCAGGCTCCCGTACTCCTATACCGGCGTGTGGCGGGAACTTGAGCGGGCGGCGGAGGCCGCGAAAGTCGGGCATCTCGGGACGCACTCCTTCCGGCACACTCACCGCTCGTGGCTGGACGCCGTGGGCACCTCAGTGGCCGTCCAGCAAAAAATGATGCGCCATGCGGACATCAGAACCACCATGAACATTTACGGGGACGTTGTAACGGATGAGATGGCTACCGCGGGAATCAAAGTCGCTCAACTGGCTTTTCAGGGAATCGGAGCGCAAGCAGAGCGCAATAAAGTCTTGCGAGAACTTTGTGCTCCGACGTAATTGTGGGTACTACCCACAATTACCCACTTTTTTGAAGCAGTCTACCCACAAAAGTCCCCACAGTCTTTTTTCATTCTTCTTCTGCTCCGCCATGTGGACCAATATTCGATGAATCGTAAATTAGTCTGGACTATTTTATGATTCATGAGAGAATGGTTCTTATGGATCGAGCGCGCGTTTATACGGCAATCCTGAGGGAGCACTTCGAGCGGAACCGCCAGATGGCTTTTGTGACCGGCCCGCGCCAGGTGGGCAAAACATGGGTTAGCCGTTCACTGGGAGATGCCTACTTCAACTGGGACAACCTCGACGACCGGCGCATCTTGCTGCGCGGGCCGAGTGCTCTGGCTGAAGCGCTCGGGTTGGACCAGTTGCGGGAGCAGCCGCCTTTCGCCGTGCTGGATGAGCTGCACAAGTTCGCCAAGTGGAAGACGCTACTCAAGGGCTTCTTCGACACCTATGGCGAGCGGGCGCATCTTCTGGTGACGGGCAGTTCGCGCATGGACATCTACCGCCGCGGCGGCGACAGCCTGATGGGCCGGTACATGCTGTACAGAATGCACCCGTGGAGTGTGGGCGAGTGTCTGCGCACGGAAGTGCCGAAAGGCGCGATCCATGCCCCCGCGGAGGTGGCGGCCGAAGATTGGGATGCGCTGTGGGAGCATGGCGGATTCCCTGAGCCGTTTCTGCGCCGCGAGCTCCGTTTTACGCGCCGCTGGCGGACGCTTCGCCAGGAGCAGCTTTCCCGCGAAGACTTGCGCGAGGTTGCATCGATCAGGGACTTGGGCAGCATCGAGATGCTAATGCAATTGCTGGCTGAGCACTCGGGACAGCAACTAATCTACTCGAACTTGGCGACGGAGATCCAGGTCACGGTGGATACGGTGCGGCGCTGGATCGATCTGCTGACGCGGATGCACTATGGATTCGTGGTCCGGCCGTGGTTTGCCAATGTGACCAAGGCGCTGCGCAAGGAGCCAAAGTGGTTTCTGCGCGATTGGAGCGGCGTGGCGGACGATGGCGCACACGCCGAGACCTTTGTCGCCTGCCACCTGTTGAAGGCCGTGGAGACCTGGACCGATCTGGGCTTTGGCAGCTTCGAGTTGCGCTATCTGCGCGACAAGCAGAAACGCGAGGTGGATTTCCTGGTGGTGCGGGACCGCAAGCCGTGGTTTCTTGTCGAGGTGAAGCTGAGCGATACCACGCTGTCGCCGTCACTCGGACACTTCCAGGCGCAGATTGGAGCGCCTCACGCCTTCCAGACAGTGATGAACCTGCCGTATGTGGCTGCGGACTGCTTCAAAAAGCAACGTCCTACGGTTGTGCCGGCGCGGACGCTACTGAGCCAACTGCCATAAATGGTGCGGGTAAGTTGCTCCTGAATGTTTCGAGCATTCCATTGAGGTGAAACGGTGTTGGTTCCCTCCGATTTCAGTCTCCGGAGAAGCCCTGTAAGGCTTAAACTCCGATGGCTCGACCCTACGGCGTTTACCAGGACGAATCCTGCCCGCCGGTCGATGCTGGGGTGCAGGGGGGTGGAGATTCTATTTGACGCCGGTGCCGGTTCGCGGTCCGTGGCAAGCTGTTACCTAAGTAGTAACTTACAGCTTGGCGACAAATCTCCATGTGGCAGGCCATTACCACACTGAATGTGCGCAGTGTTCCGCAACATCTTCGACCCCGCTGAAGCCGAAGCCGTTCCATCGATAGACAGCCGTGCGAGTTGTCACGGAATCCCTGTCCAAAGAAAGAAACGAGTCCCCTCGATGCAGCGCGCAGATTGTCCCAGATGCGTCATCGACCGCGGCATCAAGGAGCGGCCATGCAAGGGCGGAGCCGCGCCAGCGCGCGATCAGTCCGTGTTCGCCCACTGCGTAGACGTACGGACGAACACCTTCTTCGTTGTCGAGCGACGAGGAGTGGCGCTCAAGAATGAGCAGAAGCGGTTCGGCGTCGGCGCCGGCGAGTCTGCCGGAGTCGATGGAGAGCAGCTTGCGCCGGGGCGTGCGCCATTGAAGAGTGCCTTTCTTCCAGCCGGTCAGCGCAATGCCATCTTCGGATGCGTCAGCCGACCACGGCTCTGGCCGGATTTCATATCCGCCGATCTCCAGAGCAGGTGTCAAGGCGGGTGAACAGCCGTTGAGTACGTCTGCTGATTTCGAGTCGCCACCAGCGATATCCGGGAGATAGCTTCCGGGGTCAGTGTGGGTGCGGATGGCATCGCAGCTCAAGCGTCCAGCGTGAATCCGGCAGTCGGCGATCATGCCTTCCTTGGTCTCCAAGTACTTCTGATCGAAAACATGGTTACCGAGAGAGAAGAACACCGGCCTGCCGTGAACGCACTCAGGAGCCTGCACGACGTGGGGATGGTGACCAACGACGAGGTCTGCGCCGTGATCAACCAGCCACTCGGCCTGCCGATGCTGCATCTCGGTGGGCCAATCATTTAGTTCCGCTCCCCAGTGAATCGAAACAACCACGATATTCGCGAGCCTCCGAGCAGTACGCAACTTTTGGGCAACTTCGAGCGAAGGAATGGACTGCACCTGTCCATCCGCAGCGCGGACCAGTGTGATTGCGACAAGCGCAATGGTCGTATTTCGCAGGCGCAGGAACTGCGGCGAGGAGTCGAAACTGACCGGCATGAGCCCCGCCTGCTGGAGTGCCGTTCGTGTGGCCTCTCGGCCCGAAGCGCCAACATCCCCGGAGTGGTTGTTTTCAATCGTTAGCCCACGCAGCCCCGCATCGCGGAGAATCGGGAGGATGGAGGCCTGAGTGGCAAAGCAGTTCTTGAGCGAGAGGCAATCGGAGGGGTTGCCAATTGCGCCCTCGAAATTGCCACTTACCCAGTCCGCATCGGCGAACAGCGTCTTCAGATTGATCCATGGCGAGCGCTTGCGGAGCTGGTATTGCGTCTGCACCTGCTGGGAGAGCATAATGTCTCCCGTGAAGAGCAGGCGCAGGTCTGCTTGCTCCGGCTTGACCTGCGCCCGGCAGACTGAAGTCAGCAGCAGGATCGCTAGAACAAGCCCTAGAATAACCCTTTGATTAGGCATGAACCTCCCTGGCCGGAAACATAAGGTTGCAGCCAGACGGGGCGAGCCTGCGAATCGACCTTCTTTCGCCACCCCTCGTCGGTCATCGGCGCGTTCGAAGTGAACTCGTAATAGGAATATGCGGCGCCCTTCACGATTTCGCGGCGGCCGAAGTAGGGGACGATCTGGTCCCACTCCAGCGGATTGCCCACCGCCACTTCCAGCAGTTTGCCGGTACCGTTATTGCCGGCGCCGTCACTGGCCACATCGGCAACCTTGGGCATCGGGTCCGGGACCGAAAGCGCGAGATCCTTATTTGCAAGGCTCTTGTAGACAAGGAAATGATGCTCGGCGACGCGACCGACGTAGAGAATCTCCTCGTAATCGGAGTCGCTTAAAGCCTCTCCGCGCAGCTCCTTTTGGGCGATAGTCTGAAAGAGCCGAGCCTTCGCGGCGCTCTCTTTCAACCTGCGCAGGAGTCCTTGCCGCAGTGGCTCCGACTGATCGCTCTCCGGATCTTCCAGCTTTCCCTGCGCAAAGCTGGGAGAGTTGGCAGTCGTTTTGGCCAGGTCATCGAAGAGGTCCGCAAGTGCCGCGAAGGTCGCCGGATCGGGTTCTACGTAACCGCGCGGCGGCTGCGTGACAAGCTCTTCGAAACCACCCTCGCCAGCCTCGGCATCGCTGCGCTCGTTGACCAGCACTGTTGCGTGGCGCAAGGTTGCCCAACTCGCCAATCCGGTCTGCAGGCGCTTCGCCTTCCAAAGCGCGGAATCCGGCGCTCCGGGGAATTTTGCATCTTCAGCCCACTGCGTACCCAGCGCTTCGATCCATCGGTCATACAGCGTGTCGGCGTTGCTTCTCTGCGGAGCGCGAGCCTTCAGGGCCGCTAACGCGGGCGCAAGATGGGGTTGCTTATCCAATTCATCTTTCAGCAGCACACGAGCAAAGTCACTGCCCAGCACAGTTGCCAGGTCCAGACCCGAGGGGATCACGCGCTTCATTTCACCGTTGATGATCTGCTCCTCCGGAGGCCATTGGCGGTGATAGACCGCAGAGAGGAGAATCTCGTTATCAAAGCCCCATGAGAGTGGGAAGATTCGGGCCTGCTCCGCGGGATGACGCGCGTAGGAGGGCAGCGTGAAAGCCGTCGGATCCCAAACCAAAGCTCCCCGGCTTGGCGCGATAAAGCCGGCGTAGATATGGATCCAGTCCATGGCTTTGTCTTTTACACCCGCGGGCAGGCTGGCCAGTTCTGCGGGATCGCGCACCGATCCAAGTTGGGTGAGGTAGTGCATCGCCTTGAAGTAGGCCGACAATTCCGGAGAGGAAGTGTAGTGACCGCGCGGGGTCAGCTCGGCGTAGTTGAACTCCTTGCCGAAGACCGGTGAGTTTGCACGCTCACTGGCGCGAAGGATGCGGCCGGCCTCGGCGTTGCCCCCGGCCGCGCCTGTATGCACGGCAGCGACCGCATCGAATGCTGCGGTCCACGGAGACTTGGGGTTCTTCGCGTGCAGGCTGTCGCGAGCCGCCGCGGCAAACCTCCAGAACGCCGGAATGGCGCGCTGGCGTTCTTCGACGATGAACGTTCCATCGTAGGCCGCCCCCAGCAGCTCCCAGAAGATGTCGGTGGTGACCAAATACGGCCGCGCCCCCGTGCTCACATCCGCATCGCAGTCACCGTAAAGCTCCGAATCATAGAGCTCGTATAACTGGTCTGCCTTGAAGGGATGCAGAACTCCGGAGTCGCGCTCCAGCCGCGTCAGCGCGTCGCCTTTGTCCAGAAACTTCCATGCGTTGGAGACATCGGCAAGTGGAACTGTAATGGGAATGTAAACCAGCTTCCTGCCATCCGCCGACTCCACTATGCCAACCAACCCTTTGCCGTCAGGAGTGGAGGAAGGCGTGGAAAGGAGCTCATAGTCTGTCGCTTGCTCAGACTTCGAGGTACCAAGGCGAATCGTTACTCCCGGCTTGCCTTTGCTCCAATCGACAAGTGCCGTGCCGTTGGGAGTAAAGGTCAGCGAACCATGGCATTTGGTCTCTTTGATAGGAGCGACCTTGCCCCAATCTTCGAACGCGTAGGGAAGCTGTTGAAAACAGCCCTTCTGGTCTTGCCAGAGCAGGATGTTGCCGGCAGGATGAAAAGCCGCGGGCAACGCCGAAGCGACCGTGATCTCTTGGGGCTGGTCGGAGTCCGGTATCGGAGGCGGCAGCCCGATCTTGGGTCCGATCACCTGGTACTCGCGTTTGCCTTCCTCCGTGACGGAACGTATTCCGAAGATACCGTCGCCGAGTTTGACGCCAAAGAAGAGCCTGTAGCGCACGATGTCCGTGGCCGACTTCTTATCCCAGCCAATCGAGAAGGGCCGCGGACCAACGAGCAGGCGGCGGATAGGATACTGAGAGCTATAGACAGGATGCGAGTGCCAGACGCTTCCCTTCGGCTCAAAGGCAAGTATCTGCCACTGCTGGCCAACCCGGCCAGAGACGAAGATACGCCGTTCCGCAGGATGCAAGGCCAGTGCGTGGGCCTCAAAGTTTGCTGGCAAGACCGCAAGAACCTCGGCCGCAGAGGCTCCGAGCTTCCAACCGAGCAACTTGCTCGTGCCATCCGCATCTCGAACCAGAGCGACGGCTTCCCCGCCGCTGGACCACACATCGAAGTCGATTACCCTTTGCCCTGCATCCAGCTTGAGTTCGCATGCTGAAACGGGCGACGGCGTGATCGTAACTTGGCGTTCGGCAAACGGGTTGTCTTTCGCAATCGCGG
>JBEKDH010000214.1:0-8979 GCA_050014455.1 Occallatibacter sp.
ATGGTGGGCGAGCGGATGCGCGCCACCTGCGCGGAAGACATGAGCAAGATGGGGCTGGAGGTGATCTCGTTCACCATCAAGGAAGTGCGCGACAAGAACGAGTACATCTCCAACATGGGCCGTCCGGACGTGGCCCGCATCAAGCGCGACGCGGAGATGGCTACCGCCGATGCCGAGCGCGATACGGCCATCAAGCGCGCTACAGCGCTGCGCGAGTCCGCCGTCGCCAAGGCGCAGGCCGACCAGGAGCGCGTAATTGCAGAAACTGCTTCCGCCACCCGCCAGGCCGAGGCGTTGCGCGACCTGGATATCAAGAAGGCGCAATATGCCGAGCAGAGCCGCCGCCAACAGGCCACGGCCGACAAGGCTTACGAGCTGCAGACCAACGTCATGCTTCAGCAGGTGACCGCGGAGCAGGTGAAGGTGCAGCAGGTCGAAAAGGAAGGCCAGATCAAGGTCCAGGAAGCGGAAATCCTGCGCAACGAAAAGCAACTCATCGCCACCGTCCTCAAGGCCTCCGAGATCGAGCGGCAGCGCATTGAGAACCTGGCCAACGCGGAGAAGTCGCGCCTGACCATCGAAGCCGAGGGCCGCTCATCCGCCATCCGCGCCCAGGGCGAGGCCGAGGCCGGCATCATCTTCAAGAAGGGCGAGGCGGAGGCCAAGGCTATGAACGTCAAGGCCGAGGCCTACCAGCAGTGGAACCAGGCCGCAGTGGTGGATAAGCTGCTCACTAACATGGCCGACGTGGTCCGCGCCATGGCCGAGCCGCTCAGCAAGGTGGACAAGATCACCATTGTTTCAACCGGCAACGACGACGCCGCCGGAGCGCACAAGATCACCGGCGACATGACTCGCATAGCCGCGCAAGTTCCGGCGCTCTTTGAGGCCCTCAGCGGCATGGACATCAAGCAGTTGATGTCCAACGTGAAGGCCATCAAGACCAAGCCGGATGAAGAGAGCAAGCCGGAGAGCAAATAGCATGGTCTCCCAGGTCCAAACATCCGGACCTGGGGCACCCAGCCCGCTCTGAAGTAAATGGTCTCCCACCCTGGCCGCAAAAACAACAACGCGGCGAGGGTGGGGCACCCACGCATGAGAGAGATTAATGCAGCGATTAGCTGGCAGCTGAAGGCTGAAAGCTGAAACAAGGAGGACGTTATGTCATTGCTGGAGAGAGTAAGCACCCTGCTCCGCGCGAATCTGAACGAGCTGGTCGAAAAGGCCGAAGATCCGGAGCTGCTGTTGAAACAGATCGTCCTGGACATGGAAAACCAGTTGCTCCAGGTAAAGACCCAGGTGGCCATCGCCATCGCCGATCAGCACTTGCTCGAGAAGAAGCGCGCCGAGCACGCGGAGCAAGCGGCGGAGTGGCGGCGCAAGGCCGAGCTGGCCGTGGAAAAGGGCCACGACGACATGGCCCGTTCCGCCCTGGAACGCGCCTTGAGTCACGACGAGCTTGTCAAGGGTTTTGCCGAGCAGGCCGAGGACCAGAAGCACGAGGCCGACGAGCTGCGCCAGGCCCTGCACAAGCTGGACCAGAAGCTGAACGAGACCCGCGCCCACTGCGAGATGCTGGTGGCCGAGCATCGCCGCGCCAAGGTCGTGGGCCGGGCCACGCAAGCCCGCCAGGCCGTGGGCGGCAGCCAGGACAACGCCATGGGCAGGCTGAAGAGCCGCGTTCACGTCAAGGCTGCCGAGAATGCCGCCGCCAGCGAGGTATTGCTTGCGGATAGCCTCGAAGACCGTTTCCAGGCCCTCGAAAGCAAGGACAAGGTGGAAGTGCTCCTGAACGAGATTAAGAGCCGCCAGGCGGTCCCATAAGGACCGCCTGACTCCGGGGCTGGACAGCCGGGGCTGCGCGGACGGATTTCTCTGGGTCCGAGGAGCGTGGAATTGCGTCTAACCAAAAGGCACTGTGCGCCCGCAATGAAACGTAGCCCCCGAAGCGGAACTTTAATTGACCTTCATGAGGGGTGATTTAGCCTTGTAGGTGACGCCCGCTGTCCCGTTCGCCCTTCTGCGGCGAGCGGTCCTGCCGGGCGGCGCCCTGCCACTGGTGAATGGATGCGCTTAGGTTCTGCTCTTCTTCCTGCCATACTTCTTGCCGGCATTGCCCTTTTGGCATTGCCCCCTCGTCTCTTTTCGCAGGGAACAGCCGCCGGTCCTGTGGGAGCAGCGGCTGAAGAGCTCCCCGAAGCTCCCCAGCCGCAAGTCCTGATTGCCGAGGCCGAGCCTTCCGGGCAGGAATCTCCGGCCGGGCAAAGCCAGACCACGCAGCCGCCAGCCCCGAGCCCCTCCGCGCAAGGCAGTTCCAGCTCTCAAGCAGCTCCCCAGCAGTCAGCCGGCGAGAAAAGCCAGCACGAGAAAGCCAATGAACAAATCAAGGAGCAGGAGAAACAGCGGGTTGTCGGCATTGTGCCTGCCTTCAACATCTCTTATCGCAGCGATGCCGTCTCGCTGAGCGCGGGCCAGAAGATGGGCCTCGCCTTTCGTTCCGCCACAGATCCTGTGGCTTTCGCGGCAGCATTCCTGGTGGCCGGCTACCATGAGGCCCTGGACGACGATACCGGATTCGGTTGGGGCATCGAGGGCTATGGAAAGAGATCGGGCGCAGCTTATCTCGACGCCTTCGACGGCGCCATCATTGGCAACGGCATTCTGCCTGCCATCCTGCGCCAGGATCCGCGCTACTTCCGCCTTGGCCATGGCACCGTTACTCATAGGGTGCTCTATGCACTGGCCACCAACGTCATTTGCAAGCACGACAACACCGGCAAGTGGGAGCCGAACTACTCCAATGTCGGGGGGAATATTATCTCGGGCGCCATCTCCAACCTCTATTACCCCTCCGGCAGCTCCGGCATTGGCCAAACCTTCACCAATGGGTTGACGGTGACCGCCGAGGGCGGCGCGGGTTCCATCTTCCAGGAGTTCTGGCCGGACATCTCGCGCAAACTGCTCCACCGCGACCCCACGCACGGCCTCGATGCGCAAGCCCGCGCCCAGGATGCAGCCGCAAAGAAGGCCGCCAAGGAAGTCAAGGAAAAGGCCAAACAGAGTCAGCCGTAGCGTTTGCGCGCCAATCCCGCCTGGCGCAGGCGGTTAATTGCTTAAAGGCAGGCTGACGCTGAGGGGCCTGGTTGCGGTGAGTTGAAAACCCGCGCGAGTCTTTACATCCCGGCGTTGGCCCTGCCACACTGAAGAGTGGCCACCCAGACAATCGTTATCCTCGATTTTGGCTCGCAGTATACGCAGCTGATTGCGCGGCGGATTCGCGAGCAGAATGTCTTTTCCGTCGTGCTGCCCTGCACGGCGCCTCTCACTGAGATTCAGGCTTTGCAGCCGCTGGGGTTGATCCTCTCCGGCGGGCCGTCGTCGGTTTACGACGCGGATGCGCCGGCGGCCGACCCGCGGCTGCTGGAACTGGGCGTGCCGGTGCTGGGCATCTGCTATGGGCTGCACTTCATCGTGCATCACCTGGGGGGGAAGGTGCGGCCGGGCCAGAAGCGCGAGTACGGTCACGCCGAAGTGGTCATCGAGGACGCGGCAACGGCGTTGTTTGCCGGGCTGCCGCCGGCTCTGGCGGTGTGGATGAGCCACGGCGACGAGGCGCTGGCGCTGCCGGAGGGCTTTCATCGCACGGCCGTCACGGCGAACGCGCTGGCCGGCATTGCCAATCCGGAGCGGCGCATCTGGGCGGTGCAGTTTCACCCCGAGGTGCATCACACGCCGCTGGGACCGCAACTGATCAAGAACTTCGTGTTTGGAATCTGCGGGGCCGCGGGCGACTGGACTCCGGCGCACTTTATCGAGTCCACGGTGGCCGCGATCCGCGAGAAGGTGGGCGCGGGGCACGTGATCTGCGGGCTCTCCGGCGGGGTGGACTCGTCGGTGGCGGCGGTGCTGGTGCACCGGGCCATCGGCAGCCAGTTGACCTGCGTCTTTGTCAACAACGGCGTCCTGCGCAAGAACGAGTTTGCGAATGTGCAGAAGAACCTGCGCGACCGGTTGGGCCTCAAGATCGTCGCCGTGGACGCCAGCGAGCGGTTCATGGCGCGACTGGCCGGAGTGATCGACCCGGAGACCAAGCGCAAGCGCATCGGCGCGGAGTTCATTGCCGTTTTCGACGATGAGGCGAAGCGCATCGCGAAGGAGACTGGCGGGGTAGATTGGCTGGTGCAGGGGACGCTTTACCCGGACGTGATCGAATCCAGCAGCGTGAAGGGGCCGAGCCAGACCATCAAGAGCCACCACAATGTGGGCGGGCTGCCCGCGCGGATGAAGCTGAAGCTGATTGAGCCGCTGCGGGATCTCTTCAAGGATGAAGTCCGGCGGATTGGCCGCGACATGAGAATGCCGGAGGAGATTCTTGGCCGCCAGCCCTTCCCCGGCCCCGGTCTGGCCGTGCGCATCCTGGGCGAGGTGACGCCGGAGCGCGTGGCGCTGCTGCAGGAGGCGGACGAGATCGTGGTGGCAGAGATTAAGGCGGCCGGGCTCTATTCGGCTATCTGGCAGAGCTTTGCCGTGCTGCTGCCGGTGATGAGCGTGGGCGTAATGGGCGACCAGCGGACCTACGCCTACACCGCGGCGGTGCGGGCCGTGCACTCCGAGGACGGCATGACCGCCGACTGGACCCCGCTGCCCTACGAGGTGCTCAAGCGCATCTCCAGCCGCATCGTCAACGAGGTGCGCGGCATCAACCGCGTGGTCTACGACATTACCTCGAAGCCGCCGGGGACGATCGAGTGGGAGTGACTGGCCGCCATGGGCGGGCGCGCCTTCGGCGGAAGAACTGCGGTTCCCATCCGATTCGACTCGAAAACGCGGAATCGAACTGCCTTGGAAGGCCGCCCGCGCTCTTCTATGCCGTCTTAGGCCGCGTGTACCACCCGAAGGCCGCGGTTCCAACCAGAATCACCGCAAGCATCCCGATCCATGTGAGTCCGGCCATCTGCTCGACCTGCTCTTCGCGAGCTTCCACTTCGCGCATATTGCGGCCCGCCAGTACAAACCCCGGATGAAGCCCGCCAACCCGCTGGACTACGGCGGCGATGCGCACGCTGCGCCCATTTCCGATTGCCGGCTGCCAGCTTAGCCGCTCTTCGCCGTGTTGCCGGACGTAGTCGAAGACGCCTTTGGGCGGCGCTGGCGCTGTTCCGTTGAGTTGCGCCTGGGAGGCTAATGGACGGCCTTGATCGTCATAGGCAATTACGAAAGACGAAAGGCTCCGAGCGATATCGACCGAGCCGGCGGGTACCGCCTCGGCGGGCGCAATGCCCTGTTCGAGGCGGGCGGCCAGGTCATCGGCCAATTGGATCTGCGGATCGTTGGCGCCCTGGCGCAGCACCTGCTGCGGAATGGCGTAAAGCGCGAGCGCCAGGCCGGTGGCCAGGGCAGTGAGGACAACGGCGTTGAAGACCAATGCGGGGCGTGCGAATGTGTCGCGCAGCATGGCAAGATGCTCCTTGGCAAGGGAAGTGACGAGGTCGCGGAGGACGAGCGGAACGAGGGTACGCCGGGAGAGCGCGCGGTCCTGCAAGGCGTCGCGGAAGGCTTGGCGCATGGCAAGCTCATAACCCTGCCGGAACGGCGTGGGGTAAAGGCAAAGCGCCAGCGCGTACAGCCTTTCAAGCCTGTTGGCAGTGGTCGGGGATTGGGTCATGAGCGGCCTCCGTGAGGGAGCAGGCCCAGGGCGTGTGCGGAGGAGACGGCGGCGTCCAGTCTCTCCAGCTCCACGGCCAGCACGGATTGGCCCAGTTTGGTGAGCCGGTAGTAACGGCGGCGCTCGTCGTCGGAGAGGCCGGTCTCTTCGACCAGGCCGTCGCGCATCAGGCGCTCCAACGATCCGTAGAGGGTTCCGGGGCCCATTTGAATGCCGCCGCCCTGGGGCGCGCGGGCGTCTTTCATGATGTGGTAACCGTGCTTGTCGCCCTCCGCGAGCGAAAGCAAGATGGCGAAGACGGCGACACTATATATCCATTACAGATATATCCGCAACAGTTATTTTGAGAAAGTTTATCGATGCGCCGATTCTTGCCTATTGCCCCTCGGGATTCAGAGTGGGCTGAATGCGCAGGGCGGCGATCTCCCGTGAGAGTACGTCGATCCGCTCCATCAACTCGGTGTGGCGCTTGTCGGCGGCGGAGGGGTCGAAGGCCTCCACGTAAAAGGTGCCGTTGGGTTCGAGCTGGCAGGTGCGCACCTGGTGGAAGTCCTCAAACCCCTGGCGGTGAATGACGGAAAGCAGCTCCTCTTGGGTCAGCGACTCGCGTTCCATGGCGCGCCGGTCGAGCTGGCCGTTGACGACGAGGACGGCGGAACGGCCTTCGAGTGCGCGGGTGAGGTGCGGGGAGCGAAAGAGCACGCGCACCACCAGCCAGTTGATGGCCAGCAGGCCGAAGGCGCCAATCACGCCGCCGGTGACCGAGTTGTCATCGCCGATGATGGCGTTCTGCACGGTGTTCGAGAGCGAAAGCAGGACAACCAGGTCAAAGGGGTTGAGCTGGGCCAGCTCGCGCTTGCCGAAGAGGCGCAGCAGCACCACCAGCACCAGGTAGACGATCACGGGACGGGCCAGCTTCTCAAGGATGGGAAGCGGCAGGTGGAACATGTTGTCGAAGATGAGCGAGTGGGGCATGGAAACGAGAATAAGCCGCTCAGGGCCGCTTTTCCAGCCGCAGAACCACATCGACGGTATGGGTATCGTCGTTCAAGTGCAGGCTGTATTTGCAGTTGACCGCGGCAAAGATGCGCTGAAGCTGGGGGTTCGCGTCCTCAAGGAAAAAGTAATTGCGAACCGCGCTCTCGTTGAAGACCGCTCCCGCGGGCATTTTCCAGGCGGCCAGCATCATGGCGCGCAGATCGTCGCCGACGTTCTCTATGCTGAGTTTGCCCATGGTGTAGGCCGGACCCGGCTCTACTGTCACGGCATAGCTGACCGTGCCCTGGGCGTGATCGAAGCTGGGAGTGGGATGTACGCTGGGTTTCATATATCCCTTGTCATGGTACTGGCGCGCGATGAGCACCCAGTCTTCCGTCAGGCGCTGACCGCCAGCGATGTCTCCGGGATGGAGGGCCGATTGTCGATCAAACTCCGCCTGGGTAACCACGAGACCGGGCGCAAGCTGGATGCTCTTCAGATAGTATTGCTGGCCGGGCGATACGGAAACGAGAAATGGGATGCGAATGGCCTCCGGCGTGATGACCGGCGCGCCCTGCGGGTTGGCGTGGATCTCCGCTTCAAGGTAGCCCTGGTCGCGATAGAAGTTGCCCAGGTAGGTATCAATCTGGCTCGGGCTGCCTTCCGCGTCGAAGGGCGACCCGGTGAGTTTGGCCAGAATTTCCTCTGCCTTGGAGTCCAGGGCAGCAGGGGCCGTGTCCGGATGGATTTCGCCAATCAGCACTGGCGGCGAGGCGATGGCAAAGCTGACGAAAGCGCCCTTGCCCGCTTGAGCGGAAGAGGGCGTGGCCGTGATGGCGGCGCTTATGCCCTTGGCCGCAAGCATCTCTTGAAGGGTTTGGCGCACCTGTTCCATAAGCCCGCCCTCGGCCGGCACCTTGCCGTGGTACAGGGGGAAGTGTTCATGCAGTCGGGCGTCCAGATCCTTGCCCGGAGCGAGCGGCAGGTTCGCCAGGCGGAGGGGATAGAGCTGCGCCGCCGGAATCAAGGAGAACACGAGGTCGATGCCATCGAACTTGTAGGTGAGGTTATCGAAAACGCCGGAATCCATAAGTTGCTTGGCGTGATCCTGCATCTCGGCGGAGGTGAGTACAGCGCCCTTTTTCAGCCCTGCCGCGGCCAGCAACTCCTGATCGGTATACTCCGGGTCGCCTTTGAACTGGATGGATTTGGGGAGAAACTTCTGCGCGGACAGCGGCAAGGCGCCGGAGAGAACAAGCCCGGCGGCAAGAAACAAGAGAGCTGGTCGTGGCATGGCAGGGCAAGGGTAGCAAACGGAGCGCATGTATGCAAGGGGGTCTTCAGTGAACCGCGGGAGGGTACCTTTTCATCGATGCAGGGCCGGTGGGGATCTCGCGGCGGCCTCGCTCGACAGCTCTTCTGAGGAAGCCTCAGGACCCGGCCGCGACCTTGCTCTTGAAGAAATCGAGCGACTTCTCCAAACCTTCCTTGAGCGAGATGCGCGGTTCCCAACCGAGCAGGGTGCGGGCCTTCGTAATGTCGGGGCAGCGGCGTGTGGGGTCGTCCTCGGGCAGGGCCGCGAGGCACATTTCACTCTTTGAGCCGGTCACCTCGAGGATGGCCTGGGCGCACTCGAGGATCGTGAATTCGTCGGGGTTGCCTATGTTCACCGGCATGTGTTCGCTGGAGCGCGAGAGACGCAGGATGCCTTCGATCAGGTCGTCAACGTAGCAGAAGCTGCGCGTCTGGCTGCCATCGCCGTAGATGGTGATCGGCTCGCCGCGCAAGGCCTGCATCATGAAGTTCGAAACCACCCGGCCGTCGCTGGGATGCAGCCGGGGACCGTAGGTGTTGAAGATGCGAACCAGGTGAGTATTTACGCCGCGAGAACGGTGGTAGGCCATCACCAGCGCCTCGCCGTAGCGCTTGGCTTCGTCGTAGACCGAGCGCGGGCCGACCGGGTTCACATGGCCCCAGTATTCCTCTGTCTGCGGATGCTGGAGCGGGTCGCCGTAGCACTCCGACGTGGAAGCGTGAAGAAAGCCGGCACCGTACTTGGCTGCGATTTCGAGGGTGTTTTCGACGCCGGCGGAGCCCACGCGCAGGGTCTCGATTCCCAAACGGAGGTACTCCGGCGGGCTGGCGGGAGAGGCAAAGTTGAAGACGTAGCCTACCGGTCCCGGATCGAAGGGCTGGCAGATGTCACGCTCTTCGAAGTGGAAGCGCGGCTCGGCTGCCAGGTGGGCGATGTTCTCGCGATCGCCGGTCGAGAGATTGTCGACACCGGCAACAGTGTGGCCTTCGGCAAGCAGACGATCGGTGAGGTGAGAACCCAG
>JBEKDH010000215.1:0-5914 GCA_050014455.1 Occallatibacter sp.
TCTCACAGGCAGCACCCTCGAAACAATCCGGCAGGTGACACGCCCGAACAGCTTGTTCCTCTCTGCCGCAGCACAGAACAATTATGAAAGGCTTGCGGTCATACAGAAATGGTTTGCGGACAGGTTCAACATAATTCAGGGACAAGATTGTACTCAGATGCTTCCTTTCACCGCGGACCTGTGTAAAAAGCAGGAAGTCAAGGATCGGGTGAAGGGGCTGGTTAGCTTTGCGGATTTAGGGATTGAGGATTTTGAAGTCGTGGAGGAAGATGCGCCCGAAAACTTCAAGAAAATGTTCACTGCCATGGTTTGGGCAGCAAGGGAAGTTGACCCAGAAATAGCTGGGAGGGTGGCAGAACGCAAATCGTTCCTTCATTCCGAAGTTCGCATGATGCATCGCGGGACCGACGGTAAGTTATTTCCTTTGATGCCAAACCAACAATCAAGGGGGACATTGGCGTACTTCTCAGTGCTGGGACCCTTGCTAAACGAGCTTAGGGATGGATCGGTCCTGTTGATCGACGAGTTGGAATCCAGTATGCACCCCCACCTCATCCGCCAATTGGTTCGCGTGTTTAATGACCCGGACCTGAACCCCAAGGGGGCACAAATCATCTTTACAACGCACAACACAGGAATCCTCGATGCACAGATTTTAAGGCGGGATCAGGTTTGGTTCACCGAAAAGAACCAGGAGGGGGCCACCGTGTTGTTTCCACTGACCGATTTCAAGCCTCGCAAGGACCAGAACATCGAGGTAGCCTATCTTCATGGACGGTTCGGTGCAATTCCGTTCCTTGACAGCGAGTTGTTGTACTCAGCGCTGCAGACTCGGGATTTGGGCCAAGCTTCTCAGTGCGCTGAGGAGGCTAAGTAGATGGGGAATGAAAGGAGCCGAAGAAGGATATCTCCGGTAAGGGACGAAAGGCAAAGGATTCTTGTTCTGTGCGAGGGGAGATGCACGGAGCCCCAATACCTAAGAGCTCTGCGTAGCAAACTCAGAGTTCCTGAGCAGAACTTCAAGATACTCTGCCCACCTGAAGTTCCAAACACACCGAGGGAGATGGTTAAGGAAGCGAAACGCAGAAAGCGCGACAAGCATGAATGCTACGACCAAGTGCGGTGCGTTTTTGATGTTGAGGCAAAACTGACACAGAAGTCCCGGGATGGGCTCCCGGAGGCCCTCAATTCTGCAACGGATGCCGGGATCTTGACTGCCGTGTCTAACCCTTGCTTTGAGATCTGGCTGTGTTGGCACAAGACAGACCAGACGGCTTGGATTGCGTCAGATGCGATTCAAAGTCGGTGCAAGCAACTTGGTCTTACGGACGGAAAGCAAATCCAGGATGTCAGTTCCCTAATTCAAGACTGCTATGGGGTTGCGAGAGAGAGGGCGATTAATTCCGATCAGGCACACGATAGAAATGGGAGGGGAAGGACGGAGGACAGGAACCCGTCCTCCGGCATCTATAAGCTGATCGACGCCATCAGCGAGGCCTTTCCACCCCGTCAATAGCTACATCTCCTTGACGCCTTCGACGAAGGCCTTCAGCTGGCGGGCGCGCGCATGGCTTCCAGAGCGGCGGTGAGGTCTCTGGCCAGGGCTTGCTGGGCTTCCTCGGTTAGCTTTGCGCCTTGGCTGGTGAGATAGAAGACGTCGATGGCGGTTTCGCCTTCGGTGTCGATGAGCGCCACGGTGATATTGCACTGGTGGTTGCTGAGGGTGAGGGCGATCTGGCGGAGCAGGCCGGGAACGTCCTGGGCGACGACCTGGAGCAGCGTGGCGTGCGTGGAGGACGCGGAGTCGAACTCCAGGCGCGTAGCCACCTCGACCTTGACGTTGGAGGGGTGGTTCATGTGGCTGCGGCCCTCAAGCAACTGCGCGACCTCGACCCTCTGCGCAACCACGTCGTGGAGGTTGGCCAGGAATCGGTCCTTCTCGCTGGGGTTCAGCTCCAGGGTATGGAAGACATCCGTGAAGTGGAAGCTGTCCACGATGACGCCTGCCTCGTTGGAGAATGCGCCGGCCTTGACGATGTTCATCCCCCAGGCGGCCAGCGCCCCGGCCACGTCGGCGAAGAGGCGGGTGCGGTCGCGGGTGATGACCGTGAGGTCGAAGAGCTGGCGGTTGGGGCGCAGGTCGAGCTGAACGGGATCGCGTTCCAGGTTCAGGGCCATCTGGAAGTGGTGGCGGATCTGCTCGGGGAGGCGGGTTTGCAGGTAGCGCTGGGGCAGGCCTTCGAGGAATTGCCGGAGCGCTTCGTGCTGGGCGACGGGAACCATGGAACGGAGGCGGTTGAGCAGGGTGGGGTCGATGGCGGCGTGGTAGCGGACCTCATCGACGGAGCGGTCCATGAAGTTGGCCGTAGACATGTAGAACTGCCAGAGGTTCTCCGCTTTCCAGGGCGTGAGCGCTTCGGGGTTGACGGCCTTGATGTCGGCGAAGGTCATGATGGTGAGCATCTTGAGGAGCTGGGGACTGACAATCTTCTCGGCGAAGCCGCGGACGTTCTCGAGGTCGAAGATGTCGCGGCGCATGGCGGCCGACATCTCCAGATGGAGGCGGATGAGGTTGAGGATGGCCTCGCGTTCCTCGGAGTCGAAGTCAAGGCGGGCGAGGAAGGCGTCGGCCAATTCGACGCTTTGCGTTGCGTGCTCGCCGGTGCGCCGGGCCTTGCCTGTGTCATGCAGCAGCAGGGCGAGCAGAAAGAGGTCGAGGCGGTCGATCTCCGGCATGAGCTGGGCGAGGCGTTGCTCATAATCGTGTGCGGGCTGGCGCAGGCCGTGCACGTTGTCGATGGTGAGGAAGGTGTGCTCGTCGACGGTGTAGCGGTGGTAGCTGTCGCGGATGACGAGGGCGTCGATGCCGTGAAACTCGGGAATCAGCATCTCCAGAACGCCGAGGGCGTGCATGGTCCTGAGAGCGTGGGCGGCGTGGGGTCCGAGCAGGACTTCGCGCAGTGCGTTCCAGAGGTAAGGCCCCTCGGGGATGTGGATGGCCAGGGCGGGCAGAGCGTCGGTGATGCGGTCCTCGGCGGCCTGCGAGAGCGCGTAGCCGTGGGTGGCCATCAGCGAGAAGACGCGCAGGATGGCGCTGGTGTCGTTGAACTCCGCGCCGGGGGCGATGTCGATGCGCCCCTGGTCGAGCAGGAAATCGGTTCCGGCGATGGGGGTGCGGCGGCGGCGGAACTGGCGATAGAAGCTGACCGGGGCGGGCAGGTGCTCCATGAGCAGCGCGGCGCGGCGATAGACGATGCGCGCATGGCGATAATAGGTCCGCATCCAGTAGGCGGGATCGGCGGTGCCGCGGGTTTCAAGGCCGATCGAGTTGGCCGCGGCTTCGTCCTGCGACTGCCAATCGAGAACATTGTCGTCGCGGCCGTGGCGGAAGTGGAGAAAACATCGGGCGGCAGCCAGGAAGTCGAAGGCGGCCTCGGCGTCTCCACGGGCGCTCTGGAAGACGCCGCCGCGCTGGCGGGGCCACTCCTTGGTCTCCTTCAGGTGAAAAAGCAGGGCGAACCAGACGGCCAGGTGATAGTCGCGCAGGCCGCCGGGACAGTCCTTGAGGTTGGGCTCGAGGTGGAAGATGGTGTTGCCGAACTTGGCGTGGCGGGCGCGGGCTATCTCGCCCAGCTTCTGGGCAATGGTGTTCCACTCGCTCAGAACCAGGCCGGGAAGGACGGTTTGGTGGAGCTGCTGGTAGAGCGGGAACTGGCCGGCAAGAAAACGGCGGTCGAGGGTGGCCAGCGTGAATTCGAGGTTGTCGGGGTCGAAGCGGCCTGCTTCCTTGACGGTGCGGGAGCAGGGGCTGGCGCGCAGTCCGATGTCCCACATGCCCTGGATGATGGCGCGGACGGCATCCTTGGACTGCGCCTCGGTCTTCTCGTCGGCAAAGGCGAAGAGCACGTCGATGTCGGAGTAGGGGAAGAGATCCTTGCGCCCGTATCCGCCCAGGGCGAGCAGCGATACGTTCAGCGCGGGCTGGCCCGAGAAAGCGCGGCGCCACATTTCGATCAGGATGCGGTCTACCACGGCGGAGCGGCGGCGGATGGCGGCCGTGCCGTCTCCGGTGCGCTCGCAGGTCTGGCGGACAAGCGCCATCTCCCGCGTATACTGCTCCCGAAGATCGTCAACCGCCAAAGCGACTGGATTCGTCATGGTTGTTTGCGTGGCCTGCCGAAGCAAGAAAGGATTGTTAACAGCATAAGCGAATTTGGGGCGGATGGGGGATTTTTGGTTGCCGCGTCTCGGAAAACGGGACGGACAGGCAGTGCGATCTGGGCTTTTGAGGGCTGAATAGAGGGTAATCCTGGAAGGAACTCACGCCCGGCGAACGGGCGGTTCAGACTTGCGGCCTCCCACCCTTCCCCCGTCTTTCTTGGAGAGCCGGCGAAAGGGTGAGAAACCGAGTGCGAACAACGGTCAGCTCGCGTATCCCGCCAGACTATTGCTGAAGTTCGAGATACCCCAGGGTCAACTGGGCATTGTCCGTTTCGATCGCAACAGCCCGGGTGGTGTCTACAAGATAGAACGTGAAGTCGTTTGCCGTGGTCCGGGATGCGGCATCGAGGCCCGTGAGAGTGCCGGTAAAGACTCCGTTTGAGCCCGCGGTCAAGCTTCCGGAGATAGGGAAGTCCGCGGCTCCGTTGCCGAAATCGGCAAAGCCGGTCAGGGTGTCGGTATCGTTGTCTGCGACGGAGGCAACAGGACCAACCACAGTGTTTGAAAACGGCACTAAATCCGCGCTGACCCCGGCCTGAGCGGCGTTCAATCCGTAGCTTCCGCTGAAAGAGGCAGCTGTGAAGGGGCCAGACTGCTGCTGAAAGGCCTGCCCTGTGACCATCTCGGTGCTATCGCTGGAAAGCATCAGACCGTCGCCATTCCCCGTCAGATAAAGGTGCAGTGAGTAATTGAAGGTTGAGCCATCGGTAAGCTTCGAGAAGGTGGCCCGGCCGGTGGAATCGATTGTCCAGGAACCGGTGACAGGGAGTGGGCTTTGCGCTCCCCTCGTGAGGTCATTCCAATTGAGTATGCCTTCCAGAGAGCCCCCGGCGTTGGCAGAGACCACGCCGGCCACTTGAAGTGGTGCATATCCTTCCAGGCCCGACGCCCCGAAGACATAACTTGAGCCTGCGATCGAGCTATTGGTGAATTGTCCTGTGTTTGATCCCTGGCCAAGCGCCGTTCCTCCCATAACTCCCTGGAAGTTATCCCCGGCGGTTTCTACCAGCCGAATGTGGCTGCCATCCACGATATAGCCGGCGAGATACAGCGATGGAATGGTGGAGAACGAGCCGGGAACCAACTGAAACACGACCCGGCCGAACTTGTCTGGAGTGGACAAGGTGCTTGCTCCCAAACTTTGTTCTCCCCTGAATACGCCCGCATCGTTCATATCCAAAACACTGCCGGCTCCTGAGATTGCACCCGCGCGGTCGATGTTCACTATTCCTCCGATTCCGGCGGCCTGGTCGTAAACATCTTCCCCATACAGGGAGATCGCATACCCGCCCGATGGCGCTTTCGTGCCGGTCTGCAGATCGAGCGTGCCGCTGGCGTTAAAGAAATTGACTTCGGCGACCAGCACCCGCGAGCCGGAAACGATCACGCCGTCCAACGTTTCAACGCTCTCATCACCTACGTTGTAATCATTGGTCTTGAGAGTGATCTCGACATTTCCATCGGGGGTGGTGGCATAACTTCCGCCAATAATCGAATCGAAGAGAGTATCGGCATTTGAGCCGCTGTCGCCGTCGCTGACGTTAATGAAGTCTTGCTCGCCTCCGGTGACAGCTCCGTCTTTGGCAACGAAGACGCCGGATACAAAGTTGACCCCGAATTCAGACGGCCCGGACAACTGAAAGACATCGGTGCCGTTGGCCAGCGTTGGGGCTTGCGGCGTGATGATGATGCT
>JBEKDH010000216.1:0-5873 GCA_050014455.1 Occallatibacter sp.
CAGGCAGGCAACAGCAGTTACGCCGCGGCCACACCGGTTTCGCAGAGCTTCACGGTCAATGCGGGCTCGCTGCAGTCGCAGACGATTACCTTTGATAATCCCGGCACGCAGACGGTGGGCACGCTGATAACGCTCACGGCCACGGCCAGCTCCGGCTTGACGGTGTGGTTCTACTCGACGACTACGACCATCTGCACCGAGAATGGCGTCACGGTGTCCTTCATTGCCGACGGCACATGCACGATCACGGCAATGCAATCCGGCGACGACACCTACGCCGCGGCCGCGCCGGTGACGCAGAGCTTCACTGTCGTGGGCACCGCCAGCGGCTACCCGCCGCAAACGCCCAATAGCGGCTACAACATCGGCTATCCAAGCTGCCCAGCGCCGGTAGGCTCGGGCGTGACCTACAGCATCGGCATGCTCAATAGCTCCGGCCAACCGAACGGCCCGCAGACGATTGCGGGCTTCACTCAATGGAACAGCCTCAATCCTGGCGACGTCGTCTGTATTTACGGGAAGAACGCGCCGTACGCGGAGCGTCTGGTTCTCACCGAATCGGGCAGCGACGATCAGCACCGCATTCGCATCGTGGGCGTCAACCAGGGAGGGTACGACCCGATCCTGACCGGCAAGAATGCGACGACAGCCGACGCGTTCAATTATGGAGCCGAAATCTCCGATTACTATGAAGGCGGGGAGGTGTCGGTAACCGGTCTGAATTACGGCACGCCCGTCGCGTACCTCAACATCGAGGGACTCACCATCCAGGGCGCGACCACCGCGGAGGTCGGTGGTACCGTCTCGAATCCGACCTTCTCGAACAACACGTACAGCGATCCAAACATCAATGGAGGCGCGCAGAGTCCCTGGGGCTGTGGCTCCGCGGGCATCAATCTGTTACGGTCCGACCACATCTCCATCATCCACAATCGCATTAAAGACAACGACAACGGAATCTTCGTCAACTCGAACAACGGCAACACGTCGTCCAACGTCCTCGTGGCTTACAACCACATCTATGGAAACGGCGTCGGAACCCCTGATCCGGGCAACAGTAGTTGTGGCGCCGATTCCCACGGCACTTATACAGAAGCCGAGAACATCACCTACCTTGGCAATCGCTTTGGCGCGCTCAGGCAGGGACAGGCGGTGAACCTTCTTAAGGACCGGTCGAGCGGCTTGGTCGTCGCTTACAACCTCTTTTTACCGGACGGCGCGTTGGAGGCGTCGTTGGGCGATGAACTCCTTGTCGGATCGACACCGGGGCCTGTCGGTCACCTCCTCGACCTGGTCGAGTCGTACGACACTAGCGTGGGGCCTCCGGGAGGGTTGGCGGCTCTCGGGGCTGTTTACGACAATGTGAGCGTTTACGGAAACATCTTCTTTGACGATGGCGCAGCTGCCGACGGGTCGCAAGGCTCTGAAGATGCGGTGCATTTCGGCGGTGATCAGTGGGATCCACCCTTATATCGCCACCATCTCCACTATTACAACAACACCGTCGTTGCCAGGCGCGCCGATGGCGTGGGCTGGCTCGAGATGGAAGTGACTACGAATGCGGAAGCGTGGGACAACATCTTCTATGCTGCGTACGTTGGCTCTTCGACTCCGCCTGCCTTCAACCTTCTCGACACCTGGTGCTATGACAACACCGATGGGTGCGGAACACTCAGTTACGCCAACCAGAATTGGAACAGCCCAATCTGGGCGACTACAGGCGTTAATGGCAGCAACGACTCAAATCCCAACTTTATCAACCTCGCCAACGACGACGTACATATTGCCGCCAACGACCCGACCATCGTGGGGAATGGTCAAACTGGAGATTCGGCCTACCCCGCAAACTCGACCACGATTCCGATCGAGTATATGGACTTCCTGACTACGATTCCCAGGCCTTACTCCCAGGCCAATATCGATCTCGGCGCGCTCGGATACTCCGCTGGAACACCGTAGTCGCAGACGATCGCCTTCGCCAATCCCGGCGCGCAAATCGTGGCCACGCCGCTGATGTGGTAGCCGAGAGTTGGGCAGCGGAAGAAATGCAAGCATCCATTTAAGCCTGTTGGGCGGCACTTGCACAATTGCAACTTGGACAGCGGGATGCCGGGAGAATAGCCCAGGGTGGAACCCTGGGAATGCGTCAAAGTTGGAATCCGCCGCCCTGTAAGGGCGGTGCGAACTCCAATCGCGCTCTCGATTTCTGCTCATGCAATCGCCCTAAGTCTGCATCCTTTTCAGATGGTTTGCTGGAGAATTTCCACAGCAGCATGTTTTTGTGCTTGACAGAATGTTGTTATTACATAATAATCCATTTAGGCAATGAACAGCGACTTCCAGAAGCCTCCCGGCGAAAGCGGCCTTTACAACCGCATTGCCGTCTTGCGCGCCGAGCGCGGCATCAGCCGCCAGGAGTTGGCCGAAGCCATGGACGTGAACTACCAGACCATCGGCTTCCTGGAGCGCGGCGACTACAGCCCCAGCCTCAAGCTGGCGCTGTCGTTGGGCGAGTACTTCGGGCTGCCGGTGGAAGCGATCTTCTCGAAGCAGCCGCTGCAGCCGTTGAGCGAGCAGGTTTACGGCCGTGCGCAGTCTCAGGAAAAGGGGAGACTATGAACACCGAGTATTCCATAGGAAACATCCGCATCCGTTTCGAATCGCGTGCGCGGCGCCGCTGGTTAGTCGCGCTCGTTTACGCCGTCTTGGGCTTCTACGACGTTGCCTGGGTTCCTGTACAGGGCCGTGCCTGGCTCGTTCAACATGCGGGATGGTTCGTCTTCGGACTGCTCATTCTCATCGTTGCGCTCCTGATCGTCTTTTCGTGGCTCGTCGACGACAGGCGCATGCGCCGCGACGAACGCGAAACGTATCGCCATGAGCATGCGCGCGCCAGGGCCTACCGCACTCTGGGAACACTCATCGCGCCTGCGTTCACGGCCTTCTATCTTTTCGGGGGGCCGAACCCGATCACGCCGCACCTGCCCCTGGTCGTCCGGCCGTTTTTCATGCAATTGCCGTACGTCCTGCTCACCGCGATCTTGTTTCTCTACATCACCTTGCCCCAGGCCATCCTGCTATGGACCGAACCCGACATGGAGGAACAATCATGATCGCCCGGAGAGATTTGCTGAAGCTTCTGCATTGGAAGCGCCGAACCCGGCGCCGTGTGGTGATGGCTTATTGGGCCGCGGTCATGGCGTTTGTCGGGGCAATCGCCTTCATCCTCCGAAGGCACGGCTCTCTGACCGGAGATATGAGGCTGTTTTGGTTCTTTTGGGCCGTCACCACGGCGGTTCCGTTGATGCTGTTCCTCATTCGTCGCAGCTTGTCGCGTAGCAGCAAGCCCCAGACCCTGCTGCAGCCTGTCAAGCCAGACCGGGAGAGCGAAGACCGTCCGATGGATGAGCGGGCCAAGTATCTGAGCTACAGAGCGAATGCCCATGCCTATGTGGTGCTCCAGTTATTGCTGTCGCTGGGAGTTCTGTGGCTGATGTGGATGGAGAGTACGGGCCTCTCAACCCTGCGCGTGCCGCTGCTATGGCTGCTGTATATTGCGGCTTTCAGCCTGCCCCAATCCATGATTCTCTGGACCGAGCCCGATATGGAGACGGAGGCGGAAGCGCCTACGGCATAGACGAAAGGCCCGCGGCTAAAAGCCATTCTTGCCGATGGGCTGATTTCACGGGCCTTCGGTGATACCGATTGCAAAAGGCTTGATCGCTACGAGATCACCGCGACCTTAGCGCGCTTGCCGAGGCGCACCGTGAGCTTTAGCGGGGCGGATTCAGTAGGCCCTGGAGTGCCGGTTAGGGTGTAATAGAGGCTGTTTTGCTTTACACCATCAATAGAAACCGCGCCAGCCTTTATCAGCTTTTGTGCCTCTGTTGCGGAGGCTAATCCCAATTCTCGAAGCAGCTTGACAACGGAGTAAATGCCAACTGCACCACCGGAATGCAATCCACGACGAGTCAATTCATCGACCATTCCCTGCTCGAGTTCTTTTTCTCCCTGCTCTTCCTGCACCGCCTGAGAAAAGCCTACATAAATTTTGCCGGCTTCTACAAAAACCGATTCGATGTCCCCAGCTGCGATCTTCTGTTGGAACATCTTTGCCCAGTTCTCGTCGGCGCTTTGGGCGGCAGCCTCGCCGTGGAAGCCCGCGGCGATGGTGCGCGCAAGCCGCTTCTTGGCCTCCATGGGATGCAGCTTGCCGCAAGTGACCTCGGCCTTGAGCGCGTCGACTTCCGATTGCCTGAGGTCGGTCAGGAAGACCCAGTACTTCCACATCAGCTCGTCGGAGATACTCATCAGCTTGCCGTACATCTCAGCGGGCGGCTCGTTGATTCCAATCGCGTTATTCAGCGACTTCGACATCTTCTGCACGCCGTCGAGGCCCTCCAAAATCGGCGTCATGAGCACGATCTGCGGCTTCTGGCCGTAGTCGCGCTGTAGCTCCCGGCCCATCAGGAGGTTGAATTTCTGGTCTGTGCCGCCAAGTTCGACATCGCTGTTCAAGGCGACGGAGTCGTAGCCTTGCGCGAGCGGATAGAGCAACTCGTGGAGACTTATGTCCTGTTCGGCGCGGAAGCGGGTCAGGAACTCCTTGCGGTCAAGCATCTGGGAGAGCGTAACCTTGGCAGAGAGGCCAATCAAACCGGCATAACCGAGCTGATCGAGCCACTCGGAATTGTAGCGGACCTCGGTCCGCGGCTCGTCGAGGATCTTGAAGACCTGTTGCTTGTAGGTCTGGGCGTTGACCTCGATTTCCTCCCGCGTGAGCGGCTTGCGTGTGACATTGCGGCCGGTGGGGTCGCCGATGAGCGCAGTGGAGTCGCCGATGAGAAAGATGACCTGGTGGCCCAACTGCTGAAAGTGGCGCAGCTTGCGCATCAGCACCGTGTGGCCCAGGTGCAGGTCCGGCGCGGTGGGGTCGAAGCCGGCCTTCACCCTCAGCGGGCGTCCGGTCTTGCGGCTGTCTTCCAGGCGCTCGCGCAGGTCGCTGAGGCGGATAATCTCCGCCGCGCCCTTCTCAAGCAGGTCCATCTGTTCGTCTACGGGCAGGAATTCTTGCATGTCAGATCAAGTATAAAGTCGCGGGCTTGGGGCAGTAGCGAATCTCACCCTAGCTGCAAGAACAGGGACGCAATACCCAGAGGGCGCCCAGGTGGGGCAACCACCCAATCTACTCTGAGCATTTCCGCGTGTATTCCCCTACTCGCCGCCAGCCCTCGCCGCCAATCCCTCTTCCATTCCGCCCGGCAGCATCGGCGCCTTGACGGCCCTGAGCAGCTTGTCGGTCATCACCTGCAAGTGATACCCCATCACCGCCAGCGTCATCGCCGCTCCCACGCAATGACGATAGCGCGTAGCCACGGTCAGCAGAAACTTCCAATAGCTCCAGCGCTGGCGACCGAAGACGCCCTGTCGGACGATGGAGGTGACAAATGCCCTCGCATTGCTGCGGGTGAGCCACTGCTGCCTTGACGCTCGTTCTTCACGTTTCTTGGGCTGCGTGCGGCTCAGAAACAGTTTGACGCGCTCGTAGTAGGCTGCGCTGGAATAGATCCGCTTCAGCACAGATTGGTAACCCTCCATCAGCCGCGCGGCATCCATGTTGGGCAGAAAGTTCAACTTGTCGCCGGTGTTGTCGCCGTGGCCCGCATCCAGAATCCGGCCCTCCTTGCCCAAGCGCCTGAATAACTGCGTGCCGGGCATGGCTTGCAGCAGGCCCACCATGGCGATGGGAATGCCGCTCTCCTGAATGAACTCGACCATGCGGTCGAAGATGTCTTCGCGATCAGTGTCGAAGCCCAGAATGAAGCCGCCCATCACCTGCATGCCATAACTCTGGATAACAGCCACGCTGTCAA
>JBEKDH010000217.1:0-5827 GCA_050014455.1 Occallatibacter sp.
CATGGCCGGTACGCCCGAAGACCGCAAGACGGCCGAATACGTCGCCCAGAAGTTTCGCGAGGCCGGCCTCGATACCGAGATCGTTCCCTATCGCGTGCTGCTCAACCAGCCCAAGGTGGTGCGCGTGGAGGCCTTCGACTCGAGCGGCCAACCCCTCATGACTGGCCCCACCCGCGAGCACGTTCAGGGCGATCCCTATCAAGACGACCCGCGCGTCGTAATGCCGTTCAACGGCTCCTCCGGCTCCGGGGATGTAACCGGCGACGTGGTCTACGCCAACTATGGCCGCATTGAAGACTTCGAGCAGCTTGCCGCCCAGCACATCGACCTGCACGGCAAGATCGTCATCTGTCGCTACGGCGCAAACTTCCGCGGCGTCAAGGTCTACCTCGCCGAGCAGCGCGGCGCCGCCGGCGTCCTGATTTACTCCGACCCGCAGGACGACGGATACTTCAAGGGCGACGCCTACCCCAACGGCCCCTGGCGGCCCGAGACTGGCGTTCAGCGCGGGTCGGTCCAGTATCTTTTCAAGTATCCCGGCGACCCCGAGACGCCCGGCGTAGCATCGACGCTGGATCTGCCCGACTCGGCCCGCATTTCGCCCGATGGCAACCAGCCCCGCATCATCTCGATTCCCTTGAGCTATCGCGATGCCGCGCCCATCCTGCAGGCTCTCAAGGGGCCGGGCGTTCCGCAGGGCTGGCAGGGCGCGCTGCCCTTTCGCTATCACCTGGGAGGGGTTGGGGCGCAAGGCGGCGTGAGGGTCCACCTGGTCTCGCAGCAGGACTACCAGCGCCGCATCATTTGGGACGTGATCGGGAAGATTCCAGGCTCGGTGTACCCCGGGGAGTGGGTCGTCACGGGCAATCATCGCGATGCATGGGTTTATGGCGCCGTCGATCCCGGCAGCGGCACCGCCGCCATGCTGGAATCGGTGCACGGCGTGGGCGCGCTGCTCAAGCAAGGCTGGCGCCCCAGGCGGACCATGGTCTTCGCCAGTTGGGATGCCGAAGAAGAGGGACTCATCGGCTCAACCGAGTGGGTGGAGGAGCACGCCGCAACCCTGGAACACGCCGTGGCCTACTTCAATACCGACGTCGCCGTCTCCGGCCCGGATTTTGCCGCCGCCGCCGTCCCTTCGCTCAAGCAGTTCGTCCGCGAAGTCGCGCGCTCGGTTCCCAGCCCTGGCGGCGGATCGGTATACGACCAGTGGAGGAACTCTCGATCGGAGGGCAACGAGCACCGCGCCTCCAATGCCCCGCCCGCTGGCGAAGAGGTTCACATTGGCGACCTGGGTTCCGGATCGGATTTCACGCCCTTCTTCCAGCATCTGGGTGTGCCTTCCACCGACATTGGCTCCGAGGGGCCCTACGGCGTCTACCACTCGGTCTTTGACAACTTCGCCTGGTACACCCAGAACGCCGACCCGAAGTTCCTCTACCTCCAGGAAATGGCCCGTGTTCTAGGCCTCGAAGCCTTGCGCATGGCCGATGCCGATGTGCTGCCTTACGACTACGCCGCTTACGCCAGCGCCATCGAATCTTATCTTGAAACGGCAAGACGCCGGGCCACGGACAATGGGCTAGACTCGCGCGACTTCGTCCCCGCCCAGACCGCTGCCGCTGGCTTTGCCGTCGCGGCTCAAAAGACGCGCAGCCGTCAGATCGCGGCCACAGGCGACCTTGCCAAGCTCAATCTGGCCCTGCGCGAAACTGAGAGCGCGCTCCTCTCGCCGGCCGGCCTGCCCAATCGTGCCTGGTACCGGCACACGATCTTCGCGCCCGGCGAGTTCACAGGCTACGCGGCAGTCGTGATTCCCGGCGTCAACGAGGCCATCGACGCACGGGACGCCAAGCTCGCCGCCCAGCAGTCGGCCATCCTCGCCGAGGCGCTCGACCGCGCTGCGCACACGCTGGACTCCGCGCCATGATCCAATGCCGCTTGAATCGTGGTCCGCTCACGATCCAAGGTCGCAGCCTGACGGCCTCGTGCCGGTGTTCGCTTTCGGCGTCGCCGCCCACTTTGCGTTACGGAAGTATCGGTTACTTCAATTATCCACAAAAAATACTTTCCACTTCTTCCATCCAAGCGCTATGATCCCCAAATTCCGGTTTCTCCAGGCCGGACCTGCCCGGAAGGAGCGTGCATCATGTTCGGTATCATGATCGTCTTGGCCTTTGTTGCAATGATCGCCGGCCCGGCAATCCTCGCCTCGATACAAAGGGCCAGGTCGCGGGAACACGACTTCTGAAGCTTCCGTGGTTGCTTACGCCCTGCGGCGCGACTGCCGCGGCGGACGTTCGGGCGCAACTCCGCCGATGGAGGCCTCTGAAGCGACGGCCGGGACTTTGAGGAAGTCGAGTGCGCGGATGAGGTAGGACTTCAGAAGGCAGCGGGGCACGACGGCATCGAGGAATCCCTTTTCAAGCAAGAACTCAGAGCGCTGAAAGCCCTCGGGGAGCTTTTGGCGGATGGTCTGCTCGATCACGCGCGGTCCGGCGAAACCTATCAGGGCGCCCGGCTCGGCGATGTTCAGATCGCCCAGCATGGCAAAGCTGGCGGTGACGCCGCCGGTGGTGGGATCGGTGAGCACGCAAATGTATGGCACGCGAGCATCGTCCAACTGGGCGAGCGCGGTAGAGATCTTGGCCATCTGCATCAGGCTGACCACGCCTTCCATCATGCGCGCGCCGCCCGAGGCTGCAACAACAATCAGAGGCATGCGGCCAAGCCGCGCGCGGTCCGCGGCGCGGGCTATCGTTTCACCCACCACCGCGCCCATTGAGCCGCCGATGAAGCTGTACTCCATGGCGCTGAGGACCACCGGGTGGGGGCCAAGCAGGCCGACTGCGTTGAGGATGGCATCGTCCAGCCCAGTCGCTTCCTGGGCGGCGCTGAGCCTTTTCTTATAGGGCTTCACGTCGGTGAAGTTGAGCGGGTCGGTCGAGCGCAAGCCGCCATCCACCAGTTCATAACCAGGTTCGAGCAGCAGGTCGATGCGCTGGCGCGCGCCGATCTTGAAGTGGTGCTGGCACTTGGGGCATACGTTCAGATTGGCGTCGAGATCGGCCTTGAAGATGGTCTGGCGACAGCCCAGGCACTTGATCCACAGGCCCTCGGTGCGCACCGTCTTCTCTGCCGTATCCGCCCCGTTTTCGGGGCCTGAACCTCCCGGCGCGGCCGGGAACTCGCCATTTTCACGCTTGAACCAGGACATGCACCCTCTCAAAAACAGTGGTCAGTTTAACTCGTGTGGCGCCAATGGCCTTGGCTTCTTGAAAACAAGCCTTGACATGCAGAAAAACATGCAAACAATTTCACTGACCACTGACCACTGACCACTGACCACTGTCAGTATTCTATTCCGCGCTGGGCGAGGATGCCTTTCTGGTAGGCATGTTTTACCTCGCGCATCTCGGTGACGGTATCGGCCATCTCCACCAGCAGGGGGTGGGCATTGCGGCCGGTGAGGATCACGTGCACCATCTCCGGACGCCCGCGGAGTGCCTCGGCTACTACGGCGGGATCCAGCATTCCATAACCGATGGCGTAGTTGATCTCGTCCAGGACGACCATATCCCACTCGCCGGAGTAGATGGCTTCGCGGGCCTCTGCCCAGGCCGCCTCCACCAGGCGAATGTCTTCGGGATCGGTTTCAGCGCCACCCACCTTCACAAAGCCGCGGCCCATCTGTTTGAGAACGAAGTTGCCATCGAATGCCTTGGCCGCATCCAGCTCGCCGTAGTGCCACGAGCCCTTCAGGAATTGCAGCATGAGCACCCTCATGCCGTTACCCACGGCGCGCAGGGCCGTGCCCATGGCGGCGGTGGTCTTGCCTTTGCCGGGGCCGGTGTTGATCAGGATCAGTCCTTGGCGCGAGTTGGTCATATTCAGTGAACAGTCGTCAGTGGTCAGTGGTCAGTTCGAAAACATGGACGGAACAACGTTAAGAGTCGTCGGCCAACTTCGGGAGGTCCTCCAGGTCGATTGCTCGATGAGGGCTGAGAACTGACAACTGGTCACTGACCAATGGCCACTGCCTTCCATCAGTGGCCGGCGTGATAGGGGTGGCCACTGAGAATTGTAAATGCCCGGTAGAGCTGTTCGGCTGCCACCAGGCGGGCCAGCGCGTGGGCCAACGTCATGGGCCCGAGGGAAAGCAGCATGTTGGCACGCTCGCGAGCCGCCTCGGACCATCCGCTCGCTGGGCCGATGGCCAAGACGATATGTTGTGCTCCCTCGTCGCGGCGCGCGCCCAGCCATGCGGCAAAGGCTTCGGAGGTCATCTGCCGGCCACGGCTGTCAAGCAGGACGGGCACGGCCGTGGTGCGCCCCTGCTGCCTGCCCAGCCATTCGAGGAAAGCCTCCTCGCTCCGGAATGCCTCAGCCCGGCAACGCCCAAACGGAGCGCAGCGATCGAGATAAAGCTGCGCGAGAGCGTCGAATCCGTCCTTTGAATTGGCTCGGGCGCCGATGTGAGCAAGGGTGAGGTGCATGGCAAAGAGGATACCTCACCAGGCCGGAATCCGTCTGTCCATGGATCGGGAAGTCGTTCCCCAAAATCGAGAGGCCCTAGCTATCTATGAAATATGGAAGTGAAAACCTACGCAATATCATATACCGCACTTAAGTGCCAAACAAATGAATGGCTTACAAGTTGTTTGTTTTCAAGCATAAGCAGAGAGCATTCCTGGTTCGGGGAGATTGGCATTCATCATGCAACGGTAACATGAACAAGCTGGCCCGATTCGTTGCGGGTCGCTGTCGGCGCCGGGCAATTCACGCCATGAAGCCTGATTTGACCAGTTCTGTTGATGCTCTTCTGTTCTCGTGAATCTCAATTGCGGACCAGGTTCATTCCCTAACCTAGACGCCGAAGTTAAACGTGTAGATCGTGAAGTTCCCGTTAAAGGCTTTGCGATCACAACTCATTCTTTGGAGGAGATTGAATGCGATTTTCCAGGTTGGAGAAATTGGCACTTGCGCTTGGCCTGCTGGCTTTCGCCGGTTTTGTGGCGAACACCACGGCCCCGGTTGTTTACGCCCAAACAAACACCACTGGCGATATCGCTGGAATCGTCTCCGATTCCTCCGGTGCAAGTGTTCCGGGTGCAACGGTAACCGTCACCTCCCTGGCGACCGGCGCAACGCGCGCCGCTACCACCAGCACTGCCGGCGAATTTCGCGTGGCGCAACTGGCTCCGGGACGTTATTCGCTTGAGGTCGTGGCTGCCACGTTCGAAAAGTCCAAGCTGACCATCGACGTTAGCGCCGGTTCTGTCGCTCCAGCCAATGTCACGCTGACGGTCGGCAAGGCCAACGTGACTGTCGAGGTCTCCGCCGGCGAGGTGCCGATGCTCCATGTGGAAGACGCTCAGCTTTCCACCATCTTTACTCAAGAGCAGGTGCTGACCCTCCCCAACCCCGGCAACGACCTGACCTTTGTTGCCCAGACCGCTGCCGGCAGCGTGATGAATACCCAGAGCGGCTACGGGAACTTCTCCTCGTTCGGTCTGCCGGGCACGGCCAACACCTTCACCGTGAACGGCGGCTACTACGACGACCCGTTCCTCAACGTGAACAATTCAGGCGCCACCAACCTGACGCTGGGCAACAACGACGTGGCCTCCGTGACGGTCACCTCGAATGCCTACAATGCGTCTTTTGGCGGCCTGGGCGGCGCGCAGGTTTCGGAGATCTCCCGCTCGGGCGGAGCCAAGTTCCATGGCAATGGCGCCTACTGGTGGAATGGCCGCGTGATGAACGCCAACGATTACTTCGACAAGCAGGCCGGCAACCCGCGGCCCTTCGACAATGTGAATCAGTG
>JBEKDH010000218.1:0-5750 GCA_050014455.1 Occallatibacter sp.
TTTTCCAGGCAATCTTGCGCGGCCAGCAGCCCGAGGCTCGCGACTGTGTCCTCTTCCGAGGCGTAACGGCGCTCCTCGATGCCGGTCAGCTCGAGAATCCACTCCGGAGTGGCATCCACCAGGGGCGCAATCTCGCGATTGCTCACGCGGCGTGGCGGAAGCCATGAGCCGAAGGCGCGCAGGAAGGCCATGAGTTATACCCTGGAGGCAAGGTAAGACTCAACCTTGCTAATGGTGTCGAATTTGCGCGCCGATAAGTCAGAGTCGGGAATGGAGACGCCAAACTCCTCTTCCAAGCCGCCGACAAAGTCGGTAAGAGCGAAGGAGTCCAGCAATCCGGAGACAAAGAGCGACTCATCCGCGCCGGGAGTTATCTCTTTTCCTGTAACCTTTTGAAGAACCTTAAGGATTCGAGCTTGTGGCTCCATTTGCCGCTCCTTGCACCGAGTTTTGCACTGTAGTTTCGCCGCCGGCTGGGTTGTGCTGCTTATAGGCCTGAAAGCCGGTCATCAGGTCGGCCATGAGCGCGTCGGCCAGCGCCCTATATCCGTCGCCAGTGAAATGCGTGTGGTCAGGCTGCGCCCAGCCCGCATAGACCCACTGCTGCATCGCGCCCAGGCCGCCCATGCGCTCTCGCTGGTCCCAGAAGGCGCAGCCGTGAGTGCGGCAAACGGCACGCTGCGCCTGGACGATGCGATCGGTTCCCGGGTAGGGATGCCAGGCGCGATGCTGAGCCACGGAGCGGTCCGCCGGGCCAATCACCAGGATGGACGACTCGGGAACATACTGATGCAGGTTATCGACGATCGAGGCAAAAGCCTGGCGATAACTCTCCTCGTCCCAGTGGGGGCTGGCGGCTTCATTGGTTCCGTAAGCCAGCACGATCAGCGCCGGTGAGTTATCCTTGAGATAGCTGGAGAAAAGCGTCTGATCCCAGCTGAGGATCAGTGGCGCTTCGGCTCCGTTGATGCCGATCGATTCCCATGTAACTCCCGGCTGGGTCGCAACCCAGCCCAGCAAAGTTACCGGCGCGCGCTGCTCCGTGGTAACTTCGAAATGGTGGTCGCCCTCCGGGCAAAAGTAACTGTATGTGCCAGGCTCTGCAATGGGCGCGTCGGTCTCAATCTCCACCGGCTCGCCGCCGTTATCAGTGAAGCGCAGGCTGCCTCCGCCGGGCTGCTGCAAGTATTGAAGATCGAGCGTTGCGCAGGTTGTGTCCAGAGTGACCCACTCGCCGGCGCGCGCGGTGGAGATGCTGATGCCTCCCAGGCCGGTTTGGCCGTCGCCGAGATCGAGAAACTTGTTTCCCTGCGTCTTCCATCCCGGCGACTGCGATCGCGCCGAGCCCAGAATCCTGTAGCCGGCAAACGGGTGGCCGGCATAGGAGTAGCCGATGCCTCCGTTGCCGAACTGCTGCTGAAAGACGCGCCGTGCCTCGCCCGTAAACATATCCGCCGCGGTGTGAGAGTCGCCGAATTGCAGCACGCGCACAGTTTCGCTTTGCACCCCTGAATCGTGGAGCGAGGACTCATAGGATGCAAGCTGGGCATAGAAGCTGTCGAGCGCGGAGCCGTATGCGATGGCTCTTGGGGCCGGATCTTTGAGCCGCTCCCCGATCTCTTCGATCAGTGCGGCCTTGCGCGCTGGATCGATGCGCGGCCCGGCATAATAGCGCACGCGGGTGCGCCCTCGAGATCGCATGGATTTGCCGGTTGCAGTCGCCGTCTTACCGGCCGGGGCCGCGGCCTTGCCGGCTGGCGGCTGTCCGCTCTTGTGCGTCCGCGCGGTGGAGTGTTTTGCAGCCGATGCGGGATGCTTCTTCTTGGCCGCAGCAGCCGGCAGCAGGGTTGACCCCGCCAGCAGCAACGCGACGGCCGAGACGGCAATCAGCCTGGCTCCAAAAGCCGGCATTGAAAGACGCCATTTCATTTGATTCTGGCCTTTCTTCCGGCGCGCCTTGCGGCAGCCTTGGACTGGAATGCTGCCTGGGGCGCTTGAGCCTTGGAAGCGGCCGTGGGGGTCTCGGCTGGGAGGGGAATTCCGTGTTGCATCTTCCATCGATTGTATCCCAGCCCCAACTGCCCGATGAAAAGGCTGGCGACGATGGTGGCTCCCTGCGGGGTGGGATGCAGGAGGTCGGCAGTCACCAGCCTGGGGCTGGCAGCATACCAGCGGCTCATGGTCCCATCCCCTCCCATCGCATCGTAGGTGTCGAAGAATGCGCAGTGAGACTCAGCGGCTGCCTGGCGCTGAATGCCGACGATTTCGGGAATTGTGGGCATGGTCTTGATTTCGTCCAGCCCGCCGCGTTCCCCGCGGTCCATGGGGCTCATCACCAGAATGGGCACGCCTGGGGCGGCCACGCGCAACCGTTGGATGGCCAACCGCAATTCTCCAGCGTATTGCTTATGAACAAATGCGCCGAAGCTGCTCTCATTGGAGCCGTAGTTGACAATCACCAATGCCGGCTGGGCGCGGTCAAGCTCCTGCTTCCACAGGATGGGCTGCTGAACGCGGCCCAGCACGCTGACGGTTGCGCCGTTCAGTCCCAGGCTGTCGTAGAGCAGGCCGCTCGACCCGCGGCGAAAGTCGGCTCCAAAGAGTGTCACGCTGCCCGAGGTAGGCCGGATGGAGACGATCTTCGTTCCGGGGGGCAGTTCGACGTGAACCGATGCGGTTGCCTGCGTCTCGGCTCCGGTTGTCTGCTCGACGATCCGTTGATCGTCCGCCTCGACGGCAAAAGCGCCGCCGCCGGGCTTGGCCAGGTACTCCACATCGACGGCGGTCTGCTGCGATTCAGTGAGCCGGAACTTGCTCCATGCACCGGGCTGGCCTTCGAAGGCCGCGCCGCCCAGCCCATAGATTCCCTCGCGCATGAGGCCCACTCCGGTGCGCATCTTCCAGCCGTGGTCGCTGATTTCCACGCCGCGGTGGCCATACCAGGCCCAGGGTTTGGCGATGAGCGTGTAGCCGCGGCCTGCGTCGCCAAAGCGGCGCTGCAACTGGGCGCGCACGTCGCCGGTAATCAGATCGGCGGTGGTGGGCGAATCGCCATAGTGGAGAATGGTGACCACGTCGCCCTGCTTGCCCTGGGCTGGATTCACCTGTTCTAACTGCCACAGTGCCGCAAAGAACGGGTCGAGGCTGTTGGTGTCATCGACAAAAACGGGTGAGATTGCCTGCGGTTTTCCTTTTCCTTGCTGTTGAGTCGAGGGTGCTTTGGGTACTGCGGGAGCAGGCGGGTGAGGCCAGCGCAGACGAAACGTTTCAGCAAAGATGCCGGGGGCCAGGCCCTTGGAGGAATCCACGTATAAGCGCCAGCCCATCAGCGCGTCCGCAAGCACCAGAATGGCGAGGACAGTTTTGAGCGGAAAGCGCGAGCCGCCGCCAGCCGGGCGGGGCTGGGCAGGACCGGGTTGGCTAAGCTCAGAAGTTGCCATAGACAAAGGGAGCGGAGCCGCGGCCCGCAAGCGTTTGAATAAGTAGAACCAGGGCGGCCATGGCCAGGCCCTGCACCCAGAAAGGCATTCGGGCAGCCACCGCCGCCGAAGCATCGAACCAACGAACGGGGAGCGAATGGAGAATGGCGGCAAGCAGGAGGACAGCCAGCACCAGCGGCGGCAGATTCTCCGCCGACCAGGTGAGCGAACCCAAGCCGCGCAAAACGGCCAGCGCGTTTTCAAGCGTTGCGGCGCGGAAGAATATCCATGTGAAGCAGACAAAGTGGAAGGTGATCAAGCCGCCCAGCACCTTGGCCCACCAGTAGGGCGAGGGAAACTTGCGCCGGAGCTTCCACGCAAAGACCACTCCCAGGGCCAGCCCGTGCAGCACTCCCCAGATGAGGAAGTTCCAGCTGAGCCCGTGCCACAGCCCGCCGAGGGCAAATGTGACTAGAAATGCATAGCTGTATGAAAGCAGCGGATGCTTGCGCCGCTTGGGCAGCACGTCGAAGAGATAGTCGCGCAACCATTCGGAAAAGGTGATATGCCAGCGCCGCCAGAACTCGGCCACGTTCACCGCGAGGTACGGCTGGCGGAAGTTCTCGGGCAGCCGGATGCCCAGCAGGAGCGCCGCACCCATGGCGATGTCGGTGTAGCCGGAGAAGTCGAAGAAGAGTTGCAGCGCGAAAGCGTAGACGGCGACGAGGGTCTCCACGCTGGAATAGAGCGCGGGAGTATCGAAGACGCGGTTCACCAGGTTGTTGGCCAGGTAGTCGGCGATGAGCAGCTTCTTCACCAGGCCCACCGAAATCAGCAGCAGGGCGCGCCCGCCGTCACCGGCGGTGAATGTGAAGGGACTTGAGAGCTGGTCAAGGAGCTTGCGCTGGCGTGGAATCGGCCCAGCCGTCATGGACGGGAAGAACAGGGCGGAGGCCAGATAGGCCAGGTAACTGCGCGTGGGCGGCATCTCGCCGAAGTAGAGATCGATGGTGTAGCTGAGCGACTGAAAGCAATAAAACGAAAGGCTAAGCGTAAAGAGCCAGGCAAATCGCCCGGCGGTCAGGAGGGGGACCAGCTTGAGCCCCACGAGAAGGCCCAGATTGATGGCCAGCGAAATGCCGAGCAGCAGCCGGCGGGCAGCTCGCGGCTTTGGCTTGCCCAATCCAAGGCCGACGAGAAAATCCGCACTTGCGGCCAAGGGCAGGGCCAGATAGATCAGGCTGAAACGGGCCAGGAAGAACAGGTTGGCCGCTACCAGCACCGCCAACTGGAGCCGGCGCGACCCGGCAGCGGCCCAGTAGAGCAGGCACACCGCAACCAAAAAGACAAAGAAAGGAGCCGCGCTGACCAACATGACTGGATTCCAGTGTATATTTCAATCCCCCTGACGCTAAGCTCAGGCGCCGCCGGGCCTGTATACATGGTCAAGGCTGGGGAGTCTTGCTCAAGCCGCTGATGCCGATAAAACGGCTGAGGGAACACAGTTGATTACGCCGGTCATCTTTCGGGGGTATACTCGTAACCTTGGGGGGCGGGCGAGGCTCCGCTGGCGGCGTAATCTGGGGATTATTCGGCTGTGCGACCAACGGCAATGGAAGGATCGTGTATGAACTCCCCTGACTCGTTCCGTATACGCAAGGTCAACTCCCGGGGACTCATTTCCTCGGGGCTGAAGCTTTGTGGGCTGATGTTGGCTCTGTTTGCCAGTCTCGGCGTGACGGGTTGCATCTCTGGACCTTCGATGGGTTCGGGCTCCGGAGAAGGCACTGCGCCAGCGATCACTTCCTTTACGGCCAGTCCCGCGAGCGTCCCATCGGGCACCAGCAGCACGCTGAGCTGGGCGACGACCGGAGCGACAAGCATCGCCATAACGCCGGGAACGTTCACGTCCGCATCGGCGAGCGGGTCAACAAGCGTGGCACCAACGGCGACGACGACCTACACGCTGACGGCGACCAATGCCGCCGGTTCGGTCACATCGACGGCAACCGTCACCGTAACCGCTCCCAGCAAGCCGGCGATCACATCCTTCGGGGCCAATCCCGCAAGTATTGCTTCCGGGGCAAGCAGTACGCTGAGCTGGGCGACGACCGGAGCGACAAGCATCGCCATAACGCCGGGGACGTTCACATCCACATCGGCGAGCGGCTCAACCTCGGTAAGCCCCTCGGCGACGACGACCTACACGCTGACCGCGACCAACGCCGCCGGTTCGGTCACATCCACGGCAACCGTCACCGTAACCGCTCTCAGCAAGCCGGCGATCACATCCTTCGGGGCCAATCCCGCAAGTATTGCTTCCGGGGCAAG
>JBEKDH010000219.1:0-6028 GCA_050014455.1 Occallatibacter sp.
GACGCGCTCGACAGAAGAATTCTCAACACTGCAACAGGCGCGCGACGCCTACGAACGCGAGTTCATCCTCAAGAAGATCGAAGAATCCCGCAACAACATGAGCCGCGCCGCCGAACTGCTCGGGCTGGAGCGCAGCCATCTTTATCGCAAGATGAAGGCGCTGGGGATTAGCGTGAGGGAGTAAGGTACATGGCAGCCGTAAGGCCGATCCTTCCACTGTTCAGGGTGTCACAATCCGTTCGGCCAGATCGGGAGCGACCATCTGGAAATGCTTTACGTTCCATGTGTAGATTCGCTCGGCTTCGATCTTGCGGGCGCAAGCCAGATGCAGGGCATCATAGATCATGCCGCCGGAGTGGCCGAGGTTCGCCGTGCGGCGCAGCGTTTCCATGTACTCCTCGGCGGAGAGATCGACCGCGGTGAGTCGCTGAAGAAATGTTTCCACGGCGAGCACTGCATCGCGCGGCGCAAGGCGCAAAGTTGGCGGCATGGCGGTGAGAGTGTTGAAGACCTCGGCAATTGTATGAGAGCTGACTGCCGTAGAATCGTGGCTCACCTGAGCGGTAGCGATCAGTACCGAGGTATCCAGAAAGATCACGCCGCACCCTCGTTCCAGGCCGACCCGCCGGCCGAATCCTCGTCGAGCGAAAGAATTCGCCGCTTCCGCTCCAGGCGTCCTTGCTCGATCAGTTCAGTAACCATTTCGTTGGTGAGGATGGGCGGATTGGAAGAGTCGGCAGGAAAGATCAGCGGAACGCCATTTTCGATGACCAACTGGGCCGCAATAGAACAGGGCATCAACGTCAGCCGGTCACCGCTACCGCTGCGTTCGATGCGGAGGCGTGTGCCGGGAATGAGGTGCAAGTCGTCGCGCAGTTTCTTGGGAACCACGATCCGTCCGGCCTTGTCGATCTCCACAATGGCATTCATGAATACCATTATACCATCAGAAATACCATTTTATGACATTTATTTAGTCTTTGGTGACGAATCACCGCCGCTTACTTGCAGATAATTACCCTCCAGAGGAACACAGTAGATGGAGCAGGTGGATCCCCAGTGAGCACTGACCACTGTCTGTGCCACCGAAATGTACCCCTCCCCCCGGGGTCCGATTCTTCTTTTGTTCGCTTTATAGCAATAGGGATTTACCTAAACCAACCAATATCAATCACTTCCATGCGCATCCCGCGCAGCGCGTTATCATCTCAATGTGGACAATTCATCTTTTTCCGCCCTTCTCAATCAACCTCGCCTCGACCATGAACGCTTTTCCGCCCATCGCGAGCTGGAATCCCTTCTAAAAAAGACACTTCGCGGCGACGTACGTTTCGATCTCGGTTCCCGCGCCCTTTATGCAACCGACTCCTCGAACTACCGTCAGCTTCCAGTCGGTGTGATTTTGCCCCGAGACGCCGCCGACGTCGAGGCCGCTCTGGCCGCCTGCCGAGCCACGGGAGCCGCAGTGCTGCCGCGCGGCGCGGGAACCAGTCTCGCCGGCCAATGCGCCAATGTCGCCGTAGTCTTCGACTTCTGTCGCTACATGAACAAGCTTGCCTCTATCGATCCCGCCGCGAAGTTGGCGCGCGTCGAGCCGGGCATCGTCCTCGACCGTCTACGCGAGGCTGCCGAGTTGCACCATCTCACTTACGCGCCCGATCCGGCGACGCATTCCCGCTGCACTCTCGGCGGCATGATCGGCAACAACAGTTGCGGCGTTCACGGCCTGATGGGCGGCAAGGTGGTGGACAATGTCGAGACCCTCGACCTCGCCCTCTACGACGGCACTCTCATGACCGTGGGCCGCACCGCGCCCGCTGAGCTGGAAGCCCTGATCCGCTCCGGCGACCGCGTCGGCCAAATCTACGCGGACCTCGCCAAGCTGCGCGACCGCTATGCATCGCTCATCCGCGAACGGTTTCCCAACATTCCCCGCCGCGTCTCCGGCTACAACCTCGACGAGCTACTCGACGAGAATGGCTTCAACGTGGCCCGCGCGCTGGTCGGCTCGGAGGGCACCTGCGCCACCGTTGTCTCCGCCACGCTCAACCTCACCGCCAGTCCGCCCTTCCGCGTGCTCATTGTGCTGGCCTTCACCGACGGCTTTCTGGCCGCCGATGTTGTGCCGCGCGTTCTGGAACATGCGCCCATCGGGCTGGAAGGCTTCGACGGGCTGCTCGTCGATTTCATGCAGCGCAAGAAGCTCTCCGTGGACGATGTTGCTCTGCTTCCGTCTGGCCGCGGCTTCCTGCTGGTCGAGATGGGCTCCTGGGACGCAGCCGAGGCGCAGGCCAAAGCCGAAGCCCTGGTGCGCGCTGCCAAGGCTTGGCCCGAAGCGCCCGTTGCTCGCATCTACAACGCCGCCGATGCCGCCCGCATCTGGCACGTTCGCGATTCCGCCCTTGGAGCAACCGCCTTTGTTCCCGGTGAGCCCGAGCGCCACGAGGGCTGGGACGACGCCGGCATTCCTCCCGCGAAGCTGGGCGCTTACCTGCGAGGGCTCTCGGCACTTATGGCCGAGTTCGGTTACAACAGCCCGCTCTACGGACACTACGGCCAGGGCTGCGTTCACATGCGCATCAACTTCGACTTCCACACTGTTGAAGGAGTGCGCAATTTCCGCAGCTTCATCGACCGTGCCGCCGATCTCGTCCTCAGCTTCGGCGGCTCGCTCTCGGGCGAGCACGGAGACGGCCAATCACGCGCCGCCCTGCTGCCCAAGATGTTCGGCCCCGAGCTGATCCACGCCTTTCAGGAGTTCAAGGCCATCTGGGACCCGGCCAACCGCATGAACCCCGGCAAGCTCTCTGACGCCGTCCGAGTCTACGATCCCATCGAGAATCTACGCCAAACACCGCCCGTTCCCGGCGAATCTACCACTGTACTGGAAACCCACTTTGTCTTCGCTGCCGATAGTGGGTCGCTGCAGCGCGCCACCGAGCGTTGCGTCGGCGTGGGCGCCTGCCTCAACACCAAAGGCGGCGTCATGTGTCCCAGCTACCGCGCCACCGGTGAGGAGCAGGACTCCACCCGTGGCCGCGCCCGCCTGCTATGGGAGATGCTCTCCGGCGCTCTGCGCAAGGAAGGCTTCCAAAGCAAGGCCGTCCACCAGGCGCTCGACCTCTGCCTCAGTTGCAAGGCCTGCAAAACCGAATGCCCGGTGGCTGTCGATATGACCGCCTACAAATCTGAGTTCCTGGCCCAGCGCTACAAGCACCGCCCGCACCCGCTACACCATTATGTCTTTGGCTTTGCCGACTTGTTGGCCCGCCTGGGCTCAATCTTCCCCGCGCTGACCAACGCCGTACTCACCGGCTCCCTCACCAGCCCGCTCATCAAGCGCATCGTAGGCGTAGCGCAGGAGCGCAAAATGCCCCGCCTGGCCGCCAAGAACTACAGAAGGGTCGGCGTTACTACGAAGCCGGCCAGCAAACTACCACCCGGCGCATGGGAAGCTTACAAGGCTAGCGGCCAATGGCACGGCGAGGCGCCGGTTCCCCCACCCCCGCCGCCGCTGGTTGTGCTCTGGCCTGACACCTGGAACAACTACTATCACCCGCAAACTCTGATCGCTGCTGAAAAGGTTCTCACCCAAGCCGGCTTCCGCGTTCAAATCCCCAAGAGCCACATCTGCTGCGGTCGCGCTCTATACGATTTCGGCCTGCTAAACGCCGCCCGCTCTTACCTGGCCAAGGTATACGACCGCATGGCTGCGGAGATTGATGCCGGACTCCCATTCATCTTCCTCGAACCAAGTTGCGCCAGCGTCTTCCGGGATGAAGCACTGGAATTATTTCCTAACGATGAGCGAGCAAAGCGCATGAGCCGCCAGGTCTGGCTGCTGGCCGACTGGCTGGCCGCTAAAGCTCCTGAGTGGGTCACCGGCCGGTTGCAGGGCGAGCAGATCATCCTCCATGGCCACTGCCACCACAAAGCCGTCTTCGGCGGCCCCGTAAACGAAATCGCCTTACTCAGAAAGGCCGGCGCCGCAGTCGAGCTTATCAACACCAGTTGCTGCGGCATGGCCGGACCCTTTGGTTTTGAGGCAGACAAGATCGAAGTCTCCAAAGCCATCGCTAATCTTGGCCTGCTGCCGGCGGTCGACTCCGCTGCGCCCGCGACCATCATCGTCGCCGATGGTTTCAGTTGTCGCGAGCAGATCAATCAATTATCAAACCGCGAAGGAATGCATTTTGCGGAGGTACTGGCCAGCAATTGTGGCTCGAGGGAAAAGACGATAAACGAATGAATCGATCTGTCAGCTTCTAAACGTACCAGAAATGCTTGTCAGAGATTCCGAATTGTCCTGGGACTCGTCACATCGGGTGATAGCTCCCCTTGCCCCAGGGGAGTTCAACGGCTATGGAACATTCCGTAGTAGTCAAATTTACTCGGAGCGAACCATTCTCCTTCCCGCCTAACGAGGGAAAGCCGGTCGTCACGGCGTGACCCTGGGCGTTCACGCTGAACTTTCCAGTTTGCGGCTCGCCGCCAGTGAGCAGCTGGAACGGGATCTCTGCGTTTGCCGGCAGTCCATCGGCGTAGATCAAAACTGCCGAGGCATCAGGCAGGGCGAGTCGCACTTCAAGACGGCAGCCTCTGTCGGTGTCTTCAAGCGGGAACATTACCACCGTGCCGTAAACAAGAAGTTCCTTGTCAGTAGAAGCAAGCGCGTACCGGACAGGCTCAGCCCGCGCAGCCTGCACGGCCAGGTGGAACTCTTCGTCCCCGGCGAAGTCACTGTTCTCCTGCCCGGGACCTGGCTTGCGCACCATCAAAAGTCCCTTGGCGTTTACATAGACTTCTTTGGAAATAATTTGCGGGTCCGACCCGATCTTCCACGCCGTCAGCGTATACTTCTTGTTTTCCGGCGCTCCGATAACGTAAGCGCGATAGTGCGCAAGCCGCTTTCCGGAAGAGGCCGTCTCATCAGTTTTGGAAAATTGAAAATATAACCTGTTGGGGTTATATTTGCCGGGACTATTTTCATCCCAGTTTATCTGCCTTTGGACCAATGCCTGCGTTTCGTACGGAATTGACTGCTTAGAAAGTTGGGCATAGGATACCGGCGCAAGGAAGGCCATGCAAAGACACAACAACGCCGTCATGAGCACTCTTCGAGGGGGAGGGATCATGGCATCATTTTTACGCCATTTTCATCTTTCCCGCAAGTGCTTTTCCGCTAAAAATTCAGCGTTATCTTTGCCGTCAGCGCCCTCGGGGTAACATAATGCGTTCCACTAAACGTGGAAAGAAAGTTATACAGGGCATACTTGTTGGTGACATTGATGGCCGTCATGTCGAAGTTTACCTTGTAACGATTGGCATGGAAGAGGTTGTCCTTGCCAGTGGAGACGTCAAACAGATTGCGAGGCGCAATGCGCGGCGGGTTCTTGTCGTCGTTCTCCGTGCCCGGCGCTGGAATGACCACCAGTGATGACGAGTACGCTGACGGCGCACAGGACTGGAATCCCGCGGTGAGGGTGGCCCTCACACCGTTGCACGTGATACCGGCCTGGAATTGCTGATCGTTGGTCAAGCCGCTCAGGTCGACGGGGGTCGTATTGTTGGTAGCGAAGGGCACTGCGCCAGCAACAAGGCCTGAATCATAACGCCAGTTAAAGCTGCCCCACAGACCATTCAGCACCTTGCCTCGGGAATACGTGTACTGCAGGTGTGTGGTCTGGTTGAACTTTTCGTCGTGATCAATGCGGAAGGGTAAGCCGCCGGTTTGGGGAGCGGCTCCCGCACCCGCTGACTGCGGAGGAAAGAACCGTGCGGCCACCGAGGAAGCGACCATATAGGCGCTGAAGTTATGAAACTTGGGAATGTCGACGCGCATGGCATAGCCAGGAATCTTCGAGTTATGCCAGTCGATGGGGAAAAAGATAGGAGTGTTGCCCAGAACGCCGAAGTCGAAGGCATTGTGCGTGTACTTCCAGATGTACTCGCCGCTGAACACGGCCCACTTGCCGAAGGCCTGCTGCAATCCGGCGTGGAACTCATTGCGAAATCCCGGTTGCAGCGT
>JBEKDH010000220.1:0-5546 GCA_050014455.1 Occallatibacter sp.
AACGCAGACCATCCGTGTCGCATGGACGGGGCTTGCCGGCGCGCAGGCTTCGCTGCACGGACTGCAATCAGAGTATGCCCTCAATTATCCGGTCGAAAATACAAGTGGCGCATGGACGGCCATGCTGGGACACTTTCTTTCCATCACCAATGCGGTGCGGATCGCAAAGCCCTATCAACAGCAGGGCAGCGCGCCGTGGAATGCAAACCCATATCCAGTGTGGAACGCTTCGCTGACTCATGACTCAGGCAAGCTTCGCCCTTATCTGCGGCTCGGCAATGTGAGTAACACCGGCTATCAGGAGATCGCTGGAGTGGCCATGCCGGGCAGGTCGGTTACCGGCGGAGTCAATCTCTGGTTCGGCCGTTGATTCGGCCGGTTGCCCTCCCATTTTGCGCTATAGCCAGGCTAGTGTGCCGGCGCCGCAGCAGGCTTGACGCCGAGACCGGCGAGCTTGGTGCGGGCCTGGGCGGCTTCAGGACTCTGCGGATGGCGCTGAATGAGCAGGCGAAGTTCGTGGACGCCTGCATCCCTCTTGTCTTTCATCTGCAAGAGCGCCAGCCCTTTGCGCAGTTGCGCGGCTGGAGCCTTGGGACTGCCGGGGAAGCCTTCGAGAACAGCGTTGAAGTCCTTGACAGCTTCAGAGAACTTGAGGCGCCGGTAGGCGATATCGCCGAGATAGAACTCGGCGGAGCCGGCCAGTTCGTCGAGGGGATAGTAGTGGATCACGTCCTGGAACTCGCTGGCGGCCACGTCATAGCGGGCGGCGTTGTAGTCGCGCATGCCGGCCTGGAACGCCTCCTGTACCGGCGGCGCGGCATTGGCCGCCGGGACGGCAGGCATGGAAGAGGTGGGCGGCACGCCTGGGGCGGCTTCCTGCGGCGCTCCGGCGCCTGGAGTCGAGGATGCGGCCACGGCGCCAGGCGGGGGATTCTGCGCGCTCTGCAACTGGGCCTGCATATCCTGGACTGTCTTATCGAGCTTGGCAATGCGCGACTTCAACTCGTCGACCGAATCGTTCAAGGACTGTACCTGCCCGGAGAGGGTGTCGAGCTTGCCGTTGCCCGCGTCGTTCTGCGCGTTGATCTTCTGCTGCAAGGCGCTGACGGTAGCCGAGATGCGATTGGCATTATCGGCGGTCTGCTCGGCCAGGTGCTGGACCACGCCAAGGCGCGTGTCGAGCGTGGACTGGAGGCGCTGCACCATATCCACCAGTTGCTGCACCTGCGTTTGCAGTTCGATGATCTCCTTCGAGGTGGCCTGCGCGGGAAGGGAGCAGAGAGCCGCCAGAACGACCGCGGCGGCCAGACGCATGCGAAGCTTGTTTGCTTTCAACATAATTTCACCAGTGAGGAACGGGTTTCGAAGATCGGGAAGACCGCGATCCCGGATGCAGGAAGCCGCCATGCCGATTTAGGCTTGCTGCGGTAGAAGGTACCCCAGGTCTTCCGCCTCGGCGGACGAGACCTGGGGCACCCATTCATTTGAATCTCAGATTTGCGGCAAGACCCTAGCGGTCGATGGTGAATCCGGCGCGGCGATTCTGCTGCCAGCACTCTTCGGTCGACTCGGTGCAGAAGGGCTTTTCCTTGCCGTAGCTGAGTACGCGGATGCGGGTTGCGGCCACGCCGGCGGTGACAAGGGCATTCTTGGCGGCGTTGGCGCGGTTCTGGCCGAGGGCGAGGTTGTACTCGTTGGAGCCGCGTTCGTCGCAGTAGCCGCCGATAACGATGTGAATCTCCGGATGGGCAGCCAGCCAGGAAGCGTCGCGCGAGAGGGCTACCTGGGCGTCACTGCGGATATCGTAAGCGTCGTAATCGAAAAAGGCATCCTGAACGCCGGCCTTGAAGTCCTGCTCGGGGCTCACGGTGGTCACGGGCACACTGACCACTGGCGGCGCGTTAACGGTGACGCGAGCCGTGGCGTCTGCCGAGCCGCCAGGTCCGCGCGCAACCAGGTGATAGCTGGTGGACTCGGCCGGGGTTACGGTTTTGACGCCGGAGGTAGGCACATCGCCAATGCCGTCAATGGAGACGCTGGTGGCATCGACGGTGCGCCAGGCGAGTTGGACCTGGTCTCCTGCCGAAACCACGGTGGGCGTTGCAGTGATTTGCGCAATGGGCACGGCTGCCGGGGTCGCGGCCGGAGCCGTCTCCGCCAGTGGAAGCGTTGTCTCTTTCTTCTTGCAACCTGCAATTGCAACCAGAGCGGCTAGCAGGACAACTGGTACCAGAATACGAGACCTTAGATTCAATGGACTACTCCTTCCTAGAAATTGAAAACTGCTTTCCATGCGATTCAAACCTTTGTATCTCAACGCTCAAGCTTTGCCCCAGGCCTATTACCCTTAGATGCGGGAAACGAAGAATTGGAACGCAATGGATCTGGGCTGAACCCCCTCGGAGAGCGCTATGGTCGAGGCCCAGTCCCATCCTGACCATGAAACAGAATCCCTGCCACGCAAATCAATGCGCCGCCGCCTTTGGAGTCAGGCGGCGAGAAATCTTGGTAACGTAAACATGATAATCGAGAGAATCGGGAAGCCATGAGACCCAGCCGGCTGGGCGTACCTTCCTTGCACATGAGAAGCTTCATTTCCAGCTCCAGTCAGGCATGAAGTTGTTGCCGGAGGTCGTCAACTGATGCTGACCGGTGCCATCGGCCAGCATCGACCATATGTCGGTGCGGCCGCCGATGGAGCGCTCGAAGACAATGTGGCGGCCATCGGGCGCCCAGAAGGGATAGTCGTTGCTGCCCGATTCGTGGGTGAGCTGGAGATAGTTCTTGCTGGCGATGTCGATGACATGGATGTCAACGCCGCCGGGGTCGCCGGGGCCGTACTTTCGATTCCAACTGAAGGCGAGCAACTGGCCATTGGGCGACCAGGAGGGCGAGACGGCGTAACCGCCGTCGGTGATGCGCTGTATGTTCGAGCCGTCCTGATCCATGATGTAGATCTGGGGCAGCCCGGTGCGCCCGCTGACCCAGGCCAGTTGCGCGCCGGTGCGCGGGTTCCATGTGGGTGCGACGTCGGGGCCGGGGAGGTTGGTGATGCGGCGCAAATTGCCGCCGTTCTGGTCGGCGATCCAAATCTCCGGATCGCCGCTGCGGGAGGAGGAAAAGGCGATCTTGGATCCGTCGGCGGACCAGGCCGGCGTGAAGTTACTGCCTCCCGCTGTACCGCCGGGAAAAGCGACCAGGCGGTCGAGGTCCAGCGAGTACATGCGGATGGCCCATCCGTCGCGGCCCATGGAAGCAAAGGCGATGCGGGAGTTGTCCGGGGAGACGCGCGGCGAATTGGAGATGGTGCCCAGGTGGGTGATCTGGTGCTGGTTTTGCCCGTCGTAATCCATGGCCCAGATTTCCTTGGATCCGGTGCGCGAGCTGACAAAGTAGATCTTGGTTTCGGCAATGCCGTTGATGCCTCCGCCGAGGCGCAGAATGATCTCGTCGGCGAAGCGGTGAGCGATGGTCCGGGCCGAGTCCTGGCTGGCCACTTCGTTGTATTGTTTGGCGAGAACCTGGGGACTGACCGTGTTGCGCGTGTCGAAGAGCCAGCCGTAGACGAGGAGGCGGCCATTGTTGGCAGTGAGCGAGCCAAAGGCCACCATGGCCGCATTGGCCGGGACGGCGGACCACTCGGAGAGGTTGATTTCCTGGGGCGAGCCGGGTGTGGACTGCGGCGCAAGGCTCTTGGAGACCAGGTCGAAGATGCCGGCGTAGGCGAGGTCGCTCGCCAGCGTAGAGTCGAAGGTCGCCTTCAGGGCCGGGGCCTGAGGGTCGGCGCCCAGGGGCTTGAAGTCGGCAGCGGCGATGCGGATGCGATCGTTGCCGAGATTGGTGCCGGTGTGGACCCAGTCCTGGGCGGGCAATTGGGCAGCCGCGAGGCAAACCAGGAGAGATGCAATGATGGGAAGAAGCGGGGGATGAGTCTTCATGCGTTTGATCGGTCCTTCCAGTTGGCTAGTGGGAACGGCGCGGCGCATCGATTGCGCCCGGACTCAATACGTACAATCATAGGTTACGTCGAGCCATTGATCGTGGGAGTCCGGGGGCAGGTTCCCGAATGTATCGACGCGCTCGGTGGCCAAAAGGCAGGAACGATCAAGCGTGGGGCTGCCGCTGGCCGTATTGATCTTGAAGTTCGATGGGGCACCCTGGCGATTCACTCTGAAGTAAATCTCCGCCATGGCGCCCTTGGCGGTGTGTGAATCGACTTCGTAACGGTTCCAGTTCTGACTGACCTTGCGCTTGATGATCTCCACATACCAGCCGAAGCGACTTCCGAAGTCGCCGTTGGTGATGCTGACCGGCGAGCTGGCCGAGCCGGGCTGGGCCATAGTGGAGCGGGGCAGGATGGAGCCGGCCTGCTCGCCGAATTGGGCGCGGGTCTCCTCTTTGGGCTGAGGTTGGTGCTGCTGAATCTTGCGCGCGCGCTCCTGCTTAAGCTTTTCCTGCTTGCCTGAAAAGGGGATGGCGGTCTCATCCACCGCCTGTTTGGCCTTGGGGGTGGGCTCGGCGGGGGCTTCGCTCGGTGTCTCGGTAGAGAGGACGTTATCGTTGGGCGGCCGATCGGAGGGCAGCGGTATGGCATTCGAGACCAGGCTGACCTGAATGGCGCTGCCCGCGCCGGGATTGCCCCAAAGGCTGCGGTGGAAGAAGCCGTTGAGGAGACCGTAGAGGAGGAGCAAGCCGAAGACAAAAACATGAACCGCGACGGAACCGGCGGCTGGCGCGGCGATGGGGTCCGGCGTCAGTTCGCGCTCGAGTTGCTCGGTCCCCTCCAGCAGAGTTTCCATTTGAGTTATCGACTCGCCGCGGAGGTTTTGGTTTCCAGCGGCTGGGTGACGATGGAGATGTTGGTGATGCCGGCCTGCTTGACGGCGTCCATCACGCTTGCGAAGGCGCCGAACGGGACGTTCTCGTCGGCGCGGAGATAAATCACCTGGTGCGCCGGATCGGTTCCCGCCGCGTGGAGCTTCCCGGCCAATTCGTGAATGTTGACGGGCCGGTCGCCGAGAAAGACCTCTTGATTGCGGTCGATGGTCAGCACCAGGCGCTGCTCGGTAATCTCCTTCACGGTGCGGGTCTTTGGCACGGCAACCTCAATGCCCGATTGCAGCACCGGCGCGGAGATCATGAAGATGATGAGCAGCACCAGGACCACGTCCACCAGCGGCGTGACGTTGATCTCCGCCAGCGAGGATTGGGTCCGGCCGCTGCTACTTGTAAAGGCCACGGTCCACCTCCCGGGGTGGTTCGGGGCTGGCGGCGCGCGCGGGCTGAGCCGTGCGCACGGGAATTTCTTCCAGCGAGTTCAGAAGTTCGCGGCAAAAGTCGTCGGTGGCAGTGGCAAAGACCTTGATGCGCGCCGTGAGCTGGTTGTAGGCGATCAGGGCTGGAATGGCCACAAAGAGGCCGGCGGCGGTGGTGATGAGCGCCTCGGAGATGCCGGGGGCGACGGAGCGCAGGGTGGCGGCGCCGGCGGTGCCCAGGCCGTGGAAGGCGTCGATGATGCCCATGACGGTGCCGAAGAGTCCGACGAA
>JBEKDH010000221.1:0-5440 GCA_050014455.1 Occallatibacter sp.
GCCTCGGCGCCGTTGGTGTCGAGGATGGTGCGGGAGTCGACCTTGGTGGAGAGGCGGAAGCTGATGCGGGTGGGAATGTTGGCCTTGATGAGGCCGGTGATGACATCGACGCTGGGGCGCTGGGTGGCGAGGATAAGATGAATGCCGACGGCGCGGGCCATCTGCGCCAGGCGGGTGATGGACTCCTCGACGTTGGCGCGGTCGAGGATCATCAGGTCGGCGAGCTCGTCGATGATGATGACGATGAAGGGCAGCGGCTCCTCGTCCGCGGCGTCGTCGAAGAGCGAGGGCGTGACGCCCTCGAAGAGCTTGTTGTACTGGTCGATGTTGCGCACGCTGCGGCTGGCCAGCAGCTTAAGGCGGCGCTCCATCTCGCGGACGGCGTTGCGGAGGGCGTTGGCGGCCAGCTTGGGCTCGGTGATGATGGGGGTAAAGAGGTGCGGGATGCCCTCGTACATGCCCAGCTCGACGCGCTTGGGATCGACCAGGATGAGGCGGACCTGGGCTGGGGTGGTGCGGAAGAGCAGGCTCATGATCATGGCATTGATGGCCACGGATTTACCCGAGCCGGTGCTGCCGGCGATGAGGACGTGCGGCATGCCGGCCAGATCGGCGGTGACGATGCGGCCGTTGATGTCTTTGCCCATGGCCAGGGTGAGGCGGGACTTGGCCTTGTGGAAGGTCTCCGACTCGAGGACGTCGCGCAGGTGGATGGTCTCGCGCTCGTAATTGGGAACCTGAATGCCCACGGTGCTCTTGCCGGCCATCCGCTCGATGAGGATGCTCTCAGCGCGCATGGCCAGGCAGAGGTCGTCGGCAAGGCCGGTGACACGCGAGTACTTGACACCGGCTTCGGGCTTGAACTCGTAGGTGGTGACCATGGGACCGGGGTTGATTTGGACGACCTGACCGCGGACGTCGAATTCGGCGCATTTTTCGACCAGGATCTTGGCTTCCTCGCGCAGGGCGTCTTCGCGGACGGCCTGGGGGCCCTCGCCGGCGTTGAGCAGAGTGCTGGCCGGCAGCTTGAAGCCGCTAACCTGCTTGGGAGCGACGATGGAGGTGCGGAGGCTGGCGTCGGCGCGGTCGTGGATGGCGATGGGGCCGGCGGGGCGCGGGGCCGGAGCGGGGTCGGGGTCAAAGGGGAAGCACCCTCTCACGACGGACGCGGGAAGCGGAACAGCCGGCTGGGGCGGCATGGCCCTGGACGCCATGTGCGGCGCTGGGATAAAGGCAGACGCGGCGGGAGTGGCCGCTTGTTCCCATCCATTGGGCGAGGCCGGCGGCGGGATGCCCTTCGGGGCCGAAGCTTCGCTGGGAGAAACGGGTTCTGCGACAGCGCGCTCCCAAATGGACTTGGGGGCCTGGGGGGCGACGGGAATCGGCTCCTCCCGCGGCTGCTGGCGGGCGCGCTCGTAGGCGGGGATCACGTCCAGAGGATCCTGGTCAGGCTCGGGCTTGCGGTGGAAGAGGGTGGTGAGGAATCCGCGGCTCGGTTCTTCCTCCGCTTGGGCGCCGGCCTTTTCCGCGTGGCGGGCCAGGCGCAGGGCATGGCGCTCGGCCTTCCGCTCGGCGCGCTCCTCGCGCCAGTTGTTCCAGCGGTCTTGCAAGGAGCGGAATAGAACCCAGCGGTCCGCGAGGTGTTCTTTGATAGCCAAGAAACTGACAGCGGTGGCAAGGCAGAGTCCGGCGGCGGCCAGCACGCCGGCCACCAGCCAGGCGCCCTGGATGTTGAGATAGGTCACCAGAAGTCCGGAGACAAGCTGACCCACCACGCCCTCGGCGGGCAGTACCTGGAGCCAGCGCAAGTGCCAGGGGAGCAGCGAGAAGACGGCAGGCAGAAAAACGAGGGCGAGAATGGTGCCGACCCAGCGCAGCAAAGCGGAGCCGCCGGGACGGGAGTGCATCCAAATCCAGCCGATGCCGGCCAGCCACAGAGGCAGGAAGAAGGCCGTTACACCGAGGGTTTGCAGCAGAAGATCGCCGATCCATGCGCCGAAGAGGCCGATCCAGTTGCGGACGGGAAGAGCGGCGGAAGTGTTCAGCGAGGGATCGGAGGCGTGATAGGTGGCCAGCGCGAGCAGCAGGAGCACGGAGAACAGCAACATCACGAGCCCCAGGAACATATTCCAGGGGCGGCTGCGCGTAGGCGATAAAACAATGCGAATTGGCTTCATAGCGGGCTCACACTCACGCTCCCGAACCGCCGCGGACGACCCCGAATAACGAGTCCCAACAAACCGCGCACAAGCTGCGGGAGCGGACGAAGAGTCCCAGAGCAGCTTCCATTATCCCCGGATGAGAGGCGGATTCCGGACAAAAACGGGTGGGGGGAACCTTGGTGTGGACCCCCGGCGAGGGCCGGGTTTTCAGGCGGAACTCCGATGCCCCGCCGGCTAGATCGGGATGAAGCGAACTCCGGAGCGCGCAGTTCCCTGGCGCCGCTCCCGATTCTGGCGCGCTGGCAGCAGACATCTACTCGCAACCGGCCCGGATGGGGCCTAAATTAGAATGCTGGAGTGGCTCGCAGCGCCGCGCCGCCTGAGGTTTCAGCACGAAACATGAAGATTGCACACGTGGTAGACAGCATGGAGGTGGGCGGAGCCGAGGTGCTGGTTTCGCAGCTCTGCCGCCTGCAGCGGGAGCAGGGGCACGATCCGTGCGTCTATGCCGTGGCGGCGCTGGGAGAGCTCGGCGCGCAATTGCGCCAAGAGGGCTTCGCGGTGCAGGCGAATGTTGGGCCGGGGCTGCTCGGCGCAACGCGCAAGTTTTTCAGGATCTTCAAGGAGTCGCGACCCGGCGTGGTTCATCTTCATAACCCGACGCCGGCCATCTATGCGGCCATGGCGGCCAGAATGGCGGGTGTGCCAAGCATCGTATCGACGCGGCATAGCCTGGTGGCCCCGCCGCGCAACCTGGTTGCGGAGTTGAAGTTTGCTGTCGCGGCCGGCTTTTGCGACTGGATTGTGGGCATCTGCGAGGCGACGGCGACCAATCTCAGGAGCCTTCGCAGCGTTCCGAAGCGAAAGATCGTGCGCGTGTACAACGGCGCGGTTCCGCTGAAGCGGGTAGCGCGGGAAGCGTGGCCGGAGAAGAGTGGATTCACGCTCCTTTTTGTGGGCCGGCTTGCGCCGGTGAAAAACCACGCCCTGCTGCTGAATGCCTTTCATGGCGCGCTTTTGTCCATGCCGGGGCTGCGGCTGTGGATGGTAGGCGACGGCCCCGAACGCCAGATGCTGGAGGGCCTGACCGCGCAGTTGGGCATCGGCGCGCAGGTGAAGTTCTGGGGGCAGCAACTGGATGTAGCGCCGTTCTATTCAGCGGCCGACGCCTTCGTCATGTCGTCGAAGTCGGAGGGGCTGCCCATCTCGCTGCTGCAGGCTTTTTCGCTGGGAGTGCCGGCTATCGTCACCGATGTGGGCGGCATGGCGGAGGTGGTGCGGCTGGCTAAGGCGGGAGTTACGGCGCAGGACGCTGGCGGGATGGCATCGGCGATTCTGCGGCTGGCAGGCAGCGGAGCGGAGCGGGAGCAGTTCTCAAGAAATGCGGAAGCGGCATTCGGCGAGCGCTTTACCCTGGAAGCCATGGCCGACGCCTACATGGAGCTTTACAGGCAGACTCACGGCGCCCGGCGCGCGGCCAAGGCCTGAGAACGGCCGGCCGGGACGCGCTGTGTTAGCTTGCCGCTTCGCTGGCCTACTTCTGTTCGTTTTGGCGAGCGCGCTTGGCCTCGACCCAACCCTCTTTGGTGATCTGGCGCGATCTGCCCACGGCCAAAGCCCCGGCGGGCACGTCCTTGGTGATGCAGGAGCCTGCGCCGATGTAGGCTCCATCTTCGATTGCGACCGGGGCGACCAGGGTTGAGTCGCTGCCCACAAAGACGCCCTTGCCGATGCGCGTCTTGTGCTTGTGAACGCCGTCGTAGTTGCAGGTGATGACTCCAGCGCCGATATTGGTCTTCTCGCCGACTTCGGCATCACCTAGGTAGGTGAGGTGGTTTGCCTTTGCGCCCTTGCCAAGTTTAGCTTTCTTGGTCTCGACAAAGTTGCCCACATGGGCGTCTTCGCCGATTTCGCTGCCTGGCCGCAGGTGAGCGAAGGGGCCGATTTTGGCGCCTCCGGCGACCGTGCTGTCGGCCAGCACGCAGCTCTGGCGAATCAGCACCTTGTCGCCCAGCGCGCAGTTCTCGATCACGGTGTAGGAGCGGATCAGGCAGTCTGAGCCGATGCGCGTCCGGCCCAGCAACTGCACAAAGGACTCGATGACCGTATCGGGCGCAACCTCGACCCCGGCGTCGATGACGCAGGTTTCGGGGCGGAAGATGGTGACCCCGGCGGCCATCAGGCGGCTGGCCGTGGCGGCGCGCATGGTTGCGTCCAGGGCGACCAGCTCGGCAATGGTGTTTGCGCCCAGCACCTCCGTTGCCTCAACGGCCTGGATGGCGACCACGCGCTCGCCGGCGGAGCGCAGCAGCCCGGCCATATCGGTAAGAATCACCTCGCGGTTGGCGTTGTCGGCGGTGAGCTGTCCGAGATGAGCCAGCAGCGGCGCGGTCTGGAAGGCGTAGATGCCGGAGTTGATCTCGCCAATGCTCTGTTGTTTGGCTGTGAGCGCTTTCTGCTCGACGATCGCCTCGACCTCCGGGGAAGCCGGAGACTGGTGCACGATGCGCCCGTAGCCGGTGGGGTCGGCGGGAGCCGCGGTGAGGATGGTCATGGCGGCCTGCTGGGCCTGGTGGAACTGCCACAGCCGCTCGATGGTCTCAGGGCGGATGAGCGGCACGTCGCCGGAGAGCACCAGAATGTTCTCGTAGCCGGCGATGGCCTCGCGCGCGCATTGGATGGCGTGGCCGGTGCCGAGCTGTTCGGCTTGCTCGACGAACTGGACGCCGGTGGCGGCCACTGCGGCCCTCACCCGCTCGGCCTGGTGGCCGACGACTGCGTAGATGTTGGCTGGAGCCACCACCTTGCTGGCCGCGGCAATCACGTGGGCCAGCAGCGGCTTGCCGCCGATCTCGTGCAGCACCTTGGGCCGGCTCGACTTGAGCCGGGTTCCCTTGCCCGCCGCCATGACGACTACGGCCAGCTTTGCGTTCGTTTCCATGCTCCGCTCCCAATCCGGAAAATCTTCCCTCCCCATTGTAGTTTCTCCGTTCAAGCCGCTGAACGGGGTGGAGGCGAAGCTGTCACCGCACGAATCAAGAAGGCTGAGACGCACCATAAGATTTGCGCCATCCCCCGACACCGTTCGGGAGCGGTACAATTCAGACAAATCGGTCCCAACAAGGCGATGCCGGCGAAAGGGTTAGGCGGTGAGTGTTTCCAGGTTAGTTGCCATTTTGTCTGTCGTCTTGTTCTATGCCCTGTTTCTTGGCAAGAGCATCCTGCTCTATTGGAAAGATGGGATCAACCCGTTTGTCCTGGGAAAAGATAAGGGCAAA
>JBEKDH010000222.1:0-5422 GCA_050014455.1 Occallatibacter sp.
AAGAACGATTTTGTCTTCGCCATGACCGGCTACCACCCCGACTTCACCTTTCTGGAGAAGTTGGGCGTGCGTTTCGAGGGCGAAGACCGGCTGCCGATCTGCGATGCGGAGACGCTGGAGAGCAATGTGCCCGGCATCTACCTGGCCGGGGTGATCGTGGGCGGCGCGCGCACCAACGAGATCTTCATTGAGAACGGGCGCTTTCACGGGGGGCAGATCGCAAAGGCGCTCAAATCCAAGGGATAACGGGAACCCTGGTTGCGCATGGAGCCCGCTAACTGGAAAGCCGTGTGGCGCGGAGGTTCAAGGCGTGCGAATGCGCTGGTGGCCGCGGACGATTCGATGGCAGATGCTGGCAGGCCTGGTGCTGCTTCAGGCGCTTTCGCTCATTCTCTTTGCGGCGCTGCTCATCCGCCAGCAGGGGCGTGAAACTCGCCAGCACGCCCGGCAGCGGCTTGCCAATCAGGCCGACTCCGTGGCCCTGCAGGCGCAGGAGGCCCTGCTACAGCAGCGTCCTGGCTGGGTGGGGCTCTCGGTAAAAATGATGGGCGAGGCGCCCAGCGTGGCCTTCGCCATGGTCACCGATCCGGCCGGCAACGTGCTCTTCGTCAGCCGGGGAGAAGCGGACGAGAGAACGCTCGATCCTGTGGAGCGCACGCAGATTCCGCTTGCCGGCTCGAATGAGCCTCGGATCTTTGCTGTGGGAAAAGGTCAATGGGAGGCCGTGAAGCCCATTTATGCCGGCAGCGATCTGCGTGGATTTGCCTGGGTCAAAACCGATCCGGCTTGGGATGTGGAACTCCGGGAGACAATCTTGCGATCAACCATCGCCTTCGGAGTCATATGGATGCTGGCCTCGGGGTTGCTGGTGTTGATGATGGCCCGCTCGATCTCCCGGCCTCTGGCCATCCTGCATCGCGGCACGCGCGCGCTGATGACTTCGCCGGAGACGGGCTGCAACTTCCCGCTGCCGGTGACGGTTGAAAACGAGATCGGCGACCTGATCGAGGCCTTCAACCGCATGGTTGCTTCCATGCACGAACAGCGCTCGGGGCTGAACGATACGCTGTCGCTGTTGGACTCGATGCTGGCCAACGCGCCCATCGGCCTGGCCTTCTTTGACCGCAACTGCCGGTTTGTGCGCGTAAACCAGTTCTTTGCGGGCATGACCGGGGCGCCGCTCAGCCGCCATCTGGGTCGCACGCTGCCGGAATTGCTGCCTCTTCCCGTGGCCCAGGAGCTGCAAGACGCGGTACTGCGAGTCTTTGCCGAAGAGCAGGCGATTGGCAGCCTGGAATTGAGCAGCCCGGCCCAGCGCGGTTTGGCCGGCACGCCCAGCCGGTCGTGGACCTGGCTGGTCAGCGCTTATCCGGTGCGGACCACGCCGGAACAGGTGCGTTGGGCGGGCGTCATCGTGCTCGACGCCAGCGACCGCAAGCGCAGTGAAGAGGCCCTGCGCAGAACCGAGAAGCTGGCCGCGACCGGCCGTCTGGCAGCCTCCATCGCTCACGAGATCAACAATCCGCTCGAAGCCATCACCAATCTGCTCTTCCTGCTGCGCAACTTCTGCCGGCTTGAGGATCCGGCGCTGAACTATGTGGCCATGGCCGAGCGCGAGGCGCAGCGCATCGCCGAGATTACCCAGCAGACACTGCGTTTTTACCGTCAATCCACGCAGCCCGCGCGCGTAAAAGTTTCTGAATTGCTCGATCCCGTGCTCGGCCTTAGCCAAAGCCGGCTCAATGCGCTGAATATCGAGGTCGAGCGGGAATACGCCCCGGAGATCGGTCTCTTCTGCTTTGCCGGGGAGCTCCGCCAGGTCTTCGCCAATCTGGTGAGCAACGCCATTGACGCCACCACTGGAGGCGGGCGTCTGCGGGTGCGCGCCCGGCGCGCGCGCAACTGGCGCGATCCAGCGCAATCGGGAGTTCGCTTTACGCTGGCCGATACCGGCTCGGGCATGGAGCCGGCGGTGCGGGAGCGCATCTTCGAGGCCTTCTTCACCACCAAGGAAGCGACGGGAACCGGCCTGGGCCTGTGGGTGAGTCACGAAATCCTGGTTAAGCACCGCGGGATTGTTCATGTGCGCAGCCGCACCGCGGCGCAGGGGAAGAGTTCAGGCACCGTCTTCCAGATCTTCATTCCCGACGATCCCAATCTGGCGGCTTCGACTCCGCAGATGGCGGCGGGGGTTGGCGCGGGGGCGAACCTGGCAACTTGACGAAACGGTCAGCCTCTTGAGTCCAGGGGCTTTAGCGGCATCTGGCAATGGGGTATTCCGAGGCTGCATATCGAGGGAAACGGCGTCGAGCTGCAGCGTTCCGGGAACCGGTGTGGATTCTTGAGGATGCTCCACGGCGCTGTCGCCCCACGCCCATATAGCGCCCTGGGCAGCTCTGAGAGCGCTGCGCTGAAGCCGGAGCACGGAACCGCCAACACCCCTATTTGCGTAGAGAGATTTGTGTCCGCTTGCGGACGCCCGGAACGAAAGTGAACGCCGGGGGTTCCGAGAGCGGAGACGGGAATGTTTCTATCCCCTTTGATTTCAGCATCATCTCTATGGAGCGTTTTGGCAGCCTGAGTGCAACTCCATAGAGCGTGGAACCGAACCCATTCTCAATAGGCCCAGGGCCGGTGAAGGGTTGGCCACAGGAGGTCTTTATGACAATTGCAATGTGCAGTGCCCCAGCGGCGGCGATCTCGCCCTGCGAGTTTCGGGAAGCCATCAAGGGGACGGATCTGGTCCGGGGGAGCGATGGGCGTCTGCTGGAGCACGTGGAGCCCCTCGCGCGGCGGCAATCCGTGGCGCTCGATCTCTCCTCTGTCGAGCGCATCGACGCAGCTGGCATTGCAGCCCTGGTTGCTCTGTACACGGCCGCCCGCGATGCCGGCCACAGCTTCATCGTCTTCAACGCACAGGCGAGAGTTGCCGAAGTTCTTGCGCTTGTCGGCCTCGACCGGATTCTTCTTTCTCGCGGTCCGGTCCAGAATGGGAAATCCAGTTCGACGCTGCTGCGCCCCGCCGCATGAACTTGCGTGCAACAGGCTCATATTCTCGTCCAGCGCCGGCATCCGTCTCAAGCCGGGAAGGTATAATCGTTCGAGTAGCGTGTCGTTCAAGGTTCTACGGAATTTCATGTGACCTTCAACACAGGCAATTGGATGCCTGGGACGATATTCGTATTAACGACTAACCAATGCCCGCGAGGCGCAGTTTTGTGTCTGGATGACTGGCGCGCGCTCAGCCTGAAAATCGCTTCTTCCTTTGAGCGCTGAGTTCCGTTCTGTCCCCCCGCATGTACTCCGCGCCCGCGGAATTCGGGATCCCCAGCGATGCCCAGTGGGCACCCACTTCGTCGCCGGGACAAAAATTCAAAACACGGAGGTTTCATCGCATGACGCAGGGCGCTGTGGATTCGTCGCTTGCCGTACAGGCAGGTTCAACACCAATCAAGTACGTGTTTTTCTTCGGCGGAGGCGCCGCCGACGGTAACGGAAAGATGAAGGATGTGCTGGGCGGCAAGGGCGCCGGACTGGCGGAGATGACCAACGCCGGATTACCCGTCCCTCCTGGATTCACCATCCAGACCGAGGCTTGCCGCGAGTACATGCGCGGCGCGGTCAGCCCGGAAATCAACGTCGAGATGTACGCCGCCCTTGAACGGCTCGAAGCGCTGCAAGGGCAGAAGCTGGGTACCGGCGACAACCCACTGCTGGTCAGCGTCCGTTCCGGCGCAAAGTTCTCAATGCCCGGCATGATGGACACCATCCTCAACCTCGGCCTCAACGATCAGGCCGTCGAAGCGCTGGCCAAGCTCAGCAACAATCCCCGTTTCGCATACGACTCCTATCGCCGCCTCATCCAGATGTTCGGCGACGTGGTTCTCGATGTGCCCAAGAAGAAGTTCGAGCACATCTTCGACGGTGTGAAGCACCGCGCGGGCGTCAAGTTCGACTACGAGCTCCAGCCCGACGCCCTCAAAGAGATCATCGCCGAATACAAGAAGCTGGTCCTCGCCGAAACCGGCAAAGAGTTCCCACAGGCCCCGCTCGACCAGCTGGTGCAGGCCCGCGACGCCGTCTTCAGGAGCTGGCAGAATGACCGCGCCAAGACCTATCGCCGCATCAACCGCATCGACGACTGGCTGGGCACCGCCGTCAACGTGCAAGCCATGGTCTTCGGCAACCTGGGCGAGAACTCCGGCACCGGCGTAGGCTTCACGCGCAATCCCGCCACCGGCGAGCACGCCTTCTTCGGCGAATACCTGATGAACGCCCAGGGCGAAGACGTCGTCTCCGGCGTCCGCACGCCGCTCTCCATCAGCGAGCTGGAGCGCGCCATGCCCGAGGTCTACGAGCAGCTCCGCGACATCACTGGCAAGATGGAAAGGCACTATCGCGACATGCAGGACTTCGAGTTCACCATCCAGGATGGCAAGCTCTACATGCTGCAGACCCGCAACGGCAAGCGCACCGGCCTGGCCGCCGTTCGCGTCGCCATCGACATGGTGAAGGAAGGCCTCATCACGCAGGAAGAAGCTATTCACCGCGTCGAGCCCAATCAGCTCTACGACTTCCTGGTCCCCCGCCTGGTGGAAAAGGGCGAGAAGATCGAAGTTCTGGCCACCGGCCTGCCGGCCTCGCCCGGCGCGGCTGTCGGCCAAATCGTATTCACCGCCGAGGACGCGGTCAAGGCCCACGCCAACGGCACCTACAAGGTCATCATCCTGGTCCGCGGCGAAACCACCCCTGAAGACATCGCCGGCATGGAAGTCGCCACCGGCATTCTCACCTCGCGCGGCGGCATGACCTCCCACGCCGCTGTCGTCACCCGCGGCATGGGCAAGTGCTGCGTGGCCGGCGCCGGCGATTGCGTCGTGGACGAAGCCAACAAGGAACTCCGCGTCAAGGGTCAAACCTTTCGCGAGGGCGACTTTATCTCGCTCGACGGCACTACCGGCCGCGTCATCAAGGGCCAGCTCAAGACCCTCCCTGCTCAGCCGGACGATCCGGATCTGGTCACCTACATGAGCTGGGTCGATCCGGTCCGCCGCCTGCGCGTCCGCGCCAACGCCGATATCCCTCGCGACGCCAAGAATGCTCGCCTCTTCGGCGCTGAAGGCATCGGCCTCTGCCGCACCGAGCACATGTTCTTTGCCGAAGACCGCATCGGACACATGCAAACCATGATCCTGGCCAACAACGAGGCCGACCGCCGCGCCGCCCTGCAGAAGCTTCTGCCCATGCAGCGCGCCGACTTCGCTGGCCTCCTCCAGACCATGGAGTCGCTGCCCGTCACTATCCGCCTGCTCGATCCCCCGCTGCACGAGTTCCTGCCCAAGCGCGAAGATCTGCTGGTGGAAATCTCCCACCTCGTTGACACCGATCCCACATCGCCGAAGATCAAGGAACTCCGGCCGCT
>JBEKDH010000223.1:0-5358 GCA_050014455.1 Occallatibacter sp.
GAGCGCTTTGTGCTACGTTCTTGTACTCACTTTTGGGAGCCGCGCGGCCAAATCGGAGACCGTCTCTCCCCTTAATTCGCGGCCTCACGAGCCTCGTCCGCCCCCGCCGAATCGGGCTTCCGATTGCCCATCTCCACTGCTCGCGGCAAGAGCGCGGAGTCTACGACCCCTTCTTCCACTCTTCTTCGAGTACTTCGTCCAGCAGCCCGCGCAGGCTGGTTGCACGCGCATGGCCCAGCCGCGCGTCGGCGCCACCGGTCTGGGAGAGCTCGTCGGCCAAATTGAGCGCGGCCAGCACCGCCACACGCAGCGAATCCACGGTGCGGCCCTGGGCGGCGACAGCGCGCATCTTGGCGTCAACCCGCGCCGCCAGCGCCCGGATGTGCCCCGCGTCCTGGCCCGAGAGGTGATAGATCTGGTCGTAGATCTCAACGGTCACGTACCCAGACGCATTGCCGCCTTGTTCCTGAGCCACGCCTATCCTCCCAAAGGTTCCTTCACAGCTCCAGCGAATCCAGTTGCCCCAACAACCGCTCCATGCGCTGCCGCACCTGATCGCGCTCGGCGCGCAAGGCATTTACTTCGTTTTGCAATTGCTCGGTCAGCGGCGCCTGCTCGCGCAGTTGCGACTCGGCCTTCGCCGCGCGTTCCTCGATCGCCACCCGCGCCTGCCGCTCCCGCTTCACCAGATTCACCGCGCGCAGAATTCGCTCCTCCAGCGCCGAAAAATCGTCTGCGCTCAAGGCCAGCGTCTCCGCTGGCGCAGCCGGTACGCTGCGCTCCCGTACCTCCGGCTCGTCAGGCTGACGCGCTTCCAGCTCATCGTGCTCTTGCACTTCCGGCTCCTTCACTGTCTCGGTATCCCAGGCAAACTCAGACATTGAAACCCCCTCCGCTCAAATCCATCGCATCCGTGCAAGTATAGCGCCAGCCCGCCCCATCTCAGAACTTAGCTCCGCAGCCGCCCGCCTGCTTTGCCAACAGCCTCCACCACCTGCGCATGAAAGCTCTGCAAATCCTCCTCGCGCAAGGTGCGATCCGTGGCCTGAAAGATCGTGCCGAGCAGCAGTGAATACTCTCCCTGGCCCAGCCTGGCATCGCGAAAAACCTCTCGCGCCTGCCAATCCACCAGCTCGGGAATCCGCAATCCGGCCAGCGCCCGGTCGATCGTCTCCCAGCCAATTTTTTCATCCAGAATCAACGAAAAATCGCGGTGCACCGGCTGGAAGCGCGAAATCTCCCGCGCCGCCGGCTTGCGCAGGTTGAGCTTGTACAGCCGGTCCAGATACAACTCGCCCACCAGCACCGGATCTTTCAGCTTGCGGGCATCGGCCTCGCGGGGATGCAACTGGCCGAACCAGCCCACCGTTGCGCCCTCCAGCGCAACACGCGCCGAGCGGTAGGGATGAAGCCACTGGGGGGTAAGCCCGGCTTCGGCCGGAAAGCGGTCGAAATAAATGGTGCGCGCCTGAAATCGCTCCAGAAGCTGCTCGACCACTCCTTTCACATCGTAAAACTCAATCGTCCGCGCGGCCTGCAAAGCCCCCTGCTCCGGCAGGCTGCCCACCGCTCCAAAAGCCACGGCCGGCCGCTCTTCCACTTTCTCGGTCGTGCCGCTGAAGACCGTACCCAACTCGAAGAGGCGCACATCGCTCACGTCGCGATGAAGGTTTCCAGCAATCATCGCCAGCATTCCCGGCACCAGCGAAGGACGCAGGACACCGGCTTCGTCGCTGAGCGGATTGCCCAGCGGAACCATAAGCCCCGGCTGCGGCGCTGTCAATGCCGCCTCCGCCGCCGAGCAGAAGGTACTGCCGATCGCCTCATGGAAGCCGGCCGCCAGCAGCGTGCGCCGTACTTCGAGTTCCTTTTCAGCCCATGGCAGCGCGCGCACCCCTTCGCCAAAGGCCGGCAGTGTATTGGCAAAGCGGTTGTAGCCGTAAACCCGCGCAACCTCCTCGATCAGGTCGATCTCGCGCTCCAGATCCAGCCGCCAGCTGGGCAGCGTTCCTTGCCACACCGCCTCGTCCCCTCCCGTTCCCGCCGTCAGTTCGCAGCCCAGCGCCTTAAGCACTCCCTCGACTGTCGCCGCGGAGATTCCCTCCGCATCCACGGTCGCGCCGAGGATGCGCCGGACCTCACTGAGCGCCAGCGCAACGGGCTTGCGGCTGGCCGTCCGCGCTTCGATAGCCGCAACCCGCGCGTCCACCAGTTCGCCTTCGACCCAACCGCCGTTGGCCAGCAAGATGCTGCTTACCAGCGCGGAAGCGACCGGCGCTGCGTTGAAGTCCGCCCCTCGCTCGAATCGGTGGCTGGCGTCGGTATGCAGCCCATGCCGCCGCGCCGTCCGCCGCACTGCCATCGGATCGAACCACGCCGCTTCCACCAGCACATTCGTGGTCTCCGGCGTGATCATCGTCTCCCAACCGCCCATCACCCCGGCCAGCCCCAGCGGCTTGGCGTAATCGGCCACCACCAGGTCATCCGCATCGAGCGTCCGCTCCACGCCGTCCAGCGTCTTCAGCCGCTCGCCCTGGCGCGCCCGGCGCACCACAATGCCGCCCTCGATCTTGTCCAGGTCGAAGGCATGGGTGGGCTGACCCATCGCCAGCCATGCAAAGTTGGTCGCGTCCACCGCGTTCGAGATCCGCTTCTGTTCGAGCAGCTCGAAATAGGTGGCCACCTCCGCGCCCGCAAACCAGTCTCGCGACTCAGCGATCGTGATGCCGCGCAACACTCGCGCGGTGAACCGTCCACAGGCATCCCCGGCCTCGATCCGGACTGGAAATGGCTTAGCGGCCGGCCGGGGTTCCGGCAGAGGAAAATCGAGCGGCGGCAGAGTCAGCCCATAGATCGCCGCCGCCTCCCGCGCTATCCCATAGTGGTTCATCGCGTCCACGCGGTTGGTGGTAATGTCCATCTCGTAGAGCGAGCAGTTGCCCTCGCCGAGGCCGTATATACCCTCGACGGCAATTCCGCGTAAGGTCAAATCTTCGGCGAGCCGCGTGTCATCGACGGGCAGTCCGGGCAAGTACGATCTAAGCCACTTAGTCAGTATCTTCATTGAGTCGATGCCTGTTAGCAAGTTAGCCTGCGCTTCGCGCACATGGCGAGTCAGCAAGTTAGCGAATTAGCGAGTAAGCGGGTTCCGTCGTCTCCCGATCGAACTCCAGCTTTCCCAGCAGTCCGTTGATGAGTTTTGCGGTTTCCGTAGCCAGTTCGAGCAACTGCTGCGAGGAATCCCGGTCGATGAATCTCAGGCCGCATGCCAGTTCATTCTGCGTTTCAAATTCATACAATGCCCCACGCGCCGACCCAAGCGATCTCCGCAATTCAGCGTCCGTCAGCTTTCCGTGGCCTTCGGCGATGTGGCTTGCCACCGATACTGCAGACCGCCGCATCTGCATCCGCAGGCCAAAAGTCTCGGCCTTGGGAAACTCCTCGGTCAACAGATAAACCTGGCGAGCCAACTCCATTGCCTTTTGCCAAACGTGTAGATCGCGAAAATGCCGAGTTCTGGCCATGATCGTCCGTTCCCCCGCTGCTGCCGCTAACTCGCTAACTTGCCAAGTGCGCGCAGCGCACGCTAACTTGCTGACTCGCTACACAAACTGTTCGAGAAACCTCATATCCTCATCATAAAACTTGCCGATCTCGCTAACTCCGTACTTCATCATGGCGATGCGCTCCACGCCCATGCCGAAGGCAAACCCGGAAATCTTCTTCGGATCGTAGGCGGGCTGTTTCTCCGCCGCAAAGGCGAAGACCGCCGGATCCACCATGCCGCAGCCCAGCAGCTCAATCCATCCCGACTGCTTGCACTTGCGGCAGCCCTTGCCGCCGCAGAAGATGCAACTGATCTGCAGGTCGGCGCTCGGCTCCGTGAAGGGAAAGAACGACGGAAAGAAGCGTGTCTTTACCGCCGAGCCGAAGAGCGCCTTCATGGCGTAATCCAGCGTCCCCTTCAGGTCGCTGAAGGTGATGTTGGTGTCCACGCAGAGACCTTCTACCTGGTGAAAGGTCGAGGAGTGGGTCGCGTCGTCCGCATCGTTCCTGTGCACTTTGCCCGGAATCACGATCCGCACCGGCGGCGGCTGCATCTCCATGGTCCGCATCTGGACTGGAGAGGTATGGGTGCGCAGCAGCAGACGGTCGCGCTGCGGGCGCCGTTCCTGATTGGCGATGACCAGCGTGTCCTGCGTATCCCGCGCCGGATGCCCAGGAGGAAAGTTCATGCACTCGAAGTTGTAGTAGTCGGTCTCGACCTCGGGTCCCACGCCCACCGAGTAGCCCAGCGCCGCAAAGACGCTCACAATCTCGTTCGTCGTCCGCGTGATCAGATGCTCGGCTCCGGTCAGCCGGCGCGTGCCTGGCAACGTAATGTCGATCGCCTCGCGGGCGAGCGCCGCGTCAGTCGGACCTGAACCGAGCGCCGCGTCAAGGAGCCCCTCCACCACTGCTTTCAGCGCGTTGAACCGCAGGCCCAGCGCCCTTCTGGCCTCTGCAGGAGCCGTCTTCAGCCAGCGCCCAGAGACCTCGTTGAGCCGCCCCTGCTTGCGCCCCAGCCATTGCAGCCGAAAGGCCTCGACAGCCTGCTCGCCGCTGAGCAAGGCGGCAGCCTCGCGCGCCTGCCGCTCCAGACGGGCAAACGCCTGGTCCAGAGCGGCTTCGTCAAATGCCGTCAGATTGGGAATCTCTTCGTTCATATGCGGTAACAGCAGAATAAACCACCGCACTCGGGCAGCGCCCGGGTCGCGGGCGAGGGCCGGGGAAGCCCCACTCGCGCACCCCCTCGCCGCGCCAAGTGAGATCGATTGAAAAGCAGCTCCAGTTCTATTGGATGGCGAAGGAATCGCCTTCCATGCCGCGGTTCCCCAGTTCCTTGTCGACCCATCCGGCGCTTCCGGCGGGGTTGTAGGTGGCAGTCGTTGTTCCGATGGTCCTGGCCATGAAGCAGAAGCCCTTCAGCCCCGGCCTCTTGGGATTGGCGTGCGCCTCCCAGGCCATGCCGGAGGCCGCGAGGGTGTAGACGTAGTTGGGGTCCGTCTTGTTGGGGTCGAACTTCAGATGTTCGATATGAGTGCCACTGGGGTACGAGCCAGCCAGAATCTGATCCATGGGGCAGACATGCTGAAGTGTGAGCTGGCAATCGTGCTCGATCATCTCGATGGCGGAGAGAAACACGTACGCAATCTGCTCTTCGCGACGCAACTGGACGGGACCGTTGGCGTCTTCGATTTCCACTTTGGCTGTAGTGGCAAACGGACCTGTCGTGGGCATGGGGGCACTCATGCCGGCAGAGGAGGCGGACGAACTGGGCGCGGTGGCTGAAGCGCCAGACTGGCTTGCGTTATAGAT
>JBEKDH010000224.1:0-5280 GCA_050014455.1 Occallatibacter sp.
CAGGCCGACATCACCATCGCTGAGTTGCGCGGCCGGATTGAGGCGGAAAAGGGCGTGGACCTCAGTTGGACGCTCACTCAGAACTGGGTCAAGCGGCTCGGCCTGCGGCTCAAAAAAAGTCGCTCCACGCCTTCGAGCGCGATAGCGAAGCAAACCGCGAGCGGCGCGCCGAGTTCCACCGGCGCATCCTGACGGTTGCACCAGAACGGTTGATTTTCCTGGACGAAAGCGGAGTCACAGTGGGCATGACCCGGCGGCGCGGCCGCTGCCGGGGAGGCCGTCGCATTCATGAGGCCACCCCGGAGAGTCACTGGCAGGTGCTGACGATCCTCTCCGCCATGAGTTTGAAAGGCATGCTTGCGACCATGACCATCGAAGCCGCCACCAACACGGAAATCTTCCTGGCCTATCTGGACCAAGTGCTCTGTCCGGCGCTTGCACCGGGCGACGTGGTGGCGATGGATAACCTCAGCAGTCATAAGGTGCAGGGCGTTAGGGAACGCCTTCAGTCCGCGGGGCGGAGTTACTCTATCTGCCGCCCTATTCGCCCCACTTGAACCCCATCGAAAAGGCCTAGTCAAAGCTGAAACAGATCCTCCGCAAAGCCAAGGCTCGCACCAGTGAAGAACTCTACCATGCCATCAGGGATGCCCTTCCAAACATTACCCCGGACAACACCGCAGCTTGGTTCAGAACCTGCCTTAACTGGGTACAGCTAGTGTGATAATGCTTTAACCGCCCTCAAGGCATGAAGGAGAATCGGGCGGAAAGATCCCTGCACATTCCACCACATCTTTGATTCGAATAGAAGGCGCGCCGATTGTGCGGCACACGCTTTTGCGGAGAGTCCGCCTGACGGCGAGGGTTTCTCACACCTGCATCACTTCCGCTTCCTTCTTGTGCGAAAGCTCTTCCATGCGGCGGATCTCCTCGTCGGTCATCTTCTGCACCTCTTCCAGGGCGCGCTTCTCCTCGTCCTCGCTGATTTTCTTCTCTTTGGCCAGCTTCTTGAGGGCCTCGTTGCCGTCGCGGCGCACATTGCGGACGGCGGTGCGGTGCTCTTCGAGCACCTTGTTCAGGTGCTTGCAGACCTCGCGCCGCCGCTCCTCGGTCATGGGCGGGACGGGCACGCGCAGCACCTTGCCGTCGGAGATGGGATTGAAGCCCAGATCGGCCACGCGCAGGGCCTTCTCGATCTCCTTGAGTGTGCTGGGGTCCCAGGGCGCGATCACGATCAGCTGCGCCTCGGGCGCTGAAACCTGCGCCATTTGGCTGATGGGGGTGTACGTGCCGTAGTAATCCACCTTCACCTGGTCGATCATATGCACGTTGGCCCGGCCCGTGCGCGTTGAGGCCAGGTTGGCCTGGAAGGTAGCCACCGCCTGGTCCATCCGCCGCCGCAGGCCGGCGTTGAGTTCCTTGAGCGCCGGAATCCCGGCCATTGTCGAGACTGCCATCTTTCTCCTCGCTGCTTCCAAAACACTATATTAACGAATCTTAGCCGCGGCAAGGCTCCATAAGCCGGACGAAATGGTCCAGACTGGCGCCAGCCGGAATCTTTTACGACACTACCGTCTGCCCCATCGCCGCCGCCTGCTCGTGGGCGTGGTAGCTCGACCGCACCAGCGGCCCCGATTCCACGTGGCGGAAGCCCATCCTGAGCGCCTCGGCCTTCAGTTCGGCAAACTCGCGCGGCGTATAGAGCCGGGCCATGGGCAGGTGGTCGCGCGAGGGGCGCAGGTACTGCCCGATGGTCAGAATGTCGCAGCCGGCCGCGGCCAGATCGCGGAAGACCTGAAGCAGCTCAGAGGTCTCCTCGCCCAGGCCCACCATCACGCCGGATTTGGTAAGCCCTCCTCCGGGGTTTAACTCCTTGGAGTATTGCAACAAATCAAGGGAACGCTCATACCGCGCCCCGGAGCGCACCACGCGGTAGAGCCGCGGCACCGACTCGACGTTATGGTTGAGCACCTCAGGCCGCGCCTCAACCACGGTGCGAATCGCCTCCCGGTCGCCCTGGAAGTCGGGGACGAGCACCTCGATCCGGCAGCCAGGCGCCTGGTGGCGAATCTCCTCGATGACCAGGGCAAAGGCGCGCGCCCCGCCCAGCAGGTCGTCATCGCGGTTAACGCTGGTAATGACGGCGTGGCGCAGGTCCAGCGCGGCCACCGCCTCGGCCACGCGGCGCGGCTCGTCGAAGTCGATGGGCGCGGGCCTTCCCTTGGGAACGGCGCAGAAGCCGCAGCGCCGCGTGCACAGGTTGCCCAGCATCATGAAGGTGGCCGTGCGGTGATGCCAGCACTCGCCGATGTTGGGGCAATGCGCGCTCTCGCAGACGGTGTTGAGCCCCAGCGATCGCGCCAGGCGCTTCAGGCCGTGGTAGTTCTCGCCCACCGGGGCGCGCGCCTTCAGCCACTCCGGCTTGGGCGCGGGAGCCTTCCGCAACGGCTCGATCTGCACCAGTTCCATCACGCTCTCATTGTACCGGGCTGTCGAACAGAGCCCCGATCTCGCGTCCCGTTCCAAGCCGAAGCAGCCTCCAGCCGATGCGCAGGTACCAAATCAACAGGAAGGGAGCGGCAGCGGAGATTGGAATGGCGTTGAGCGCCGGCGCCAGAGAGTCGGTGACGTAGTAGCCCAAGCCAAGGACGTTGGCCACAATCCCCGCATAGGCGGAGGTCTTGCCAAAGGCCGGGCTGCGCAGCATGACGGCCGCCGCGATCAGCCCGGCAACGTTGACCAGCAAATAGCTGATGTAGATCCCGGAGCCGTACGTCGCGGCGGTATTCTGAATGGCCAGCAGCGCCTCCCCGGCGGCCAGCAACATCGTTCGCTGGGCGTCGGTGGCCGCGCTCCAATAGCGGTCGCTCAGCGCCAGCATCGCAAAAGCTTGATTTGACGCGAAGTAGATTGCCGCGCCCATCAGAGCCAGTGCCATGGCAAGCGTCATGAGACCCCGGCTCACCCTTCGCAGCGCGGCATAGAGACCAAGGAAGATCAGGGCTACAAGAGAGTAGTTGACGATGTCAAAGAGGTTCAGGAGTGTAAGTCCAATCAGCCTGTGGCTATGAAAAACGTTAAAGCAGTCCAGCGCGCTGCCCGGCAGCCCCTTGGGTCCGGATGGAAAAAACCCGAGCAGCCGGCAAAGCAGGTATTCCTCCGCCATGTTTCTGCGAAAAAAAACAGCGGCGATCAGGGCAGCCGCTCCGCCCAGCCTGTACACACCTCTCCAGCCGAACTCCGTAGCCGCTGCATCCTGGACTTCCTGGGCCATCTTCGCACCCATCCTTTCCGCTGAATTCCGCGCCAGTTCTGTCGCGCTCTCATTGTAACGGCAGCGCAATCCGCCGGTTGCGCGGCGGCTGGAGGCGCAGGAAAACCGGGAAACCGCCCAATCGTTCCTTTCTTGGTACACCTCCTTCATTCGATTGCCCTTTCACGTTGCGTCGGTCGCATTTTCCACACCTGAACGTGGTACGGTGTTCTTGGACCTCCATGAGAACTCTTGAGATTCCTTCGCAGGTCCATAGAGGTGTGCCATGGCATTTAACGCGGCCGGCGAGGCTGGCATTCTGCAGATGGTTCGCAAGGCTCTTCTTCGCTCCATCGATGAGCTTTCCGGGCTTGCTGAAGGCAACCAGTCAGAAGACTTGCGCGCGTCGCTCGAGGCGCTCTCAGACAAGTTGAAGAAGAACCGGTTCAACCTGGCTGTGATGGGACAAACAAAGCGGGGCAAGAGCTCCTTTATCAATGCGCTGCTGGGCGCAAGGGTTTTGCCCACCGGCGTACTGCCGCTTACCTCTGTCATTACCAGGGTGACCTACGGGCCGGTTCCCTCGGCGGAGATCCTCTTCAAGACGGGTCAATCCCAGCAGATTGCAGTCGAGTGCCTTTACGAGTACATCACGGAAGCCGGGAACCCAGGCAACCGAAAGCAGGTAGCCTGCGCCGAGGTCAAGCACCCTTCGCCACTGCTGGGCATGGGCATCGATCTGATCGACACGCCAGGAATCGGCTCCACTCAACGCGATAACACCTCGACCACCGAGGGTTTTCTCGCCGAGGTGGATGCCGCTATCGTGGTTCTCTCCGTCGACCCGCCGGTCACTGCCGTGGAGTCGGACTTTCTGCGCCGCATTCGCCTGGATGTGCCCAAGCTTCTCTTCGTCATCAACAAGACCGACCTGTCGACCTCCGATGAAGTCGAATCGCTCGTCACTTTCCTCGAGAATGAGCTGCGCAATCACGTAGGCATCAAGAAGCCGGAGGTGTTCACGCTCTCTGCGCGGCAGGTCATGAAGGAACGCTTGGAAAAAGCGCCCCATGAGCGCAATGGCCTGGGCCCGCTGATGGCCCGTCTTCACCATTTTGCCGCCGAGGAGAAGGAGCAGACGCTCTTTCAGTCGGTGGCTATCGATCTGCTGCGCATTGCAACCACGCTGCGGTTTGCGGCCATGGTTGGGGAGCGCGCCCGGTTTATGGCCGGCGAGGATATTGCCCGCAGAAGGGTCGCTCTCCAGGAGGCTCTGGCCACCGCGGATCAGGAGTTGAAGGATGTGCGTCACCTGCTGCGGCAGGATACGGCGACCCTCGTTACCCGCATCGAGAGGGATTTGAAGGAACACGTTTCCTCGGCCGCTCCACGCATGCGCATGCGGTTGAACAAGCTCGCCAATGAGAATCCGAACCAGTCCCGCGAAGAGCTTGGCGCGCTGGTTGACCACTTCATGCTCGGCGAGATTGAAACCGTCTTTGTGGATTGGCGCGCGCAGGAAGACGAGCGCATCCACCTGGAGCTGGCTGCCCTCTCCCGCCGCTTTGTGGAAAGAACGAACGCTGTGCTTGAGAGCCTGCAAAGGGCCGCCGGCGGCTTGTTCGATGTTCCGGTCACGCCTGTGAACTTGACCTCATCCCTGTCGGTTGAGAGCCGGTTGCATTATCACACCGACCCGGTACTCCAGAACCAGCTTGACAAGCTGATCTTTGTGCTGCCGAAGTCCATGCTGCGCCGGGCCATTTTCAGCCGAATGCTGGCCTGCGTCGACGCGGAACTGGGCCGTAATGCCGATCGGATACGCGACGACTACGTGCAGCGGCTGGAGAAGTCCGTCACTACCTTTGAAAAGGAACTGAAGGCCGCGGTGACGATTGTCGCCGACAATCTCCGCTTCGTACTGGAACCGCGGGCCGAGGGCGCGGGAAGCCCGAATTCGGTTGTCTCACAGCTTGCTCCCATCATCTCCCAGTGTTCCGCGCTGGGATAGCGCGCGCAGCGGCAAC
>JBEKDH010000225.1:0-5127 GCA_050014455.1 Occallatibacter sp.
GTACACAATTGTCCGCAACACAGACTCTTCATCAGACGGGATTGCTTTCCTCCTTTCAAATCGTTCCTCCCATGAAAGCTTACGGGTTTCCTGGACTTCCTCCTTCGCAAACCGTATGCGCTGCTCACGTTGGCCATTGTGAAGCCACTCTAGCGCGATCACCGCGCTGATCGTGGTGTTCTGAGCTTTTCCCTCATGGGAGACAGTGATCTTGCCGCGCCCTCCAAACTGCTTTGTTGTTGGGCCTATTTCCTTTCCACTCTCAAAATCGATTGGAATGTGATAAGTGATGTCGCCCAACATTGCGCCAAGCACGATATCCGCCGATGTGATATCGACGTTGTTTACACGCTCATTGAAGAGCACAAGCGAGCAACATTCCCCTTCATAGTCTCGAAACTTCTTCCATGCATCGTTAATCTTGTTGCGAATGCCCTTGTACGGGTCGTAAGCGCCTCCGCGAACTTGGCCCGGAACCATGCCAGCGATGAGGGCTTGGTCGTCAGCGAACTCTTTCACCTCAAACCAAAGCCGTTTGCCATTGTGCAATAGCCGGTAATCGACCCTCTTCGTTGCACCAGGAAACTCTGGCTCATGTTCAGCCCTCCCCAACCCTTGCTCTGCAAGGTATTGCTCAAAGAGAAGTTCGGAAATGTTCTGCCCCCGCATGAAGGAAGCAAGATCAATCTCGGCGATCCGCCAGGCCTTATGGCTGATCCGCCGCCCGCGCAGTTTCCCGCTGCGCAAGTACCGATACACTGTCTCCGTCCCCATCTGGAGACGATCTGCGACTTGCTCTGGAGTCAAATACACATCATAATCGCTCATACATATGCAAAGTGGTCTATTGTAGCCTATTTGTCAAGCCCCCGCCCTCCGTTGCCCCCCAGTCCAGCCGCGTCTGGAAGGCTTCGCCCTCGCTGGATCAGTTCGTGGGGACGAAGACCTGTCAACGAGTGCCACGCAAGTATGCCGACGCGCCTAATCCCTGATCTCTGTTCTCAGATCAGCTCCACGCCCCACAGATCGTGCAGGTGGAGCACGCCTTCGACGGTCTGGTTGGCGTCCACGACGACCAGCGAGGTGATCTTGCGCTCTTCCAGGATCGCCAGCGCCGTCACGGCTAGTTCCGAAGCGGCAATCGTCCGCGGATGGGGGTTCATGGCTTCGCCGGCCGTGCGGCTGAGGGCTGCGCCGCCTTCGCGTTCCAGCAGCCTGCGCAGGTCGCCGTCGCTGATGACGCCGCGCAGTTGGCCCCGCTCCTGCACGGTCGTGATGCCCAGTTTCTTGCTCGACATTTCGTAGATCACGTCGGTCATAGGCGTCGCCGGCGCCACAACGGGCACCTCGTCGCCGGAGTGCATCAGGTCGCGGATCTTGGCCAGGCGCTTGCCCAGCTTGCCGCCGGGATGCAGCTCGGCAAAATCCTCGGCGCGGAAGCCCTTGCGCAGGCTGACGGCGACGGCCAGCGCGTCGCCCAGCGCCAACATGGTGGTGGTGGAGGCGGTGGGCGCCAGATTCAGCCCGCAGGCCTCGCGCTCGACGCCGCAGTCGAGGGCAACGTCGCTCGCGGCGGCGAGAGTCGACTTCAGATTGCAGCAGAAGCTGACCAGCGCGTCGCCCTTGCGCTTGAGGAGGGTGAGCAGGCGAAGAATTTCTTCGGTCTCGCCGCTCGAAGAGAGCGCGACCACGACGTCGCCGGGCATGAGCACACCCAGGTCTCCGTGGACGGCTTCGGCGGGGTGCAGAAACAGGGCCGGCGAGCCGGTGGAGCTGAGGGTGGCGGCGATCTTTTGAGCGATGATGCCGCTCTTGCCCATGCCGGTGACCACGACGCGGCCCCGCTCCTCGCCACAACGAAGGATCAGCTCGACGGCGCGGGCGAAGGGTTCGGCCATGGGGCCCTCAAGGCGCGCGGCCAGAGCTTCAAGGGCCGCCGCCTCGGTGCGCACCAAATCAGCCGGCTTCAGGGCCGCGGCTTCGATTCGGCCTGGTTCAGATTCGTTTGGGTTGGGCTGGTTCATCGGCTTTTGATGGTAACAGCTTTGGGCAGTCTCGCTGCGGCTGCTCGCGACGGAGTGGTCAAAGATCGCGGTATCCCACCCTTGCCGCGAAAACAAAAGCCCGGCAAGGATGGGGTGCCCAAGGCTGCTCGTACAATGAAAGTGAGAGGCGAATCCCGGTGAAGCGCAACACGTTGGTCATCACTGCCGTTCTGTTCATTCTGGCCGTCTTTGCCTGGGCGGGGTGGGCCAACTGGGAACTGCGTAGGCAGGCGGCGGAGCGGCAGGGAAGCTCCACGGCACAAGGCCAATTGGCGGTCAACCCGGCCGGCGGGGAGCCGGAGTATCTTTCGCCGCTCAAGGGCAAGCCTGCGCCGGAGTTTGTTCTGGAAGACCTCAGCGGCAAAAAGGTTTCACTGGCCGGCTACAAGGGCAAGGCGGTGCTGATCAACTTCTGGGCCACGTGGTGCGGCCCGTGCAAGATCGAGACGCCCTGGCTGATCGAACTGCGGAATCGGTACGCGCCGCAGGGGTTTGAAGTGCTGGGCGTCTCCACAGACGACATCGACCGCGGCGACCCACAGAAGCTGAGCGACGAAAAGAAGGAGATTGCGCGCTTCGTCGAGGAGACGCACATCCCCTACCCGGTGCTGATCGACGGCGATTCGCTCAGCAAGCCCTACGGCGGGCTGGATGCCATGCCGACCTCGTTCTTTGTCGACCGCAACGGGACGGTTGTGGCCGCGCAGATGGGATTGACCTCGAAGGACGATATCGAGGCCAGTATCAAGAAGGCGCTGGGGAGTAAGAGCAGCTTCTAGCTTCTAGCTTCTAGCTTTTAGCTTTTAGCTCCGAATGACTGGTGCGGGGCTGGCGGAATTGGCAAGTCAGATTTGCTCGGCTCACCTAGATGTCTTGAAAGGGCACGGCTTCAGCCGTGCCGATTATGCAGCAAAATCTGGGTGGGCTTTAGTGTCTGCGTGAGAACTACACATGGTACTTGTAATTCACAGGGGATTTGGGCGACAAGAGAAGTATGTCGCGATTCAAGGTTTACAGCCCGGAACAGGCGTATTTGCTGCCGCCGAGCGTGCGGGATGAGTTGGGTGGTAATCATCTCTGCTTTTTCGTTCGTGGAGTGATTGAGCGGTTGGATATGAGCGTGTTTGAGCACAGCTACAGCGCCGAGGGCGGTGAGTTGTATGCGCCCGAGTTGATGCTTGGCGTGTGGCTTTACGCTTATGCGCTGGGCATCACCAGCGCGCGGCAGGTGGAGCGGCGGTTGGTGGAGGATCTTGCGTTCCGTTATCTGGCGGCCGGCGAGCGGGTGGACAACTGGGCTCTGAGCGCGTTTCGCCGCCGTCACGGACGCGCGCTGAACGACGCATTTACGCAGGTTTTGGAGTGGGCGCAGCAGCAGGGCATGGTGAAGCTGGGCCGGGTGGCGATCGACTCGACGCGGGTTGCGGCCAACGCCTGTAAAGATCGCGTGGACTCGGAGCAGGCGTTGCGCTCGACGCGCGCCGCACTGCGCCGCCAGGTGCGGGCCTGGCAGAAGGCGGCCGACCGCGACGACCAGGAGCCGGGCGGGCTGGAAGTGGCCATCGGCGAGTTGAACAAGGCGCTGGCTGAGATGCCGCGGCGCATGGAGCGGCTGAAGAAGAGCGGCTTGAAGAAGCTCTCCCGGACCGATGAGGACGCGCGTTTTTTGCGCCAGCGCGGCAGCTTCGTGCTCGGCTACACGGGCGAGATCGCGGTCTCCGACGACCACCTGATCGTGGCCCAGCGCGTGACCCAGAACGTGACCGACAACGGCTCGCTGGCGCCGATGGTCGATGAAGTGGAGCAGCGCTGCGGAGCGCCGCCGGGCGCGGCTCTGGCCGACAGCGGCTTCTTCTCCATCGCCAACATCGAACAAATGGAAGTGCGCAACATCGACGCTTATGTGCCGGACTCGAATCTTGCCTGCGAGTTGAATCTGGGCGTGCGATGCCGCCTCAAAGCCCGCGCCCCGGCGCATCGCAGACTGCGCGCCAAACTGCGATCGCCCGACGGCCAGGCCGCCTATGCGCGGCGCAAGGCAGTCGTCGAACCGGTCTTCGGAGTCCTCAAACAACAACGTGGAATACGCCAATTTCGCACCCGCGGACTGCAAAACGTAAACAACGAGTTCACCCTGGCCACGCTGGCCTATAACATCACACGGCTCAAATCGCTGATGGCAGCCTGAGCCCAACCGCAAAGAACCAAACCGGCCGGCCGGCAGACCAAAGCAACACCGCGACCGGAAAAACTCAACCCAAACGCCGCCAATCAAACGGGGCTAACGGCGCTCTCACGCGGACACTTTAGCCCCTGAGGGTTGCTTTTCGATGCTTCGATTCAGCGCAGGTTTTCCGGCTACGATCGTATTTGCAATAGGGATCGCCGTTTCAGTGGCTCACGCCCAGGCCGATCTTCCGGGCCGGTCGATCTTGAAGGGCGCGGCCGTCGAGTATCTTTTTCCCGAGCAGGTGACCGTGGCGGCCGGCAAGCCAACCGAAGTGGCGCTGCACTTTCGCATCGCGCCGGGGCTGCATATCAACTCGCACACGCCGAGGGAGGAGTTTCTCATTCCTACCACCTTGTCGATTCCCGAGGGCGCGGGCGCGCGGCTGCTGGACGCGAATTACCCTGCGGGCACGGATTTCACGTTGCCCCTCGATCCCAAGAACAAACTGAGCGTCTATACCGGCGAGTTTGTGATCCAGGCGCGCATCGTGGCTGAGCCGGGAAATCATCTGGTCGAGGCCAGCCTGCGCTTCCAGGCCTGCGACAAGAGCCAGTGCCTGCCGCCCAAGACGATTCCCGTGGCGATCGATGTGATTGGAAAGTAGACGCATATATCCCAGATCCCAGAATCGGGATTCGGCGCACCCAGTTTTCAGAGGCGATCGGACGTAGAACCCGCATGGAGCGCAAGCGCCTGGCGGGCGCGGAAGAGTGAAAAGCAACCGCAGGTCCTTCGACTCGCTTCGCTCGCTCAGGATGACAGACCTGTGGGAAGCTGGCAGTGGGGCTAATCATCTCTTGAAGTTAAGTTACTATGCCCATGCCTTCTTATCGATCCTTTCACAGGTGTATT
>JBEKDH010000226.1:0-9214 GCA_050014455.1 Occallatibacter sp.
GTCCTCCCTGGCTTACGGCAAGTCTAAAGATCTGCCGCCGTTCCGCGCCGCCCATTCCGGCTTCCACTGTCTTCGCCAAGTAACACCGATTTCCACGTACACTGGCAGCCAGAAAACTTCACCAATCACGCGACCGCGGGCGGCCTAAACGCAGGAAAACCTGTCCGTCTCCCGCTATCCAAATTGTACCAAATCCATCCTGCTGACGATTTTGCCGCGGGAAGGCTTCGGAGCGCCGCCGCGCAGGCTGCTCATTGACCATGCCATCGCCCATGCTCGGGCGCGGAAACTCGGAATGTGGTAACGCTAACGATGCGCAAGGGCTCGGCTGACGTCGGCGGCGCTGGCCTTTGAAGTGAGGAAGACGAGCAGCGTGGGCTCCCCCTGTCACAACCGGAACGAGGATCGCGATCAATCTCTCACGGGCCTCATTGGGCGCCCAGGCGCAAAGAGCACGAACCGAGCGAATCCGGTTATTTGGCAAGCGCATCCACAGCCCCAAACCCGGCTCAAAGTAATACACTCACCTCATGCAGCCCCGCACCACAGCCCGCGTCAGCCTGACCGCGCTGCTCGGCACTCCGGTAACGGATGCGCAGGGGCATCTGCGCGGGCGGCTCAAGGATATTGCAGTGGCGACTGGCCCGGATGCGGGCAAGGTGGCTGGGCTGGTGCTCAAAACCCGGGCCGGACTTTGCATTGTGCCCTCTCAGGACGTGATGGAGACGCCGGCCGGCACGCTGGAGCTGCGCTCCTCCGGAGCATTGGTTCCGCTGAAGGATGAGGGCAACTACCTCTACCTGCAGCAGGATTTGGTGGACCGCCAGATCATCGATATTCACGGCCGCAAGGTGGTCCGCGTAAACGATGTGGACCTGGAGTGGCTGGGCCGCGGCGCGGCGCATCTGCTGCGCGTTGCCGAGGTCGAGGTGGGGTTGCGCGGAGCCTTTCGCCGGGTCTTCAAAGGGCTTTTGCCGCGCGCCACCCTGGAGACGATCTCGCGCAAATTCGGGGCCAGCGGCATTCCCTGGCAGTTTGTCGACGTAATCGAGGTCGATCCGGCGCGGCGCGTCAAGCTGCGCATTGAATACGCCCGGCTGGCCGAGATGCATCCCTCCGATCTGGCCGAGATTCTGGAAGACCTGGCCCCGGCCGAGCGCGAGGCTGTCTTTACCTCGCTCGACGAAGAAGTAGCTGCCGAGGCTTTGGAAGAAGTAGAACCCAAGATGCAGAAGGCGCTGCTGGAGAAGTTGGGCGAGGAGAGGATCGCCGATATCGTCGAGGAGATGGACCCCGGCGCGGCTGCCGACCTGCTGGCTGAGCTTTCAGAGGAGCGGTCTGACGCCATCCTCGAAGAGATGGAGCCGGAAGAGCGGCAAGAGGTGGAAGAGCTGCTCGAGTTCGACGAGAACTCGGCCGCCGGCTGCATGACCACCGACTTCATCTTCCTTGGCAAGGACTCCAGCGTGACTCAGGCAGTGCAGGCTCTGCGCAGCTTCGACGGCGACCCGGAGAGCGTGACCGAGGTCTACCTGCTGGACGACAGGCGCGTGCTGCTCGGCGCTGTCTCCTTGGCGCGGCTGGTCATGGCGTTGCCGGAGACGCGGCTGGCAGTGCTGGCCGAGCCCCGCGTGCTCTCCTGCCCGGCCGATATGCGCCAGGACGATCTGGCTGAGATGTTCGACAAGTACAACCTGCACGCGCTGCCGGTGGTGGACCTGCAGGGCCGCATGGTGGGCGTGGTTCAGGCCGACCACGTGATCAGCTTCCTGCGCGAGAAACTATAGAGAGGGAGCCTTTGTAAAATCTCATCGAGACTGCAAAAAGTGTCAGGACACGACTGAAGTCGCGCCCTGAAAGGAAACTGGATTCCGATTGTTTTGCAAGTTCAACAATTCAGACGAGAAATGGTGCGAAGAATGTTCGAACGAGTTTAGCGGGTTGGCCCCCGCTGCGCGGGGTTAGCGAGTTGGCAAGTTGGCGGCTGGCTGGACTCGGACACAATTTCATTCCTTCGTGGGTCTGCGAAGCCGGCGGACAACCGACACAATTCATAGCCTGAAGGCAGTTTTGCAGGAGGCTCGAAGGGAAAACGATGTGCCCATCCGCCATCAGATCTTTCACGGCCGTGCTGGAGCCGCTTGGGACGGGGCTTGGCTGGGTGGTTGCTCGGATTCCCTTCGATGCGGCCGAGGCGTGGCCGGAGCGGCGCGGCATGAGGGTGCGCGGAGAGATCGAGGGATTCGCCTTTCGCACTTCGCTGTTCGCTAGCGCGCCGGGCGGAGGGTACTTTCTGCTCGTCAATAAGAAGATGCAGGCGGCGGCGAGGATCAAGGTGGGATCTCTGGCGCGCATCCGGCTGGAACCGGACCTGGAAGAACGCGCCGCAACGCTCCCGCCGGAACTGGCCAAGGCGCTCAAGGGCGATCGCCGGCTGCGCAAATGGTTCGACGGGCTGAGCTACTCCAATCGCAAGGAGGCCGGCGCATGGGTCAGCGAGCCGAAGAGCGCCGCCAGCCGGGAGCAGCGCGCCGAAAGGATGGCCGAGCGGTTCTTGCAGGCTCTGGAAGGGGAGACCGAGCTGCCGCCCATTCTTCATGCGGCGTTTCTGCGCCAGCCCCTGGCGCGCAAGGGATGGGAAGCCATGACGCGGGGGCAGCGGCGCAGTCACCTGCTGGGGATCTTCGGATACCAGAGCGTCGAGTCTCGGGAACGGCGCGCAGCCAAGGCCGTCGAAGACGCCTTGCGAGTGGTTGGGAGAAGCTCCCGCGCGGTCGAATGATCCTCGTCTTTGGCGTCGGATTGCCTCTTGGTTCCCGCTCCGCGGATCGATTATCGCGCTCGATCCACTTTTCAAGCGACTTGGCGGGTGGTTCTGGCGTCTAATTGAGTGAGATGAATGTTTCCGCCTCGGTTCGCCCTTTTTTCGGTCAGGACATCGCCATCGCAGAGCAGGAACAGGCGCGACAGGAGAGCCTTGCCGTATCCGCCGGACTCAAGCGCCAGGAAGCAGGGCTGCTGGACGAGCTGATCGTCCGCTATCAGCATCGTTTGATGCGCTATCTGCTTTACCTGACCAGCAACCGCGAGATGGCCGAAGACCTCTTCCAGGAGGTCTGGATGCGCGTGCTGGTGCGCGGCTCCCAGTTCAATGGGCAAGCGCGATTTGGCACATGGCTCTTTACCATTGCCCGTAATCTGGTGATCGATCTGCGGCGCAAGCGCACCATGTCCAGTTTGGACGAGCTTTTCGAGGGCGGAAGCGATGACGACCGGCCCATGAGCTTTGAGATTGCCGACGGAGAACCGACGCCCCTCGACCGATTCTCCAACCTCGAAGACCGAGAACGGATTGCGGCGGCGCTGTTGCAGTTGGATATGCTTCATCGCGAAGTGCTGGTGCTCCGCTTCCACGAGGAGTTGTCGCTGGAAGAGATCGCCAAGGTCACCAAAGCGCCTCTTTCTACCGTGAAATCAAGGCTTTACCGAGGTCTTGCGGCCATCAAGCCCAGGCTGGAGCGCGCCACTGTGCGCCTTCAGGGGGCGGTGTGAAGACCGTTGGGTTGGCCGGAAACAAGGCCGGCTCTGGCGAAGACCCCGCCCTGCTTTCGGCTCTTGCCGGAAACCAGGGCGACCGGGAGTGCGCGGTGGCCTATCGGACCCGCCGCGTGGTCAGTGCGTCCTTGGGCGTCATGCGAGATCAGAAGGCCGGGCGCAAGCGCGTCCGCTCTGTGGCGCTTGCGGCCATCTTGGTGTTCCTGCTTGTATTGGGCCCGCTGGTTTGGTGGGCTGGCGACACCCTGATCGAAGAGGAGCACCTGACCGGGCTGACCGGACAGTTGAGCCTTTGGATTTTCTTATTCTGCGCGGCGCTGCTGGCCTCGGCAGTGCTGGCCGGATGGCTGCGGCGCAAGTCCTGATTCGGGACCTCCCGGCAGGCTGCAACTGGTCCGCAAATGCGCGCAACTTCTAGACTGACTCCTCCGTCCATCTAAATGCGGTCAGGCTGTGCTTGATCCGCTGAAAGACCCTCCGAGGAACGGGTTTGCCCTATGCGCGATCCACAATCCATCTCCGCAAGTGAAGACGAGCGCATGATTCCCCTGTGGTCGATCATAGCGGCCACGGTAGCCTTCGTACTGGTCGAATATTATGTTTGGCTGATTCTGCCGCAACAGGGGCATCACACACCACCGCTCGGTTTTCGCATTTACTTCAATCTGTCCTGGGGCATATTGATCGCGCTCTACTTTCTGATGGTGGGCTACGTCAGCAGGGACGCGCCGCGCCGCGCCATGAGCTCGCGCTTCTGGATGCTGATCTGCTTCGTGATGCCGTGCTTTACTTCCTGCTCCGCCAGCCGGAGGTTTCGCGGTGCCCGAGTTGCTCCACTCATGTGCAAAGCGACTTCCACTTCTGCCCGCAGTGCGATTACCGGCTAGCCGCCAATTGCGGCCATTGCTTCAGCACCGTGCGCAACACGGACCTGTTCTGCACCAACTGCGGCCATGATTTGGCCAGCGATCATATGCCCGCCCGCCTGCGTGCGCTGGGCGAATGAAGAATTCCCCGGTTTCCGCGATGAGGGTGCCCCATCCTTCGCCTTTTTTCTGGCGAAGGGTGGGATGCCAGCCTCAATCCTCCCCAGCCCGCGATTGACCAGGCCGGGTTCACTTCCTACAATCGAAGTTCCGGTCCGCATGACGATCTCCGCGCTCATCATCGACGACGAACAACTGGCCCGCGACGAACTCCAATACCTGCTAGATCAGGTGGGGGGCGTGGAGGTGGTGGCGCAGGGAACCAACGGCATCGAGGCCGTGGACCTGATCGAGGAGCACCATCCGGACCTCGTTTTTCTGGACGTCCAGATGCCCGGCTTGGATGGCTTTGCCGTGATTCAGAGGCTGATGGACCGCAGCCAGTCCAAAACGATCGCCGGCAAGCAAGCCGAACCTCTGCCCCAGATCGTCTTTGCCACCGCCTATGACCAGTACGCGGTGCGCGCCTTTGACGTGAACGCCGTCGATTACCTGCTCAAGCCCTTTGACCGTACCCGCGTCCAGCAGGCCGTGGAGCGGGTTCGCAGCCGCATGGCCGGCCGCGCTTCAATTGCCGTCGGAGCAGGCCAGCCGGCGGACTCCCGCGCTGAATCTCCCATCGAATCCCAGCTCGAAGCACTGCTGCGCCTGCTCAACCGTCCCCATGGCGCATCGCGCGCTCCGCAGCAGCCGGCCCGGCTGATCGTCCAGGCCCAGAGCCGCCTGCTGCTGGTCGACCAGGCCGACATTTGTTACGCAGCCATCGACGAGGGCGTCATTCGCATCGTCACGCAGACCTTCGAGGGCCACTCCAAGTGCCGCACACTCGAGGAATTGCTGGAATTGATGGACCCGGCGCTCTTCTGGCGCGCCCATCGCGGTTTTGTGGTGAACATCAACCATATCCGCGAGGTGGTGCCCTGGTTCAAGTCCAGCTATCAATTGCGCATGAACGACAAGCGCCAGACCGAAATCCCCGTCAGCCGCGCACAAACCCGCCGCTTGCGCGAGCTGTTCAATCTGTAGGGGGCAGGATTCTGGCGTCAAGGGCGGAGTATGCGGGGTTGAGCTGCGCCCCTCGGCGCCCCCAAGTTGCGCGCTCAGGCATCTCCAGGATGCTTCAAAGGAAAGTGTTGACGCCCATCCACCGTCGATCTTCCATCGAGAGCTTCCCGGCGTCAGCGACGTTTTGTAACCTGGCTTTCATCTCCCTTTCATCTGCCTCGTATATCCATTGCTAAGCCCCGGAATCTCTTTTACGAGCACAACCGGGCCGAAGCCTATTGAAATCACTGGAGACTCAGAATGTCCGATTTGGCGACTACGGTCGAAGGCCGTCCCCCGGCTGCGGCACTGCTTGACAAGAAGATGAAGAAATCGCACGCCATGATCAGCGGGGGGATTGTCCTGGCTGCGCTGATTATCGGTCTCGGCTTCATTGCCTTCAACATCCTCCAGGACTTCGCCGGCGTAACCATAGGCAGCTTCTGGCCATACCTGCTCCTGGTTGTCGCGCTTGTCATCGCCCTCGGCTTCGAATTCGTCAACGGCTTCCACGATACGGCAAACGCCGTGGCCACGGTCATCTATACCCATTCGCTCGATCCCAACCTCGCCGTGGTCTGGTCAGGGTTGTGCAATCTGACGGGAGTTCTGCTCTCTTCCGGAGCGGTAGCCTTCTCGATCATTACGCTGCTTCCCGTCGAGCTGATTCTTCAGGTCAGCTCGGGTGCCGGCTTCGCAATGGTCTTCGCCCTGCTAATCGCCGCTATTATCTGGAACCTGAGCACATGGTGGTTCGGCCTGCCCGCCTCCAGCTCCCACACCATGGTCGGCTCCATCATCGGCGTAGGCATCGCCAACCAACTGATGAGTGTCCACACGGGCACCTCCGGCGTGGACTGGGAGCAGGCCACCAAGGTCTTCAAGGTGTTGCTTATCTCTCCGATCATCGGCTTCGGCGCCGCCGCTTTGCTGCTTCTGCTCTCCAAGTTTTTCATCCTCACCAAATGGGCCAGGAGCCTGGCCGTCCAGTACGATGAAAACCACAGGAAGCCCCTGTGGGCGGTTCCCGTGATCGCGATTACCGGTTTCGGCGGCTACTACCTGATGAACCTGGTCGCGCCGCTCATTCTCGGACTTTTCGGCCCTCTGGGAGCGCCCGTTTGGCAGCCCATCGCATTTGCTGAGAACTGGCAATCCCCGTATGGGATGATCCTCGTCATGCTTCTGGTAGGAATCGCAGGTCTGTACTTCCTGGCCTTGTGCGCCCGGATCGTCATCGTGAATGCCGACGTGCTCTTTACGGCTCCCAAGGGCAACACGCCCCCACCCTGGCCCATCCGCGCTCTGCTCATCTTCACGTGTTCAGGCGTCAGCTTTGCGCACGGCTCCAATGACGGGCAGAAGGGCATGGGACTCATCATGCTCATTCTCATCGGCACCGTCCCCACCGCCTACGCCCTCAATCACGCAGTCTCCTCTCGCGATGTGCAGGCATTCGTCGCCGCCAGTGAGCAGGCCGGGCAGATTCTTGACCAGCACGTCGACAAGGCCGGCATCCTCGGCGAAGATGCCCGCGGCGAAGTTACCGACTACATCCGCACCAAGGAGATCAAGCCGGACACGGTTCTGGCGCTCAGAGAGCTGGTCAAGGATCTGGAAGGCGATGTGGTCGTCTACAAGGCATACAAATCTGTCCCGGCCAACAAGCAAGCCAACGTCCGCAACGACATGTATGTGGCCAGCGAAGCCATCCGCCTGATGCAGAAGAACCACAATCCGGCCTTCACCCCCGCCGAGACCAAAGTTCTCGCCACCTACAAGGGCACAGTGGACAAGGCCACCAAGTTCATCCCCACCTGGGTCAAGGTGGCCGTGGCCTTGGCGCTGGGCATGGGAACCATGGTGGGCTGGAAGCGCATCGTCGTCACCGTCGGCGAGAAGATCGGCAAGGAGCACCTTACGTATGCCCAGGGCGCCTGCGCGGAGTTGGTGGCCATGTGCACCATTTCGGCCGCGGACAACTTTGGCCTTCCGGTCTCGACTACTCATGTTCTCAGCTCCGGCGTGGCCGGCACCATGGCCGCCAACGGCAGCGGTCTGCAGCTCGCTACCATCCGCAATATCGCCATGGCCTGGGTCTTGACGCTCCCGGCCGCGGCGCTGCTCTCCGGTTCGCTCTTCTGGCTCTTCCGGCAGATGACCAGCTAAAATTGAGTTGGGATTCAATTGCCGGCCGGGACCAGACGTTCCGGCCGGCATCTGAATCCTTATCTGCAATGAATCGGCAGCCTCGATCGACTAGACGCTTCGGAGCGGTGTTCGCATTAGGCCTGATTCTGGCCTCGTATGCGTGTGCGCGGATTCTGGAGGTTGTGCCCAGCTCGCTCCCACGCACAGCGATTGTGGCCCTTGATGTGCTGTCAGCGATGGCCTTTGCTCTCTTCGATGGAGCCCGGCACTATCGGCTGCGCGGCATTCTCGCCTTCGCGGCCATCTGCGCCATCGTAGGCAACATCACGGAAAACCTGAGCGTGGTTACGGGCTTCCCCTTCGGCCGCTACTACTTTGTCGAGCTGATGGGGCCCAAGCTGCTTCATGTGCCGGTGCTGCTGGGTCTGGCCTACATCGGCATGGCCTATGTTTCGTGGACGCTGGCCCGCCTGATCGTGGGCAACCGTTCCGCGCCGGTCGCGGGAGCGCAAGTGCTGGCTTTGCCGCTGGCAGCCAGCTTCATCATGGTTGCATGGGATCTGGCGCAGGATCCGGTCTGGGCCACCGTGTTGCACGGCTGGGTCTGGCGCGACGGCGGGCACTGGTTCGGCGTGCCTGTTTCCAACTACCTCGGCTGGTACGGAACTGTCTTCGCCATCTATCTTCTCTTTGCCCTCTATCTGCGCCGCAGGCCGGCCCAGGCGCTTCCGGCGAGCAGAGGACGCTGGCATCCGGCGCTTCTCTTCTATACCCTCTGCGCCGCGGGCAACGTGTTGCAGACGGTCCCGAAAGCCGTTCCCGCCATCGTGCTGGATTCGACGGGCAAGCCTTGGCGCGTCGCCGACATCACTGGCGCCTCCGCCCTGGTTTCCATCTTCGTCATGGGCGCGTTTTCCGTCCTCGCCTGGACAAGGCTCGTCGAGCAGGAAAAGATCGTTGCAGATTGAGAAGCCCGTGCAGACAGAGCCCTCTATGGCGAAGTCAGAGTGACTGTACTCCGAGGTCGCATGGTCCAAATCGGCGCGACCAACAGGGAGCGGCGGCCCTGCATGAAAATCGCCAGGGCACATCTACTCTGGTTTCGCTCGAATGCTCCGCCGCTCACAGATTTCAACCACGCACGCGATCTTCACCCGGATTCCCTCCGAAGCCTTCCCGCGGCAAAATCGTCAGCAGGATGGATTTGGTACAATTTGGATAGCGGGAGACGGACAGGTTTTCCCGCTTTCAGGCCGCCCGCGGCCGCGTGGTTGGCAAGGTTTCCTGGCTGCCGCTGGACACGGGATTCGACGGGACTCCGAGCAGACAGTGGAAGCCGGAATGGGCGGCGCGGAACGGCGGCAGATCTTTAGACTTGCCGTAAGCCAGGGAGGACAAGTTGGGGACGTAGCTCAGTCGGTTAGAGCGCTGCCCTGTCACGGCAGAGGTCGCGAGTTCGAGTCTCGTCGTCCCCGCCA
>JBEKDH010000227.1:0-4925 GCA_050014455.1 Occallatibacter sp.
TGCAGTCGATCCGCTGGAAGCCAACGGTATTACACCGACTCGCGGCCGGAGGTTCTAAAATTGAAACACACTATCTGTGGAACAGACGGGTGCGAACCTGGGCGCCGAAACGGCAACAGTGCCCGAGCCGTCTTTGGACTGGCCGCTCCTGCGCAGCCGTTAGACCGTGATCGGGACAGGAAGAGTGGAAACCGAAGAGGCTAGTTTCTCCTCCAATCCCCGTTCGATGTTGCGCGACGTATATCGGCATTCGCGCGCGTACTCGTGATCTACAACGGTGTCGAACTGCGCGAAGCTCAGCGGCATCACTTGGTCGAACACTTGAGCGGCGACAATTCGTGCGTCCTCACTGTTCATGCCAGTCTTCGCCCAACAAAACAGCCAAAGCGCGCTCTGAGCGCGAACCTCGCCATTGGTTGCGTCCACTTTCCAGTGATCGTCCATGGCCTTGGCGCATGTCCTGTGGGGAATCGATGATATGAGCCCTCTGGCTTCTTCCGGGGATGTTTTCAGTTTCATCGTTAGATTTCCCTTGTCAGCAACTCAGTCGAATGCGGCAATCGTTCGGTGTTGGGTATCCCACACGGACAACCGAATGTCCACGTCGGCTTCAGCGCGGGTCCTGTTGATCAGCATGCGTGCGGCGACAATTGAATTGGCCTTCCGTCCCGGCTGAGAATAGAAGCTGCAGGGCGCAACCACAAGTCCGGTAATTGGCAGGTTGGCTGGCAGACCAAGCACCGGGTTCCGCCGCCAAAACAACTGACCGGCATCCTCGCCAGAAGTTAGCAATTTCAGTTGGCGGAGATTCTCGACCGCCGCGAACCACGCATTATTTGCCGAGTGCTTGACCTCTGCGACAACCAGGCCGTAACCGCTTGCGCACCGGACGAGCAGGAGGAGATCGGCCTCAACGTTTCCGTTTCGACCACCGCCACAGTCTCGAACCAGTGGGAACGCATTCACACCATCGATAATTCGTCCATCTTGAAGATACGAAACGTCAACAAAATGTTGGCACAGTATCTCGCGCTCGATCCGGTGTTCCCCTCTACGTGGATCGGCCTCGTCTCCTCGCGTATACCGCTTTACGTTGAGCAATCGACTCGGAATGTCGGCCGAACTGCGCTGCCAGGAGCCCGGCACCGGTTCCTTACACAGGGACAGGAGTCGTTCAATCCGCGCCTCCGGATCTCGCAGGCATGGCCCGGGATAACTGGCGAGTTCCATCCACTCCTGGGCCCACGAACGAAAATCGGAGGGGTCGGGAAGCGGCGGTACTGCGCACAGTCGAGGTATCGATTCTTGTGTTTTAGCGTGACCGGCTCCTTCTGCAGGTCGCACCGTGGGTTCGTCCTGCACATCCACAGTCTCCGCCAAGGCCGGAAGGAATACTTCTACAGCGTTGGGTATGCGTTGGGATAAGCCAAGTGAATTCTTGACATTCTGAATCTCCGACTCCCATTCCTCCTGGGTTGTCGGCCCGATTGGATCATCCAGGAAATACACATTGACCAGCCATGCCGGTCTCGCATGCTTCTTCAGCATGAAATACAGGTGCGCTATGCGGTTGGCATACTGATAGAGCTGTCCGAGCCAGTCAGCATCGATTTCCACATCCAGCCACTCCTTCGTCTCTGCCAGTGCTCGGTCAATCTTGTAGAGTGACGCACCTGACGCCTGGCACCCGCTCCCATGGATCTCCTCTCTATGGCTTTTGGCCTCCAAAAGAATGATGCCCCGTTCTATCCTTCCGAGCGAATCGGAGATGACCCCCAGAGCGTCCCACGAAGGGCCCATGCTAGGCCAAAAGTCCGCCAAGTCCCCTGCGAAGTCACCCAGCCCGACCCGTTCAAGGAACTCCGCATCGCGGTATTCTCGGTAATTGTCCCGCGCCAGCGGCGATACCCAGCGGATGCTTGCTCCCAACTCGCGCACGCGTCGGGGTAATTGCTCCAGAATCGCTTCGGACAACGCATCCGGGCAGGTATTCACATAGTCCTGCAACTGGCGTTGACTGCCTCTGAAAGCCCGACCTGGGACGACGCACCCCACGTTTGACGCTGAGTTCGCAGGCCCGTGATCTTCATGTGACTGGCGCGGTAATGCGCGATCCGCGTCACCTAGATAGCGGCGGTTCAGTTCCTGTGTCTTCTGATACCAGAAGCCGTGGTCGTCCGTCTTATGCGGGTCGCACTCGTGGCGGGTTCTTCCAATCTGCGTGTCGCGAAAGACCATCTCAACACCCGGCTGACCGACAACTCGTTCCCGACCTGATGCGTAGTTCCGCAGCTTGGTGGCGCCCGCCGGATTACGCACGAACAAGAGATGCGAATGGGGTTCGATTTCCGGCAAGAACACCATCCAATAGCGGTATCCGAATGCCATACTGTTGTTCTCTTAGTCTTATCGAATCTGACTGCCGATGTCAGTGGCGAGATCATGGCATCAGAACAGGCGGCGTGGCCCCCAATGCATCCGGCGTGGGCGTAGCCCATTAGTCAGCCAGCGGTGTCTGGTAGGTCGGCGCCGGCCAAGTTCAGCTCCAGCACCGATTACTCCTGCGCTGTCTAATAAGCAAAAGAGTATAAAGAAAAACGCAAATAACCCAACGAAGGCGCTCTGGCAAGCGACTCCTATGAGCACACATATCCCAGGTACTATCAGGAGCGACATACCTGAAAATCTTCGTTTCGGTTGCTCTATGTGACCAGAGCTGAAAACCGGCGCGCTAAGAGGCCCTGCCAATTCGGACCGTACTGGGACACTGCGATCGCCCTTGCCCCAACTCTGCCGAGTGCCGCCGCAGTAGACCGGGTTGCCGTGAGCGTCTCTGATAATCTGCTGAGTCGCGCGGTCACGCTTCGGCAAGGCCTTCAAGTGCCGCCGAAATCCTGTACCTTGTTGGTCTCTGGCGAAGCCACTGCCGCAATCCGGACATCTCTCATTCGATGTATCGACTTCCCTCGTCGACGCCATTTCTCATACCTCCAGAATCGGGCTACGGAAAGCTACCCCTGCGTAAGTTCCTCATAGGCCATCTTCACCTGTGCCCACGTTGATGATTTGACCCACGACGGCACGGAGCATTTCTTGTGGTCCACGAAATAATCCACAGCCGCACGCGCTGCGGGTTCCCAGTTGGGATTCCTGAGCAGCCGCTCAACAAGTCTGTGACTAAGCAATTGGTTCTTGAGAGCTTCGTTGTCTGATTGCATGGTCCTATGATCGCACGATGGCATTAGCAAACGCAATGTGTGTGTGAGAGAGAAAACATTAAATATCGTTAATCATAATCTGGGACAGTGCCGAGACGGCGCTTCGCGAAATGGGCTGGACGCTGGAGCAGAGGCTCCAGGCCAACCGACCCATGGAGGGTCCTGGCGAAACGGACGAGCTGGTGGAGGCCCCGCCGTCCGAAGGCGACCCGGCGTGTACGCGAGCTGGCCGTCAGTCCAGTCCTGGGCGCTTGCAGAACATAAAGCCTTTCGGCCCGTTCCATTTCTCACGCCGCTCTACAATCCAGCGCTGCAGTGCCACTCCGGCGACGTGATACACCTTGCCGCTGGCAACCACCTCAAAGACGGTTGCTAGCGTAGGCTTGGGCAATCCGACTGCGCGATCCTTCTTCGCTTCAACGACGAACAGATGGGCGGCGTCGTAGGTCGAATCTGCGAGCACATCCAGACTGTGCCGGTGTCCGTCTGGGTCGGTGACGGTTACGGTGCACCACCTGCTCACGAAGAGCAGTATACCGCACAAGGCGAATAAAAGGCGAATAAAAGGCGAAATATGGCGAAGCAAGGACCCAGCAGCGTCCGCCAACGTTCGCCCTGCTGTCGGGCTTCCGCTTCCTGGCAAACCGCCGGTCGCCTTGGTTTACCCGAAAATGGGATTATCCCCCGCGGCAAGTCCCGGTCTTGCGGCTTCCGTGAGGTCTGTGGAGAATCTGGTTTGGGCAGTCTGCATATCAGGCAATGGCACGGCTTGGGAATGAAGGCTGCGTTAGCCCATTTCGCGAGAGCCTTCCATGGAACCATCACGGCCAATCCGGAACTCTTCCTGCCGGTCGCTTGCCTCTTTGTTTGGCAGGTCACGGCGGTCACGGCGAAGCCATCGGCGTTTGCTTTCGCCCTTTTGCTGACCCTGCTCCTGTTCATCTACGGCTATCGCGTGCTTGGAAGAACCGAATGGCTGCGCCGCCTAGGCTGGGTGGCGCCGCGTCGAGGATTCTGGTTTTACAGCGTCATCGCAGGCTTTGCCGCTGCCGCTGTCATCTGGTGGGTTGCCCGGATCTTCCATCAGTCCTTGGGAGGAGTTCCTCCCCCGCAGCGGGTCCTGCTGGCCAGTTTCTCGGGTCCAATGATTGAGGAGATGCTTTTCCGCGGTCTCCTCTTCTGGCTGATCTTCGAGCTTCTGAAGCGCAGAGGCGTGCCGCAGACGGCGGCGGCCGGCGCGGCAGTCTGTCTCGCAGCAATTGCCTTCGCATTCTCACACAATGACCGGCATGGCCTCCGCCTCTACGCCACAATCCTGACCGGCATTGCATTTGGTTGGATGCGAGTGCGGTCCGGCTCTACGGCTGCAGCAACGCTGATGCACGCCACCTATAACCTCGTGCTCTCGTTGATCGCGGCGCTTTCAGGTGCATGAGCAGACCGCCCCGATGAAGTTCAATCAATAGCGGCCTCGGCCGCTCGCACACAGCCGTTTTCCGAAAGCTCCGCTGTCTGATTTGTGTCATTCGCCTTTTCCTCTCCAGCGCGATATGTTCGCCGAAACTGGCACAATCCTCGATGGCGCAGATCCCTTCCGCAAGGGCACCTGTGATCGATCTGCCGCCAAAACGCCACCATTTTCCTGAACCAGTTGTCACCGGTGCTCGTGGAGAGTCCGAGTGCGTCGCACGCTTCCCGAATTGTTTT
>JBEKDH010000228.1:0-4898 GCA_050014455.1 Occallatibacter sp.
ATTCTCCGGAAACTCAATTATTGGTACAGCGGCCAGGGCGAGGAGGGCGCGCCCGCATCCGACGCCAGGGGATGGCGCGCAAACGGCAACGCCTTGCCAGAGTGCACGTCCAGCAAGCGCTTGTGCGTTGCCTTCGCAGCCTCAATCAGCTCCGCGTAGGGCCGGTCGGTAACATCGACAAAGCCAATGTTATAGTTTTCGCCGTCCATGCGGCCCAGCACGGGCTCGTCGCGCCACGCGAACCAGTAGGAGCCGAGGTACCACTCCAGCGACGCCGCCTGCTCCACGTAATAGCGATAGGCGACGCCGCGCTCGACCTGATCCTTGGCCTGCACCAGGCCGGCGGCCAGACCGTCAGCCGGCACGCCGATATGAAACTCCCCGATAAGGACTGGGAGACCGGTCAAACGCCCGGCGCGGATAACTTGCTTGGTCGGCTCGTACTCATATACGTTGATGCTGCAAACGTCGAAGATGCGGGCCGCGATCATGGCCTCATCCGACATCTTTCCGCCGAAACGAATTCCCAGGATGAGATGATTCGGATCATATTTGCGCACGGCTCCGCATACGATCTCAAGATGCTTCCTGAAGCCGCCCAGAACAAACTCCCGCCGCCGCGCGGGCGTGTCGCCCTGAGCAAGAAAATCCTTCAGCTTGGCTTTTGTCGCCGTATCCGATCCTGCCAGAATCAGATCGCAGACCTCGCTCTCGCGCTCATCCCAGGGCGGCTCGTTGCCGATGAAATAACCTAGCAGCAATGGATCGTTCTTGCGCGGCGCGCATTGGGTATTGGCGGCGGCGTCAATATCCGCGGCGAACTGCGGCGAATAAACGTCGGGCATCCCGAGATAGTTCGTTCCCTTCGGCCAGCGCAGCATGAATGTCGCCGGGCGATCCTTGCCGCCGGTAGTCATGCCCCACGAATCCAGCCGTCGATTGGTGCGGCTCACATCCGCGTCGTTGCCGCCGAAGCCCGCGCCGCCGCCCGGCGTGCCGTTGATTCCCGTGGACATAAACAGGTGTCCCTCGGGATCGACAAACCACCAGCGGCCGTCGATCTTCTCAACGCGGAAGAATCCGGTCGCTTTGGCCTGGGTGTTCTTGTAGCCGCCGTAACGGCCGTAGCCGAAGTCGGCGGCGCTGCCGAAGCTCTTTTCCTCCTCGGCCAGCTCTCGCGCCAATTGCTCCTTGCTGTGGAGCTTCCGCGGCCAATCCGCAAGCGCCCACTGGCCGAAGCTATCCAGCGTCGGACCCGGCTCCAAAAACTCCGATCCTTCGTCGACTTTGGACAGATGCACGTTGCGCAGTTCGATCGACGGCTTGTTGAGCGGATACTCCATGGCGATGCCGATGGACTCCACCGACTGAAGGTCCCCCCAAGGCCCCCACACGGAAAACCAGCAGGAATGCGTGCGCCGGTTGGTCGCCGAGGCCAGGTCGAAGCCGTTCTTATCGCGCCCGACAAAATACTGCAACGGGACCGAAGCCCGCAGCCACGCGTTCTGCCCGAAACCGATGATCGACATATTGCGCGGGCCGTGCGCGGTATAGGCCCATAGCAACAACCGTTGGGGCGAACTCATCCGCATCTCCATCACCAAATGGGAATACGGCGACAAATCGGCGGGAGATTCCAGACCGAGCTCCCGCATGGAGATTCTCAACTCAGACGAGACACCGTCAAAGACGAATCTCCTCACCTCGCTCACTGCGGGCTCAGGAACGACAGCTTGCGGCGCGGCGCCAAAGGCGCGGACGCCGGCGGCGGCCGGCACTGCTCCCGCGATCAATTTCATTGCCGTGCGGCGGCTCATGACCATGGTTTTGTCCTCTTCGTAAGATTCGTGGATGAAGAAACAGCCTCCGACTGCTTCTCCCAGGAGTTCACCGGAGACTCGGCGCCCCAACATCCTCTGCGCAGAGAAACTCGCCCTTTTCCACTCGCTCGCATTGTATCGCGCTTCGCAAACTTGCCCTTGCCAAATCTCTAGTCGGAGTCCGTTCCCGACGGTTCAAGATCGTGCGGTTTCAACCCACGAAGTATCAGACTGATCGATCGTCGCTCCCGCCCTTCCCGGCTGCGGCCGGCCCTGCCATCGCTTAACGAACAAGAGCAACGACAACGAAAAGCTCACAGATTCTCAGGGATTGATAAGGTCATTCCCTATCATGGCCAGATCGCCGCGGTTACCCCACTTTGTTGGTTTCAAAAAGGGGAAGACCGCGATTCCCCCCTATTCTCAAACTGCGGGAGTACCGGTTGAATGCCTATGGTGTATCCTCATCTCAACTGCAGGTTGGGGGTGACGATGGACCGACTGCTGGCGAAGGTGAGGGTTAATTCACCCGAGTGAGGGGAATGCCTGAGGGCCGCAAGACAAATTCTGCCGCTGAATGAAGATTGTGTTCAGGTTCCGGCATCCGTCTTCCAATGGAAGGCCTCCGAAAGCAGCTGGAAACGAGCCGTGGCGATTCAGTTGGAAGTGTGCAGGAATTCTTAAGATTCGTTTTTCCAGGGGTTGGCCGTACTTGGCTTCTCCCTGGATGCGGAAGACAATGGAGTTTTCGAACCGGGTTTCCCCACACCCGGCGGAAGCGAACCGATCTCACGAGGAACTGGGAAGTTTATGAGAATCGATGCAATCATGCTGCGCGAAGTGCATATGCCCTTGGTGCGGCCGTTTGAAACCAGTTTTGGCGTAATCCGCAAGCGAAGGATTCTTCTGGCCGAGATCAGGTCGGAAGGACTGACCGGCTGGGGCGAGTGCACGGCGGGCGAGCGTCCGTTCTTCTCAGAGGAGTCGACCGATAGCGCCTGGGCTGCGATCACCCAGGAGCTGGGGCCGATGCTGGCCGCGCAGACGCCGGAACACGGCGGGGATTGCCCGCGAATCTTTTGCCAGGTGCGCCACAATCGCATGGCCAAGGCGACGCTGGAGAACGCCATCTGGGATCTTGAGGCGCAGCGCGAGGGGGTTTCGCTTTCCCAGCTGCTCGGCGGCGTCCGTGACGTGATTCCCTGCGGCGTATCGCTGGGGATCGAGGCTTCTGTTCCCGAGCTGCTGGAGAAGATCGAGAAGGAGTTGGCGGCCGGCTATCAGCGCATCAAGCTCAAGTGCAAGCCGGGCTGGGACGTGGAGGTCTTCGAGCGGGTGCGGAGCCGTTGGCCTGGCATCACGCTCAGTTGCGACGCCAACTCGGCATACAGGCTCAGAGACGCCGATCATCTAACGGCATTCGACGCCTTCGATCTGCTGATGATCGAGCAGCCGCTGTGGCACGACGATTTCTATTACCACTCGATGCTGCAAAAGCGGCTGCAAACGCCTATCTGCCTGGACGAGTCGATCCACAACCGGCGCGATGCCCTGGCGGCTATCGAGATGGAGTCCTGCCGCATTATCAACATCAAGCTGGGGCGCGTGGGCGGCTTTTCCGAGGCCATCGCGGTCCACAACGCAGCCCAGGAGCGCGGCATTCCTGTGTGGTGCGGCGGGATGCTGGAATCGGGCGTGGGACGGTCGCACAACATCGCGCTGTCGACCCTGGAGAACTTCACGCTGCCGGGCGATGTATCCGCATCGGCTCGCTATTGGCATGAGGATATCGTGGAGCCTGAGGTTACCGTCTCTTCGGCGGGCGAGATCGCCGTTCCAGATACTCCGGGGCGCGGCTACGAGGTGCGTACGGAGCTGGTGGAACGGCTGACCGCGCGCAAGGAGACCATCCGCGCCGTGGAGATGGCAGTGTAACTCGCGATACATCTGTGCTGTCTTTTGTGTCAGACGTTCGCTTTCTTGTTGATCCGGCATTAAACGACTGCATTACCACAATGCTTTCATCTCGAGCGGAGGTCGCCGCGCCGGCCGGAGTCGAAGAACCTGCGTTTGTTCTTCGGTTGCATTCTCGGTGGGTGCCCCACCTGGGTGCCCCCTGGGCAGCGCGTCTTTGTTTTTGCGCCTAGGGTGGGATCCTCAGCACTCAATCGCCACGTACGAAATCGCGCGGCCAGAGACGTAGCAGAGCGATCCGCTCGGCTTTTACGTGGATTACGCCCTCCTGATTTTGCAGCTTTCCTTCGATAGTGAGAAAGCGGCTGCGCGTGACGATGAGGCGGTTCTCTTCGAAGATATCGGGTGTCAGGATTACGTTGGCGATCCCGGTTTCGTCTTCCAGCGAGAGAAAAACAAAGCCCTTGGCCGTGCCTGGGCGCTGGCGTGCGATAACCCGGCCGGCAATGCGAACGGGTCGATTGCTGCCGCCCAGTTCAAGTTCCTGTGCCGAAAGAATGCCTTGCCGGCGCAGGCTCTCGCGCTCGTAGGCCATGGGATGCGGGCCGGTGGTGATGCCGGTTCCCGCATAGTCGGCTGTCAAGCGCTCCTCGTCGGTCATCTGCCGCAGTGGCGTGGATCTTGGCGTTTGTGTGTGCGCATCCGCGACCCCGCGCAGCAGGGGGCCGACGGGGCGGCCGGCCTGCTCCACCTGCCAGAGCGCATCGCGGCGATGGTCCACATTCTCGATCGAGTTCAGCGCGCCAGCGCGGGCCAGCGCCACCAGTTCCTTGCGATTGAGCTCCGGCACTTGCATCGCCATCGCGTCCACAGTCGCAAAGGCAGCGTGACAATTGCGCGCGGCGAGCAGCGCATCTACGGACGATTTGCGAAGGCCCTTGACGTAGCTGAGGCCAATGCGCAGAGAAAGCGAGTTATCCGCTTCCTCTTCCAGCGTGCACAGCCACTCCGACCGCTGCACGCAGATGGGGCGCACGCGCAGGCCGTGGCGCTGCGCGTCCTTGATGAGCACAGCGGGCGAGTAGAAGCCCATGGGCTGATTGTTGAGCAGGCCGCAGGTGAAGGCCGCCAGGTAGTGAACCTTGAGATAGGCCGAGGCATAGG
>JBEKDH010000229.1:0-4885 GCA_050014455.1 Occallatibacter sp.
GGTGATGTCGGCCTGCCCCTCGACCAAAGCCAGCATAGGGGCGCGGACCTCGTCGATTACACGAGAACGAACTCCAAAGCGCGACGGAATCAACCGCCTCCTGTGACCATTGCGAAGAAACTGCTGCCGCACCTTGCGCACATACTCCCAACTCACACTAAAACGGGCCGCAAGAACGCGGCAGCTTCCTTCACCGCGCTCAGAGGCCTCCAATCTCCTCTTCCGCAAACTTCCGAGTAGGCTCGTCCCATGGTCGCGTCGCGGTCGCTTCACCAGAGAACCCAAGCGTAATATAACCTTGCGGCCTCTGGGTATATCTACCTGGACACCGCTCTAGCCTGCGGCCAGATATCTCCGCATCCAGTCGATGACCAGTCTGCGCATTTCGGGGGTTTCCTCGTGGGCGCAATCAAAGAGCTCGATGCGGCAATCCTCCTGGCGCCCATGTTGCCGATAAAGCGGCAGTAAATTCTCGCGAATCTTCTCAACCCCGGCGGGCGGCGTGAGGGGATCCTTGCGGCCGTTGACGCTGAGATGAGGCCGCGGGACGATCAACTCGTTGATCGCGGTGGTGTCGAATTCCTTCAGCAGCGAAGGAACGTAATAGAAAATGCTGTGACCGCTGAGGTTGTGCGCGGCGATGAGCGAATCGAAATCGGTAAGGCAACAAAGGTCGATGGCCAACCGGACGCGGGGATCGAGCGCGGCGAGCCACCATGTCTTGGTGGCTCCCATCGACATGCCGGTCACGCCGAGCCTTTGCGTATCCACTTCCGGACGGGTCGCGAGATAAGAGAGGGCCCGGAATTCGTCGAACATCATCATGCCCCAGAGCACCTGGCCGCGCCAGAGCATGAGCTTGAAGGCGTCTTCCTCTCCGCGGTGGCCGTTGCCGTCGTGCTGGCGCTCACCGAAACACCAACTGTCAATGGCCAGCGTCACCACTCCCATTTCAGCCAGGACGGGAGCATAGGCGGGTTGAACGCTGGTTCCTTTGAGCAGTTGCTCCTTGCCCAAATCGTACATTCCTGCGTGCCAGTGAATGAACAGAACGCCGGGCGCGGGACGCTGGAGCCTCTTGGGGATCAACAGCATAGCGGGAACCGGTTCGATCCCGTTCAGGTCGAGGACAAGCCGTTCGAGAGTGTAACCGTCGTGTTCTTCCGTGCGCACCAGTTTGGGCGGCGCGGGTTCATGCTGCCAGGGCAGATCGCCGAGGAGGCCCCAGAGATCGGCGCGGCGGCGCTGCTGGTATGCGGAGAATGCGCCTTCCGGTTCGGCGGCCAGGTTGCCGGCAGCGGAATTCAGGCAGAGGGAGATGCCGCCGGTCAAGAGCGCGGCTCGAGATACAAATTGGCGGCGGGTGGTGGTTTCTTGTCCCGAGATTATCATGGCATTGCATTCTACACCGTCATCTGGGGCCTTCGGCGCGCGAAAGTTCATGAAAGTCCGCCTCGGCAGTTGAGGCGCATTTTCATCGGCTTAGGGCGCATTTTCGGCTCTTTGCTCGGCGAAACGCTGCGGGCGGGTCGAATTTCAGGGGGAGTCGCAAGCACGGACTGGCCGGCAATGCACACAGGGCTTCAAGCTTCTTGCCTGCTGGTGAGCGGCGCCGGCGGCTTCAAGGTCAGAGGGTTGGAGGGAGAAGACAGTCTCTCCGGCAAGAAGCTCGTCGCAGACGCATACTGGCCGCACGTTCCGATCGGCGGAGCTCTAAGCAGCATGGACCTTTTCAGGGCCGACCGCGCCATTGCGATTATGGCAAGGCGCCTGGCAACAAAGCGCTCTTAGCGTTTATCGGTGAAAGCAATCCTCGATACAGTCGCGAGCGGGTGACCGGCTACTCGTCCCCTCCTGGGTTTGCGGCCATCCTCGAATGGATTCCGAGGCGATTATCTGTCAAAGGGACGGATCGGCGACCTTCCGGAGACGATTCTCCGGATCGGCCCCAAGTGAAAGATCGAAATGTATGTGCGGACCTTGCCCGGCCAATCGCCATCCACTCTTGCGCCGCTGGTTCGCGCAAGGTGCTGTTTGCGCCAACTGAATCGAACCTCGCGCAAGCAGAATACGCGCCCGCTATTTCCCCTCGAAATACGGATGCGCCGTTACCGGCGGTTTGGGCGTTTCGCCGCGCACTTTGTGAACCGTTACATCCTCAAAGAGAAGCGACGGCACGGCCAGCGTAACCGGCGCGTACCCCTCGTCGCCTGAAGAGAACAAGCCGCCCAAAAAAGACATTGACATCGGGCCTTGCGGGTGAAACTCCACGGTAAGCAGGTTCTGGCTTTTTGAAGCCTCTACAATCTCCTTGAATGCGGATGCGTTCAACCCTGAAAATTCTACGCCGTGGATAAGTTCTTCCCTTCCATCCGGGAAAACCTTCCAGGCCAGCAACGGATGCTGGGAGTTTCTCATCCGGCGCACCACAATGCCGAACTCCTTGTTGCGCTTCTTCACCAGATCCAGAAACTTCGCGTGAAGCTCCGCGTCGCTCAGGCCATTCTCAGCGGTCACCAAGATGTTGGTGGGCGCAACCTGCCCGGCATGGCGGCTTCCGCTGCTATGTTCGATGCCGCGAACCGGGTCGCGCGTGGTCAGCAGCGTCTGCAGAATCCCCTTATCCACCAGCTTGGTTTCCCGCGTGGGAATCCCGTCTTCATCCACGGTGCACCATCCGGCCAGCGGCGTTTTGTTATATTCGGCGAGCGTCGGGTTATCCTCCACGCTGAGAAACTCGGGGAGTACGCGGGCGCCGATCTTGTCGATGAACGCGTTATCCCCCTGTCCCATCTGCTGCGATCCAAACGCATTGTCCAACAGGGGCCGGCGCGTGCCCAGCAGGTCCGGCACAAACACATGGTCGAACAGTTGAGCGGCCGCGTCGCCCTCGACAAGCACCGGTCCGTTGTAGTTCTCGATTTCCGCGGCGCCCCGGAGATCCTTGAGGCGCTGGCCCAATGCGCGCACGCGCGAGGCCAGTTCATCGGAAGACGGAAGCTCGGCCAGCGATCTTTCATAGACCCACACGGAATCTTCCAGCGGCGTTCCATCCAGCGCCTGCGTGGCGGCGTGCGCGTTGAAGGTAACTCGCGGCTCGCGGCGCGTATAGGATGTCCCCTCGCTGTTGAGATAGCGGATATAGGAGTTCGCGGCGGAGAAGGCGACGCTCGACGTGTAAATGTCTGGCATCTGCTTGAAGAGCCCCGAAAGGCTGCGCGCCTGGACTTCCCACTGCGCGCGGTCGGCATGGACTTGAGGAGCATCCACGGTGTTTTGCGCCGCGGGCTCCTTGGTGAAATCCGGAGTATCGTCGGTGTTGACTTTGTTCTCGAGCGCGGCCCGTTTCCTGGAAAGATCCTCGACGGCCTTCTTGTAAGTGGCGTCGGTCGCCAGCCACATCTGCCGCCGCAACTCCTTGTAATCGTCTTCGAGAGGAAGCTCGGTGGTGCCGTTGAAGACCTGAACCATGCTGGACAGATTGAAGTTCATTGAAAAGAAATTGGTATTGTCCAGCTTGTAGTCGCCTACCCGCACTTCCACGGTGAAGGTGCGGGAACGCCGTTGAGAGCTGTTGCTCAGAGCCCCAAAACTCGCGGAAACGCTGGTGCTGTCGGAGTCGATCACTCGATACGACATGAAGTACGGCTTTTCCAGGTTCTCCAGTTGAAGCTGCTTCATGGAGCGGTCCAACTCATCGTGCATGGCCTTTACGACAATGTCGTCCTGTGCCCACAGAGGGACGGCAGAGGCGAAAACACATAGCATCAGGAAGGTACGGACAATTCGCATTTTCGTTTCTCCTGTCTGAGCCGCAATTCTCATTTGTCCTCGAAGGGGGCGGGAAGAACGGGCGGCCGATCTTGCGACTTCTGCTTCTTCTGCACTTCGATTTGCGAAACGAGGATCGCGGGGGAGACGGCGGAAACCGGCACGCCGCCCGATTCCGCTCCGCAGATGCCGTTGAACACCGCGACGTTCCTGTCGGCAGCCACAATCTTGCTGAAGGTGGTGAGCGGCGTGCCGATCAGATCCACGCCGCGGACCAGTTCCTCGCGCCCGTCGGGATAGATGCGATAGACCACCAGAGGCATGACATTGAAGGCGTTGGGGGCGACCCTTCCGGTGAAGGTGAAGCCGCCCGAGATGTCCTCGAAGTAGAGGCCAAAGGGCAAGCCCTGCTTCTTCACCTCCTCGATCAGCAGCTTCTTCAAATCCGGCTGCACGGCCGAGGGCGCCACTTCGACGATGAGATTCGATTGCCTCGCCACCGGGCTGAATCCTGCCTGGGCCCGTCCATGCCCATTCGATTGCGGGAACCCGTCGATGGGCGTGCGCGACATGAGAAATGTCTTCAACACTCCATCTTCCACCACTGCGACCCGTCGCGCCTTCACTCCCTGGTTGTCGTAACGATACGAGCCAGCCAGGTCAGTACCCGCGAGGCGGCGCGTGGTGGGATCGAAGAAGACTGAGAAATCCTTGGGCAGCACTTCCTCATTGATCTTCTTCTTGAAGGTCTGCGCTTCGTTCGCCAGCTTCTGCCGGTGTCCTTCCACGCGATGGCCGAAGATCTCATGAAAGAAGACGCCGCTCGCGCGTCCGGATAGAATCGCGGGGCCTGTATAAGGATCGGTTATGGGAGCAACGCGCAACGCTTCGAGGTCGGCAATCATCTTGTCAACCGTCTTGAGCACGGTGGCGTCATCGGGCAGGTCTCTATCGCTGAAGCCGAAGAACGATTCGTAGCGGGGCAGCTCCATGCCGTCGTCGGCCTTGGTATAAGCGATCACAAACAGGTGCCAGGCCGGCTCCGAGGTCTGGATTCGCGTTCCCTCGGAGTTTACGAACCAGCGCGTTTCGGAGCTGGCCGTCAGTATGGCCG
>JBEKDH010000230.1:0-4866 GCA_050014455.1 Occallatibacter sp.
CTGGGAGGCGTGGGGTGGTTCAGCAGGCGGTCGTTCATCGCGGCCAGGGGCGAGGGCCCATAAAAGGGCAGCTTGCCGGAGAGCATCTCATACAGAATCACGCCGACTGAAAAGATGTCGGACCGTCCGTCGCCGCGCTTGCCCTTCACCTGCTCCGGAGAGATGTAGTTGGGTGTGCCGAGCGTGGCGGTGAAGTTGGCATAGGTGAGGCGCCGCGAGGCCGAGTCGCTGGCGATGCCGAAGTCGATGAGCTTGATATTGTCTTCGGCATCGACCATGATGTTTTCCGGCTTCAGGTCCCGGTGGACCACGCCGTTCGAGTGAATGTACTCGAGGGCATCCAGAATGCCGATGGCGATGCGGATGGCGCGGTCGTGAGAGACGCCGCCCTCATCCAGGATCTGGCGCAGCAGGCGTCCCTCGCACCATTCCATCACCATGTAGATGCGGCAGCGCTCCTCGCCGCCGAAGACCCGCATCACCTTGGGGTGATTCAGCTTTTCGCCAATACCGGCCTCGCGCGTGAAGCGGTCGAAGAGGATCGGATCGGCCTCCAGATCGGGGTGGGGAATCTTGAGGGCGACGGTGCGATTGTCGCGCAGGTCCGTGGCGCGGTAGATGGTGGCCATTCCGCTGCGGGCGACAGACGCTTCAATGCGGTAGGAATCGATCTGCGAACCGGTCTCCAAGCTGTCGTAAAAACCCATCGCGCGGCCTGCTCCATCAGGGTAACTTGTTCTACTGTATAGGGGAATAGGCGGCCCGGCAGTAAGGATTCCGTAAGACCGCGTGGAATCTTCCCAGAATGCCTCAGGAAGGCAGCCGGTATGTCCTGCCTCGATACATGCCCACCTGCTCGACCGACTTGACGCGAATGACCTGCGCTGTAGTGTTGTCGTTGCCATCGATCTCGACGGCCCGGGTCACCAGTTCGCTTGCAATTTCGTCAATGTGCCTTTTCTGTGAGACGATCTGGGCGATCATCGCCTCGGGCATCTCGTCGTGCAGGCCGTCCGTGCAAAGCACCAGCACGTCGCCGGCCTGCAACGCGATGGCGGCGGTGTCCGGCGAGACGAACATCTCCGGCCCCAGCGACCGAATGAGCACGTGACGGGACTCGGATGTGGCCATCTCGCTGGCGGTGATGAGGCCCATCTTCCTCTGTTCGTTCACCATGGTGTGGTCCTGGGTGATCTGCCTGGCTGTGCCGCCGCGGATCAGGTAGCAGCGCGAGTCTCCCACATGGGAGACGACAGCCTGGTCGTAGCGGAGCGCGCAGGCCACCAGGGTTGTGGCCATCCTCTTGCCCCGGTATTCGGGCGCGAGGGTGCAATCGTGAACCGCTGCGTTGGCCTGCTGAATGAGGCGCGGCAGCAAGCTGGTGAGCATGGCGCCGGCCTGCGCCTTGGCAAACTCCTTGGCGACCACCGATACGGCCGTGGCCGAGGCAATCTCGCCCAGATCCATGCCGCCCACCCCGTCGGCAACGGCGAAGAGATAGCCGTGGGTCCGGGCCTGCTTGCGCGACGCGGGAATGAACGAAGCCATCGCATCTTCATTGTTGGTGCGAACCTTGCCGAAGTCGCTTGCCTGGCCGAACTGAACTTCCAACATGGCCGCTATCGCCTCAAGCCTCTTCCGCCTTGACGCGGCGAAGATGCGTTTTTAGAGATTGTGAGACATCCACTTCAAAAAAGCCACTGGGTGGTTCTCTGCTCCCCGTCTTTCAAAAGGGAGTTGAGGAGAGATTCCACCCAGCGGCTTCAGTTCGGTCGAGCGCGGTTGAGAGTCTACCGGGCTGTGAGCAGAATCTCCTTGCCCTTGGCCTTGGATGAGCGAAGGAAGTAAATGGCTCCGTAGGCGCCCCAGATGCCGGAGATGACCAGGGCCAGCACCGGCTCCTTGAAAGTGCCCAGGCCCCAGATCGGGCTGATCAGGTAGAAGGCCATGCAGATCAGGTTGGCCGCCAGGCCGAACCCAGGAATGAGCAGGTGAAGCACCACGTTGTAGTCGGGGCGCTTGTGGTAAGCCACAATGCACAGGAAGCAACTGAGCGCGTAGAGGATGAAGGTGCCGAAGTTGGAGGTGAGCGTGACCGTCAGCAGCGAGTTAGGCAGGCCGGCCAGCGTGTCGTGGGAGGGGTAGCCGAAGTTGGAGAAGATGCCGTGCGGCAGCGCCGCGATGGTGGCATCGGTGGGCGCGCCAGCGTCGCCGAAGACCAGCGTGACGGCGATGACGCCGATGATCGCGGAGATGACGGCCAGGGTCCAAATGGCCTTGCGCGGGGAGAGCGACTTGGCGTGGAGGATGCCGAAGTGCTCGGGCGCCTCGTCGTCCTTGCCCATGGCGTAGGTGACGCGAGCGCCGGTGTTCATGCACGCCAGCGTGGTGCCAATCAGCGCCAGGAAGACCGTGAAGGCCTCAACCAGCATGAAGTACTTGCCGTTGCCCGGGCCAAGCAGCCAGTCGCCGACGATGATCATCATGTCGCCGATGGGCGCCGCCGAGCTGACGGCGTTCTGCATGGTATAACCCGAGTTGAGGAAGTAATTGGCCGCGAAATACTCAAACAGGTAGCAGACCAGGCCCTGTATCAAGAGCGAGGCGATGACGGCAATCGGTATGTGTTTGGTGGGGTTCTTGGCCTCGCCTCCCATCGAGGTTACCGATTCGAAGCCAACCAGAATCAGAATGGCGACGGTGGCCTGGATGAAGATGAACTGAACCTTGTGGACCCCAATCACCGAAGCTGCGTTCTCGTGGGTGAGGAAGTTGCCGCTGGAGTCCGTCGTCGGGTAGGTGATGACATAGGGAACCGGCTTGCCGGCGGCGTCCAGCAATGGCAGTGGATTGCCGCTCGAGTCGCGCATTGTCGAGCCGTCCTTGGCCGTGGCGAACTGGAAGGTGTAGGTTGACATCGACTGGCCGTCATATTGGAAGGCGGTGGGTCCAGTGGAGCCTGCGGGATGGCTGACGCGATAGCCGAGCGCCAGCACGCTGAAGACCACCAGCGCGGAGATTTGAATCACGTTGATGGCGATGTTCACGGCCGTCGATGCGCCCGCGCCCTTGGCGGCGATCCAGGCGACGAAGAAGGAGAACACCACCGCGACCAGCGCCATGAAGACCGGCCCCGGATTCGAGCCGCTCATGACGCCGGGATATAGAAAGCCGACCACGTAACCGACGAAGATGCCCGTAACGGCCACCATCACGCCTGGATAGACCCAGTAGTAGAGGTGCGAGCCCCAGCCGACGATGAACTTGGCGACGCGGGCGTACTTGAAGGCCTTTTCCTTGGAGAGCAAGGCCTGCTCGGCGTAGTAGTAGCTGGAGCCCGTGCCGGGATAGAGCTTGGAGATTTCGGCGTAGGCAACCGCGGTGGCCAGACAGAGCAGCAGGGCGGCGAAGATGCCCAGCCACATGGTTGGCGAGGTGGTTCCGGTGCCCGCCTGGATGACAAAGGTGAGCCACAGGAAGGCGCCGGGGGCGATGAGGGCCATCGCGTTTGCGGTCAGCCCGGTAAGGCCCAGGGTGGCCTGCATCTGAGGTGCATTTTGATCTGCCATGTGCATTCTCCTGATGTATGAAGTTCGTCTGGCTGCTCCCGGCGGCTGGCCGGGGGAATTCTGTGAGTCTCGCCCGTCTCCGATGTGCCGTCCTGACAGTTACGGGAACGATGAAGGAGTTACCTGAAGGCTAGGGCCGCCGCGATAAGGATGAAATGAGGAAACCAAAATGAGTTGCCTGCATTTCCGAAAGGAGAATCGAAGCGTCCGCCGGAGTCTTGAGATAAAGCTCTCCCATTGCCCATCCCGAGACTGTCTCCGGATGGGCTCTCTGGGACCGCGGGTTGGTCTTGCTTAGCGCTTCGGCCTGAAGAAAGCGACGAAGGCAACGTAGATCGCGACGAAAGTGAGGACAACCCCCACAGCGTTCATACCCTAACGCTTCGGCCCGAAGAAGGCGATGAAGGCCACCGTAACCGTTTGTTGCTGGTCCACCATCTGGGTGGCCTGTTTGTGGAAAACATTCTCGTTGGAGAAGTCGCCGCGGTACTCGACCCTGGTCAGCAGGCCTTCAACCCACTTGTATTCGTAAGTTCCGGTGAACTCGTACAGATGCTGCACTGTGCCGGTCTGGAAGCCGTCCGGATCGGTGAAGTATTCAAATCTTCCTGTCAGAGCGGACTTTGGAGTCGCCTGACCGTGCGCGGCGAAGGCCACGCCCTGCCAGGTATTCAGCTTGTTGTTTCCCTGGTCTTCAAGAGCGTCCCGATTGGAGCCGTAGTCGTAGTTGATATAAGCGTTGAACTTGGCGTTGGGCGTCAGCAGCAGCGTCGTGTCGATTAGGTTGCGGACTCCATACGCGGTGTTGTTGTTCTCCGGTCCGACGTAATAATTGACGTCCCAGGTGTACTTGGTCTTGGTATATGCGCTGGTAAAGGCGCCGGTAACTCCCCCATTGTTCTTGGAGACGTTGTTCCAGCCATTGACCAGCTGAAATCCGATCGTCTCGGTCTTCGATACGGGGATCGAGGTGCGCCCGCCGAAGTGCCAGTAGGGTATTGCGTAGGTAAACAGCAGCGAACGGGAGTAGTCCCAGTTATCCTTTGCCTCGATCACTTCCGCGCCGGCCGAAGTGACGAACTTGCCAAAATCCAATTCAAAGCCCTTGGCCTTGGGCGGCTTCAGGCTGAGGAAGGCCTGCTCGATGTAGTTGAGCTGGTCGGCGGAGCTGCTGTTGGTCGGGGCGGCATTGATCAGGTCGTTGGTGCGCCCGTAAATGAAATCGACGTGCGCGCCCACCGGATCGGGATCGTGATTCAAGGTCAGCTTGGCAGCGCTCAGGTTGAACTGGTCGGTC
>JBEKDH010000231.1:0-4828 GCA_050014455.1 Occallatibacter sp.
ATGTGACCGGCACGGACGCTCCCAAGGTCGATTTCACGGCACCGCGCGGGTTGAAGGGGGTCAAGGAAGCCACCATCGAAGTGGCCGGCGTGAATGTTCGCATCGCCGTGGCCCACGGCCTGGCCAACGTGGAGCAGGTGATCGACAAGATCCGCGCAGCCAAGGAGGCAGGCGAGGAGCCTCCGTATCATTTCGTTGAGGTGATGGCCTGCCCCGGCGGATGTGTCGGCGGAGGCGGCCAGCCTTACGGAGTCACCAACGAGCGGCGCATCAAGCGGGCCGAGGGGCTCTACAGCGAGGACCACGCCGACCAGTTGCGCTGCTCCCACCACAATCCGTACATCAAGCAGCTCTACGACGAGTTCCTGGGCGCGCCGGCCAGCCACAAGGCCGAGGCGCTGCTGCACACCGGCTACCAGGTGCTGCCCGAGTACAAGCGGTAGAATTCAGCCGCCAAGAGCAGTTCGAGACACCCTCACCCTCACCCGGCCGAGGGTGTCTGGCGTTAAGCAGTGAGGGATGAGCGAACAAGCCGGGACATGCGGCTTATGCAGAACACACCCGGTCGGGTAGTTAATTTTTAATGGGACGCGAGACTAAGTGGACGCCCGGCCCGTCTATGGATTAATTGCCCTCGACAAGAACCCGATGCGGACTCTATCTCCTGCGGCGTGAACTGTTGGGAGCGGAGATGAGCCTGGCGCCGGGAGCGTTGCAGACGGTTTGAATTGCTGCAAAACGAGTGCAAGCGCCAAGTTTCACGAAGAGAGTGATCTGCGTCACTGGTCATGGCGGGCGGCGACGCATTACAATTACTGGGCAGGCACGAAGCCTCAGGACACGGTTTTCGTCTGAACCACCCGCCTCATCGAAGGAGACCCATCGCCCCATGAAATTGACTGCACGCATTCCGGTTTCGGTAGCACTTCTGGTGTTGCTTGGAACATCGACCGGCTGCAACAAGCTGAAGTCGCGCGACCAGATTAACAAGGGGGTTGCGGCGTTCAAGAACGCCCAGTATGAGGAGGCGGTGAACAACTTTCAGAACGCGGTGAACCTCGACCCGACCTCCGATAACGCCAAGCTGTATCTGGCCACGTCGTACGCCTACCAGGTGGTGCCGAACCTGAAGACACCGGAGAACCTTGCGTTCGCGCAGAAGGCGCTGGACGGGTTCAATGCGGTGCTGGCCAAGAACCCGAACGACCTGACGGCGCTGAAGCAGGTGGCTTCAATCCACTTCAATATAGGCCTGCTGGACCAGGCGAAGGAAGACCAATTGAAGGTCATCCAAGCGTCGCCGGACGACGCGGAGGCCTACTACACCATCGGAAGCATCGACTGGATGGCGGAGTACTACAAGAATGCGCAGCCGATCCTGGCCGCGGACGGCCTGAACGACGATGGCGCGGGCAACAAGAAGATGACCAAGGGCGCATGCGCTAAGATTCAGGCGGCCAATACGGACCTGGTGAACGATGGCCTGAAGAACCTGATGAAGGCCGTCGCTATCAGACCGGACTACGACGATGCGATGCAGTACATCCAACTGACGTACCGGCGCAAGGCCGACCTGGATTGCGGCAACGAACCGGCGCGCAAGGCCGATATGGCTGAGGTGGACTTCTGGACCCAGAAGGCCATGGGCACACGCAAGATGAACGATCAGAAGAAGGAAAAGAAGCTGGCTGGCGGCATCACGATGTAGGGTTTGTTTCAAGCAGCAGGAAAGGCCTCCCCAAGCAATGCGGGAGGCTTTTCTGTTTGCGCCCGCGGAGGAAGCGGATTTGCACTCGCCTGCGGCGTGCGATGGAACTACAATCCGAATGCAGTCATTGCAGACAGGAGAGACGCCATGGACGAGGTTGGGGTTGGGACGGATGGGCCGCGCGGCCTGAGCCAGGTGGAGCGGGTAGTGAATACGTTTGTCGCGCCAACGGCGACGTTCAAGGACATTCTGCGCAGCACGTCGTGGTGGCTGCCGTTCGTGCTGCTGGTTGTGTTTTCGACCGCGTCGACCTATTCCATCGACCGTCAGGTGGGCTTCAGCCGGGTGGCGGAGAACCAGGTGCAGGCGAGCCCGAAGCAGGCGGAGCAACTGGCGGCGCTGACGCCCCAAGCACGGGCGGCGCAGATGAAGCTGACGACGACGTGGACCCGGTATATGACCTATGCGATACCGGTCTTGCTGCTGGCTTTCCTCGCCATCTACGCGGCGATCCTGCTGGGCAGCTTCAACCTCGGGCTGGGCGCGCGAATGTCTTTCGGGCAGGTATTCGCTGTGAGTTTCTATGCGTCGCTGCCATATCTACTGATCTCGCTGCTGACGGTCCTGAATGTGTGTTTTGGAGGCAACCAGGAGAGTTTCAATCTGCAGAATCCGGTGGGGACGAACCTGGCGTACTATATGCCGGACGCGGCTGCGTGGCTGAAGGCGCTGCTGGCCCAGTTGGACGTCGTCAAGTTGTGGACGCTTGCGCTGACGGTGCTGGGGATGAAGATCGTGTCGAAGAAGACGATGGCACAATCGGCGGCGGTGGTGGTCGGCTGGTGGCTGCTGGTCGTGCTGGTGAGCGTGGCCGCGACAGCAGCGTTCAGCTAGGACGCAGAGGCTACTCCGTCCAGCGGCGGAAGACCAGCGAGCCGTTGGTGCCGCCGAAGCCGAAGGAGTTGGAGAGGGCGTAGTCGATCTTCGCCGGCTGGGGCCTGTTGGGGACGTAGTTGAGGCGGCAGGCTGGGTCGGCCTGGTCGAGGTTCATGGTGGGCGGGGCGATCTGGTGCTGCATGGCCATGATGGTGATGCCGGCCTCCAAGCCTCCAGCGCCGCCCAGCAGGTGGCCGGTCATGGACTTGGTGGAGCTGACCAGCAGGGTGTGGTTGAGCGCGCGCTCGCCGAAGACGTTTTCGATGGCCTTGGATTCCAGCGCGTCGCCCAGCGGAGTGGATGTGGCGTGGGCGTTGACGTAGTCGATCTTGTCGGGCGAGAGGCCCGCGGAGTTGAGCGCGGAGTTCATAGCGCGGCGGCAGCCCTCGCCCTCAGGCGCCATGCCGGTCATGTGGTAGGCGTCGGCGGACATGCCGTAGCCGATGATCTCGGCCAGGATGTGGGCGCCACGCGCGCGCGCGAGTTCGAGTTCTTCTAGGATGAGGATTCCAGCGCCCTCGCCGCAGACGAAGCCGTCGCGGTCCTTGTCCCAGGGGCGGCAGGCGTGGGTGGGGTCGTCGTTGCGCGTGGAGAGGGCCTTCATGGCTGCAAAGCCGCCAACGCTCATGGGGGTGATGGCGGCCTCGGCGCCGCCAGCGATCATGGCGTCGGCATCGCCACGCTCGATGATGCGGAAGGCGTCGCCGATGGAGTGGGCCGAAGAGGTGCAGGCGGTTGCGGTGGCCTCGTTGGGGCCACGCGCGCCAAAGCGGATAGAGACCTGTCCGGCGGCGAGGTTGATGATGGATCCAGGGATGAAGAAGGGCGAGATCTTGCGCGGACCTCCGGCCAGCATCACCGAGTGTTCGCGCTCGATCACATCGAAGCCGCCGATTCCAGAGCCGATATGCACGCCAATGCGGTCACGGTTCGAACCGTCGATCTTGAGGCCGGACTGGTCCATGGCCTCCTGCGCGGCGGCAATCGCAAAATGGATGAAGCGTCCCATCTTGCGCGCCTCTTTCTTCTCAATGAAAAGAAGCGGATCGAAGTCCTTGACCTCGGCGGCGATGCGCACGGGATGGCCGGTGAGGTCGAATGCCGTGATCTCCGCCATTCCGCTGCGTCCTGCCAGCAGGCCTTCCCAAACCTCAGGCACGGTCCTGCCGACCCCGCAGACGAGGCCGATTCCGGTGACGACGACTCTGCGCCGCCATGGCTGCTGCTGCATCGAATGCGTGGCTTCCATTCTTACTTGGCCGCCTTCTGGTTCTTCTCGATGTAGTCGACGGCGTCCTTGACGGTCTTGATCTTCTCGGCGTCCTCGTCGGGAATCTGAATGTCGAAGGCCTCCTCGAACTGCATGACGAGTTCGACGACGTCAAGCGAGTCGGCGCCCAGGTCTTCCTGAAAGCTGGCACCGGGGGTGACTTCCGCTTCATCCACCTGAAGTTGCTCGACGATAATCTGTTTTACCTTTTCTTCTACTGCTGCCATTTCGTTCTCCTGTGTGTCTTACGATTCATAAACCGGTGCGGCATTTGATTCCGATGCGTGCGGCCCCAATCCGGACAGGGCCGGGCTGTGTGTTGCAAGGATGCGCCGGAATAGTTGCGCAAGTCTCAAGGATACCGAGCGCCTAGCCGAGTGTAAAGCAAAGCGGGCCAAGTTGGCTGAGAAGTCTGGCCTGCGGGAGGTGGTACGACTCGCTGTAATGAAGGGGGATATGACATTGACTTGGGATTTAGCGAACAACTGGCGTAGATTGGTGGAATGCAAATCATGTTGATGGTCTGGTTCGCGGTTGGATTTTTGGCGGGTGCGGTGGTGGCGTGGCTGATCGCAAACGGGCGTGCGCAGGGTGCAAATGCCGAGTTGGCAGCTCTTCGCAATTTAGCCGATGAGAAAGATCGGAGCCTGGCGAACAAGGAAGAGGAGTTGAAGGTTGAGCGCGCGACTTGCAAGGCCGCTGGCGAAGAGCTTGCCGGAGTGCGCGCAACACTGGAAGCAACTGGCGAGAAAATTCAGGCGCTGATGGATGTGGAGAATCGATTGAAGGATAGCTTTCCAGCCCTGGCGGCGAGCGCGCTAAATGCAAATAGTGAGCACCTGATGCAGTTGTCGAAGCAGCAGTTGGATAAACAGCAGAGCGACGCGGTCAGCAAGCTTGGCGAGAAGGAGACC
>JBEKDH010000232.1:0-4798 GCA_050014455.1 Occallatibacter sp.
CATTCCACATCCCTATATGGTTTTTCAATGAGTGCCGCATAGGCTGGGCTGTGTCATAGCTATATCTGTCGAAAACCGTGACAGATGGAAAGGCAATCTCCTTTGTTACACCCATTGCATCGCGAACAAGGAGCATGGTCTTCTCTGCCCTCGCAGCGGCCCGCTTCGCCCCGGTCTCCAGAACATCTTGAACGTAGGTGGGCGCAAACTCACCCTCCGATCGCCTAGTTTGGATGGGCTGTAGATGCAGGGATATCGACTCGGCGGCAAGCCGTCTGCATTCTGTACACGAAATCGCAGCCGATTTGCAACCTTCTCCTGTTTGCCGAAGAATGATCTCTGAGCTGAAAAGCTTATGCAAATCGTAAACAGGGCAGAGTTCGGGGTCACCCGGATCTGACACCCGGCCTCTTTGACCACCATTCGACATCTTCTCGAGTTTTTCAGAGACGAGCCGGGCGGAGTCAGTAAGGCCGATCGTGTTTCCGTAGCTCTTCGACATTTTTCGACCGTCGATGCCTGGAACTTTGGGGGAAGGTGTAAGCAGAGCCTCAGGCTCTGGCAGAATACTGGCCTTATAGATGGAATTGAACCGTCGCGCAACCTCTCGTGTGAGCTCTATATGGGCAACCTGGTCCTGACCTACGGGTACAAACTTTGGCTGGTAAATCAGAATATCGGCAGCTTGCAAGAGGGGGTATCCGAGGAAGCCGTAGGTGGTCAGATCCTTGCCCAAAAGGTTTTCTTGCTGCTCTTTGTAGCTGGGGACGCGTTCTAACCAGCCCAGCGAAGTGACCATACTCAGCAATAGGTGCAATTCTGCATGCTGAGGAACGTGGCTTTGGACAAAGAGCACTGATCGCTCCGGTTCGAGACCGGCAGCGAGGTAGTCGAGAGCCACATCCGCGACATTCTGCCGGATTTGAGAGGGGTCCGCATAATCCGTCGTGAGCGCATGCCAATCTGCGATGAAGAAATAGCACTCATACTGGTCTTGCAGCTTGACCCAGTTGGCCAGCGCGCCCATGTAGTTGCCCAGGTGGAGCTTGCCGGTGGGGCGCATGCCGCTCAGGACGCGGGGACGGGAGGTGAGAAGGTCGGGTTCGGGCATTTTGCTTATCGATTCCGGGGTGATGGCGAAGATGAGGCCGTGCTTCAGGAAACGCTGAGACGGCTCATTCCATTGTAGCGGCCTGCGACGGGGTCAATCAGCGGGCTAGCCAAGCCGCCCTTGCCCGCTTGCTTGAACGCTCTGACGGTCCGGGCTGCCATTGGCTGCGGTGAGCAGCAAGAGCGTCGAGCTGGTCGCGTTAGCCCGTGTCCTGTCGCTCAAGCTCGTTGCAAAACTGATCTGTCATCCTGAGCGGAGGTCGCCGCGGCGACCGCAGTCGAAGGACCTGCGGTTCCACCGCCGGATTTGTGCAAGAAACTCACGGGTCACCGCACCAGAGCAAGATCAGGGAAACCGCGCCCAGTTCAGCCCCATTCGCCCTACCGCCCAAACCGCTGCTTCCCACCCATGCCCATGGCGCCCAGCCCGCCGCGCATCATTTTGGCGCCCAGGCCGCCACTGCCCATCTGCTTGAACATTCTGGCCATCTGAGCGTATTGGCGGAGGAGATTGTTTACGTCCTGCACTTCCGTTCCGCTGCCCCTGGCGATGCGCTTGCGCCGCGAACCGGAGATGATCTCGTGGTTGCGCCGCTCCAGCGGAGTCATGGAGTTGATGATCGCCTCCAGGCGCACAAACTGCTTTTCGTCCACGCTCTTTGAGGCCTGCTGCATCCCGGCGAACGGGCCAACGGAGGGCAGCATCTTGAGGATCGACTCCATCGACCCCAGCTTCTTGATCTGGCGCAACTGGTCGCGAAAGTCTTCGAGGGTGAAGCCGTCGCCGAGCAGGGCCTTCTTGGCGAAATCCTCGCTCTTCTTGCGGTCGAGGGTGGATTCGGCCTTCTCGATCAGCGACATCATGTCGCCCATGCCCAGGATGCGGCCCACGATGCGATCGGGATGGAAGGGCTCGAAGGCGTCCGGCTTTTCGCCCACGCCGATGAATTTGATGGGCTGGCCGGTGACGTGGCGGATGGAGAGCGCCGCGCCGCCGCGCGCGTCGCCGTCCATCTTGGTCAGGATCACGCCCGTCAATCCAAGACGAGAATGAAAATCGGCGGCGGAGTTGACGGCGTCCTGGCCGGTCATGGCATCGGCGACGAAGAGAATCTCGCTGGGGTTGAGCAGCTTCTTCAGCCGCTCCATTTCGCCCATCAGTTCTTCGTCGATGTGCAGGCGGCCGGCGGTATCGACGATGAGCGTGTCGCAGCCCATGATGACGGCTTCGCGGCGGGCTTCCTTGGCCAGCCGCTCCACCAGCGCCGAGCCGGCCTTCTCGCCCCTCTGATCGCCTTCGTAGAGCTTGGCCTCGATGGACTTGGCGACCACCTTGAGCTGCTCGCGAGCGGCGGGGCGGTACACGTCGACCGAGACCAGCATGGGCCGGTGTCCGCCCTTCTTAAGCCAGGCCGCCAGCTTGCCGCTGGTGGTGGTCTTGCCGCTGCCTTGCAGGCCGGCCATCAGAATCACCGAAGGCGGCTGGGAGGCGAACTTGAAGCGGGCCGTGTCTTTGCCAAGCAGCGCGATCAGCTCGTCGCGAACGATCTTGACCACCTGCTCGGAGGGCGAAAGTGCGGTCAGGACTTCAGTGCCGACGGCCTTGACGCGAATATGCTCGATCAGGTCGCGCGCCACGTTGAGGTTGACGTCGGCTTCGAGCAGGGCCACGCGGATCTCGCGCAGGGCTTCGGCGATGTTCTCTTCGGTGAGCGTGCCCTGGCCGCGAAGGCTCTTGAAGGCGCGCTGGAGCTTCTCTGTGAGGTTTTCAAACATAGCTCAACTTCAAGTGTACCCCGAGGGATGCTACGGGTGGCAGGCCCTTGGAACAGATATCGCGGCGGGCGCGATCCAAGCCGGCGGCATGTGTGCCGGCAGCGGACCCTCAATCTCTGCGGGAGCCAATTCAGCGGGAAAGCCCCCGCCAGAGCGGCCGATGATAAAATCGCACGAAGCCGAGAGCCAAAACGGCGGCTCCGGAGATAGGCGCCGCTGTGCCGGAAGGTGCGAACTCAAGAATGATGGGCAGAATCCAGGCGGGACTTTTCAGAAGATTCCAGTCAGGGCTTTTCGCCCTGGGCTGGAATGTAACTGAACAAGTCAAGGCCGACGAGGTGCTTCGCTTCATACAAGAACTGCGTCCATTGGATTGCGGAAGAGAATTGATTCGCATCGGAGGATCCGGCGACGGAGGTTACCTGATTCCCGACGATCTGGATGGGATAGAATACTGCTTTTCGCCGGGAGTGAATACAATCTCGGACTTCGAAAATCATCTGGCGGATCTCCACATCCGGTCGTTTCTTGCGGATTATTCCGTCGATGCGCCGCCGAACGCCAGGCCGGAGTTCGTCTTCGACAAGAAGTTTCTCGGCTCTTCGGATCGAGATCCGTATATGACTTTCGAGTCATGGAAGGACAAGTATCTCAAGAATTACCGCGGCGATCTGATTCTGCAAATGGACATCGAGCGCTTTGAGTACGAGGTGATTTTCAGCATGGCGGACAGTTTGCTCAACCAGTTCAGAATCATGGCAATCGAGTTTCATGACCTGGACAGGCTGTTCGACCCGTTCGGTTTTGCGCTGATATCGTCGTGCTTTGAAAAGATATTGCAATTCTTCCATGTCGCTCACATCCATCCAAATAACTGCGCCGGCGTGGCGAGAAAGGGAGCCATCGAAGTTCCGCAGTCGCTTGAATTCACCTTCTATAACAAGCGGCGGGTGGGCGGCACAAGGCCGCAAACGGTGTTTCCGCACAAGCTGGATGCGGATAACACCACTCGTTTCCCGTCTGTGCGCCTGCCCGCCTGCTGGTACTCCTCCACTTAGGAAAAAGCCTGCACAAGCCCGCCGTGTAACAGCCCCTCACCGGCGGCTCCGGCCAGCGATGAATGAAACGAGGGTTCTGTGTTGCAGAGCTTTTCTGTGCGATCGGCACAGAGGTCGGTCATTCCCTGGTGCAGATAAGCCCGCATAACATGGGTTGTTTCTTGTTAGGGCACAACCGGGCACCGGGAACCCCTCTGAGCCGGGCGCCGTGCCGTAAGCACAACAAAACAAGTTCGGCAGGGTCGAAAATGCACCATTTTCATGAGATTTCACGGGCCGAAGGCCCAGCTAAGACTCGACTGACGCAGTGCTCTGACACGACCAGGTGAAGCTGTCATCGATGCGCACTGCCCGCGAAGCTATCCGTTCAACTGCTCCTGGAGCTTGTTGAGGGTGCGGTGCAGATCCTTGTCGGTGCGGCGCAGTTCGTCGATCTTGGCGATCGAATGCATCACCGTGGTGTGGTGCTTGTTGCCGAACTGGCGGCCGATCTCAGGCAAGCTGGCCTCGGTCATCTGCTTGGCCAGGTACATGGCGATCTGCCGCGGCACCACCACGTTGCGCGAATTGTTCTTCTGCTTCAGGTCGCTCACGCGCATGCCGAACTGCTCGGCCACGGCGCGCTGAATCGCCTCAATGGTGATTTTGCGAACCTGCATGTCGATGAACTGCTTCAGGCATTGCTGCGCCGCCGCCAGCGTGATCTCCATGCGGTTCAGTTGGCACCACGCGATCAGCCGCACCAGCGCGCCTTCGAGCTCCCTCACGTTGGTGCGCACATTCGAAGCCACAAACAGCGCCACATCCGTGGGCAGATGTGCCTGCTCGATCTCCGCCTTCTTCAGCAGGATGGC
>JBEKDH010000233.1:0-4766 GCA_050014455.1 Occallatibacter sp.
GCGAAGTCAGCGATCTCGCGGGTTACGGCGCGGAGCCTGGCCTGTTCCGCCGCCGCATCGTTCAGTCCCCGCGCCACATTTTCGAGCGCGCGGCACTCTACCACGCTCAGCTTGTAGCGGAGCCATTCGGGATCTTCCGGGTCCAATTTAGCGAACTGCTTGACCAGGTCGAAGAGAACCCGTTCTCTCGCCTCCCCCTCTGGGAAGGCGAGATACACGAGATCACGAATCCAGGCGGATTTGTCGTTTGCGGTGAAAGGGGCAGTGCTCATGGGAGGAGTACCTTTCTCGCTTCCGTGAACTGGCTGAAGGCGCGGAAGCGGTACGTTCTTGCCCGGAGGGTCATGTCCGGCGCTCTCAGCTCCGGCACGCTGGTTTTGCGTTCTCCCACATCGCCGAGGGTGGCGTTCATCGTCCGCATCATCCGTTGCAAGTCCGGCCGTCTGGCGTCCATCCGAATTTCGACGGGCGAGAATGCCTCCCGAAAGGCCGTCACATCCGGCTCCAGTTTTGGATTCTCCCAGGACGAAGCGACACCATCCTGAAAGTAGTTGTGGACAATCACATAGTCCACTGTGTTCTGCAATTCGGCGCCCCATTCAATTACCGACCGGGCCGAGGCAATGTCGGCATCGACGACGCCCAGGGCCGTCCACCGGAGATCAAGGCCGGATTCCTGCATCACCCTATAGAAGTCCCGAAACCAGGGAATCATCCGATGGCCCTGCGCCGCACCCAAATCAGCCAGAATCACGTCAGCGCTCGATTCCAGCGAGATCCCCAGCAGCTTGTCGTAGGTCCAACTCTCCAGCGCCGGCAGTTTGTGCGCTTTGGCAAAGAGCGCCTTGAAGCACCCCTCCGCCTTATTGTCCGGGTCCATATCGAACAGTTCAGCGGTATAGGCTCTGCTCGCGTACCACTCCGCCAGTGCCGCCATGACGGTCGTTTTTCCCACGCCGCCTTTGCCGGCGATGGGAAAGACAACGCGCTTGGGTTTCATTTCCAGGGCCGCGCTCAATCCTCGCTCCGCCCCACAAAGACGCTCGGCTTGAATACCTTCGCCGGTTGCAACCGCAACTCCCGCTGGCGATTCAGTTCCGCTTCGCGATCCAGTTTCGCCATTTCCGTTTCTCTCCGCACTTGCCATTCAGGTTTCTCCTTTTTCTCTGTGGCCTCACTGCTCAGGCCGCTCTCGCGGACCATCGGTTGACGAACCTCTTTCTCCACCACAGGGGGCGGGAGGTTCTTGCGCCCTTCGGGTTTCAATGCTCTGCCAATTGAACGATTCGCGGCTTTGCAGAACCCCGAATAGCTGCCCGTATACCTTTCGGACAGGAGGGCTTGCCAAATCATTCGCCAAGTCAGTCCACTTTCCAGTGCGGCTTTCAGCTCCGTGCGAACGCAACGAAGCAATCGCCACTGAAGCGTGTCGAATGCATGCCTTCGCCGATCCAACGATTCAAGAATCGCTCGAAGTTCAGGCGAATCGTTTTCATGTGGCGTGTACATTCCACTAGCAGTATGCCAGACACTCCTACGGTCCGCAAGAGAGCAGCCGCAGAATTCCGTCGATAATCCGCAACTACTGGAGAATCTTGGAGACTTTTGTAGAACTTCGGCAATTGCCTGAGATTGCCGCATACGTGCCGCAGTGATCTCCAATGTTCTCCAATTGTCTCCAAAGTTGGACTTTTCTTGCAGCCGCAGGCTGCGCTTTCCGAAGGTCGAAGACCGTTCGGAGGCGGGCTGTTAGGCAGCCGTCTTCACTGGGTAATGCAGTAGTGGAACATAAAGGGCAGCGGCACATTCCTCTCTTTTTGTGAGCATCGTCTTCGCCGTTAGTGAGTTGCAAAGCCGCACAAGGGTATTATCGGCTGCCAATGTGCCGCAGGTTGTAATGAGATGTACATTGCTGTATAGTGCCTTCATGACGAAGCGCAAACGTCCTGAATCCATCCGCTACTCAGTTCGCCTAAGCCGCGCGCAGTCGGAACGGCTGACAACGCTACGCGACCAGCTTCATGCGAGAAGCAACAACGAAGTATTTGATTACATGGTGACGGTCTGCTCGACCCAGCGCGACGATCTTGTGCAACTTGTCTACAGCCTCATCGGCAATCTCGCCGACAATCTCACGCACAAGTTCCAGAGCCTTGAGACTGTCTCTCAGCTCCATCTGGCGCTGACAGACAGCTATATCAAGTACGCTCTGACAGCGCTGCCCGAAGTGCCACAACCGTTGCTGTCCGGCGCGCGCGCCCGAGCTGCCCTAATTTATGAACAGGTCAACCTCACCGCGGCGCGCGAGTTCCAACGGCGTAGAGACTCCGGGGCCTACACCCTCAGCGAGTTGGGATTGGAGAGCGATCCCCAAGAGCCAACAGGCGGAGGATAGACAATCATGCCGAGGAACTTTACGGAACGGAATATGGACGGCGGAGGCCGTGAACGGAGCGGCCAGCTTCGTCCCGGCCGCGTCCGGAAGTCTCGGACCTCTTCCCCGCGTTTTACGGGTGTTGCTCGAAACCTTTTGCGCCTGGCGCGCATTATCAGCCGCAGCACGCCCGGAGGAAGCCACGGATCCATCCACGCGGCTTCGATGCCAAAGCCGTCTGCTTTCGAGCGCCGCGCCATCGTCAATGTTCGCTATGCCAGTTCGCGCACTCCGGGCGGATGGAGAGCGCACGGTTGCTATATTGAGCGTGAGAGTGCGAAGAAAGACCGCGAAAGCCAGGGTGAAGAGAAGCTCGGGGTAACAAAAGAGCGTTCCCTGGGTGACGTTGCCGGGGACTGGCAAAAGGCTGGCGACAAGCGTTTATTCAAGATCGTTATCTCCCCAGAAGACCGGGACGCGGATTTTGGCCAGACTGCCCAGGATTTGATCGCCCGCATTGAGAGTGACGTTAATGGCAAGGTCGAGTGGGGCGGAGTCATCCACCGCAACACAGACCATCCGCACGCCCACATCGTTGTGCGTGGCAGACTCCGTTCCAGGGAAGAACTCACCCTCCCGAGAGAACTGATACGCCGTGGATTGCGAGAGGCAGTCCAGCGTTCCTTGACCCGGCAGCTTGGTCCACGCACATTCGAGGAGATTGAGTACCAAAAGCAAGCGGAGTTGATCGCGAATCGCGCCACTCCGCTCGACCGCAGACTCGAAGGACGGTTGCTTCCACCCACCGGCGAGGGTACATTTCGCAACCTCAAGGATCGTGCTAATACCTTCGAGACTTCCCGCCTCCTTCATCTTGCGCGGCTTGGGCTTGCTAAGCCGCTTGCAAACGGGCTGTGGCAAGTGCGCTCCGACTTTTTCAGCCAGCTCCAACAAATGAAGGACATCCAGGACCGGGCGCGAACGCTTTTCCGTTGCGGAGTCGCAATCAGCGACCCCCACGCCCCGATGGAGTACTCCCTCGCATCAAAAAAGCTCATAGGCCGGGTTCTGCTTAATAGTGAAGACGAGCGCACAGGCGCTCTTCAAACCATCTTCGAGACCACCGAAGGCAAGATCGAGATTATCCGCCACGATGCCACCCTCCGGGCGGCATGGGCGCGGGGAGACCTCGAACCCGGAAATGTCGTAACCATAGACAGCCTGAGAAGCGACCCCGACCAGCTCTACGCCTCCACGGCAGGCAAGGACAAGGACATTTTTCGCGATGGAAAGGCGCTTGATTCCATTGTGCGCCGGATGCGCGCCATGAATCTCTCGGTCGGCGAGTCCGACAAGGGATGGATGGGAGAGTTCAACAAAACGCTCCGTTCGAGGATGATGGATCGGACCCGAGACCGAGGCTACTGATTTTGCAATCGCCGGTAGTGAAATGTACTCTTCTATACCAGGAGGCATTCCATGAGAAACGGAACAACAGCGCCGCCAGGATACGTTCTCCCCAACCGTCCAAGTTGGCAGGGCGGATGGAATATCCGATCAGTCGTCGGGGCGGCAGTTGCATTCACGATGGCCGCCAGCGCCGCAACTGAATGGCTTGCAATTCAACTCAACAGCCCTGTCGAAATGGGCGATCCTATCCTATGGGTACACGGCACAGCAGTCTTCCAGCCCTTTGCGGCCCTCGTACTTTGGAAACACTTCGCTGGCAGCCGCCTCATCAGCGCAGGCGTCCGCAAGGACCTTTGGATTGCACTTGGGGTGACCATCGTAGGCGGTCTCTTTCTGGCGTATTTCACCTACTGGTTTCTCTCCCTCATTCGCGACCGCAAGAGCACTGACAGCCTGATGAACCTGCATGGCTCCGCAACCTGGGCTACGCGCAAAGACATCGAGAAGCTTGGCCTGCTTGACGCAACGGATGGGGTCTACATCGGCGGGTGGCGCGATCCCGACACGCAGCAGATCCATTACCTATTGCACTCAGGCGCGGAGCCCGTACTGCTATTTGCTCCCAGCCGGAGCGGAAAAGGCGTTTCTGCGATCATCCCGACGCTCTGCCAGTGGCGGCAGAGCGTCTTTGTCTACGACTTGAAGGGGGAGAACTGGGATCATTCTGCCGGTTTCCGCCACGCCATCGGGCAACGTGTCTTGAAGTTTGCCCCAACCCTGCCACATGAGAGCTGCTGCTATAACCCCTTGTCCGAGATTCGCTGGGAGACCGATTACGAGATTGCCGACGCCCAGACGATTGCAAACGCAGTCATCCGCCACGGCGACGACGACAGCCTGTACAAGCACTTTGAAGATGCAGCCGTTGACCTGGTATCGGCGGGCATCATCCATCTCGGCTATGTCTTTCGCAATCTCGATA
>JBEKDH010000234.1:0-4752 GCA_050014455.1 Occallatibacter sp.
ACGACGTGCTGAAACAGTTGGCCGAGGAAACCGGCGGCCAGGTGTACTACCCGACCTCGGTCGAGTACGTTTCCGAAAGCTTTAAATCCATTGAAGAAGAGCTGCGCAGCCAGTATGCTTTGACCTATACGCCGGCTGACTTCAAGTATGACGGAGCCTTTCGTCCCATCTATCTCTATTGCAACGACCGGCGCTACCAGGTGCGCGCCAAGAAGGGGTACTTCGCGCCGAAGCAGTAACACTATAGCATTTTTGCTCTTACTGTAGACTTCCGTGCCCCATCCATTCCGCGCTTTTCAGCGGAATGGGTGGGATACCGACAAGATTCCGGTCTACACAATTTGCAAAAATGCTCTATGGGCTTGGCGGCGGGGGTTGCAATTGGGTTGCAATGATCTTGGTCGCTGCTCAACCGAACCGGCAGATGTGTTCCGTTTCAGGACGATTGTGCGGTTCTTTGTCCAGATTTGAATCGCCTCAATCTTTCTCTTCCCCCTCTCTCACCCATTCCCGCGGTTACACGATGAAATAGAGCAGGGCGATTCCGCGAATTCTCCGATTGGGGCGCCAATGCGGCTCGCGAGTGAGCGAGCCTGTCTGTCTCCCAGTGGCGGTAAGGGAAGAACGGAATCGGCGAATCTGCGGGAAGGCTGTGCGGACTGAGGGAGATGCGTTGATCCGGCAGGCAATATCGTGCGACATCTGCGGAACGGAGAAGAAGCAGACCAACCACTGGTATGTGGCCTATGACCAGGCCGGGGAGCTGCGAGTGAGCGGGCTGAATGCGCGCAACCGGCTGCGCCCAGGGGCAAAGCATCTGTGCGGTCAGACCTGCCTGCACAAGCTGGTGGACGATTTCATAACCAGAGCTCAGGAGGTGCGGCCGATGCCTCCTGCTGCGGAGGAGGCTCGAATAGAAGCGCCGGTTGCGGCGACCGATACCAGGCTGACCTCGGATGCGGCGCATGGGCATGCCGAGTCGCCAGCGCTGCTTTCGGCGCCGCCCATGCTGGTCGCGCCGAATCGGCCTCCGTTCCGGGCACAGCCGGAACTGGTTGCCGTGCCGGAGAGTCCTCAAGCCGAGCAGCCGTCCTTGGCAGCTGACGAGCCGCCGAGCTACGCCTCGCGCAACTGGCGCGCCGACGCCTGGGAGCGAGAGCGGGAACGCGAGATGCAAGCCGCCGAGCGGTATCCTGACAGGGCCGCCCGCCGCCGGTCCAGCTGATTGCCGAAACCCGGAGGATCCAGGGTTGCCTTGTGGATGGATATACTGTTGATTCTTCTTGCCTTGTTCCCGCCTATTGCCCTCGAGCCGCTATCGCCGGGCAGACTCCTCAGGCGTCCGTCCTGGGGCGGGTGAAGCGCCTTTCCGTCTTCCGCCCCTCATGCGGGGGCGCGCAGCCGCGAGGCTAACCAAACCTATTGGCTGCTCTGCACGCAGAATCCACTCTTCGGGGCTCAAACCAGTCTCGGCAACCGCGCGAAGCACAAGCAATCCGGCACACCGGGCATCTTCAAGAGCGTCGTGCGCCTTGTACTCGATGCCAAAATGCGCCGCAACGTTGGAGAGGCCGTATCCGGACCTGGAGAACTGCGGCCAAGCCCTCCTGACCACTCTCGCCGAGTCGAGCCATGTGCATTCGCATCCCTCCAGGTTGGAACGCTCGCAGGCGCGCGCCAGGGCTATCCGGTCGAATGGCGTGTGGCTCACCACAATTCTGCCCCGCAACAAGGAATCGATCTGCGGGAAGACCTCTTCCCATGTCGGCGCACCCTCAACCTCATACTCGTCGATGCCATGGATCGATACGTTGAAAGGGCTGAAGTAACTCTCCGGGTCGACCAGCGATACCCACGCATCCGCCAGTCCGCCACCGCGGAAAGACGCGATGCCGACCTGGCAGATGCTCGATACATCTGCATTGGCGGTTTCAACGTCGATGACGACGAAATCCATATCCCCGCATCTCCTCGGAAGCTGGGGCTTGAGAAGCTACGGAACCGGCAATCCCTCTGCCGGTTCCGCGGCCGGTTCTTGGTCCAGCAGCGCCAGCAGTCCAGCCTCGTCGATCACAGGAACCTTGAGCTCGCGAGCCTTGTCCAGCTTGGATCCGGCCTCTTCGCCCGCCACAACATAATTGGTTTTCTTGCTGACGGAACCGGCAGTCTTGCCGCCGGCGGCCTCGATCCTCGCCTTGGCCTCGTCGCGGGTGAGCTTGGGCAGCGTGCCGGTCAGCACGAAGGTCAGTCCCGCAAGCTGCGCCGAGCGCTGCTTCTTCTCCGCCGTCATATTTACCCCGGCGTCTTTCAGGCTCTGGATCAAAGCCAGGTTGCCGGGCTGCGCAAAGAACTCCAGAATCGCCTGCGAGATGCGCGGGCCGACCTCTTCCACGCGCTCCAGCTCTTCAGCGGTTGCCGCTGCCAGCGCGTCCATCGAGCCGAACTCCTGGGCCAGCAGCTCGGCGGTGCGCTCGCCCACAAAGCGAATGCCGAGTCCCATCAGGACGCGGGCCAGCCCGGCGCGCTTCGAGCCATCAATCTCGGCAATCAGGGCGCGGGCGGACTTTTCGGCAAAGCGGTCCAGCGCCGCCAACTGCTCCTCGGTGAGTTTGTAGAGATCGGCGACGCTATGCACTAGGCCGCGATCGAGCAACTGCTGCACGACCGCCTCGCCCAGCCCTTCGATGTTCATGACCTCGCGGCGGCCAAAGTGGAGCAGGCTCTCGCGCAGCTTGGCAGGGCAATTGGCGTTGACGCAGCGGAAGTCCACCTCGCCCTCGAAGCGGACAACGGCGCTTTGGCACTCCGGGCACTCGGCGGGAAACCGAAACTCTTCTGTGCCCCTGGGATGCTCGGCGTCCGCAATCACTTCCACTACCTTTGGGATCACGTCGCCGCCACGTTCTACCTTGACGAAATCGCCCAGTTTAAGGCCCAGGCGCTCGATGAAGTCGGCGTTGTGCAGCGTGGCGCGGCCCACCGTGGTGCCGCCGATGAAGACCGGCGTCAATTCGGCTACCGGCGTCAGCTTGCCGGTGCGGCCCACCTGTACCGTGATGGCGTTGACTTGCGTGATGCCCGACTTGGCGGTGAACTTGTAGGCAACGGCCCAGCGCGGAGCGCGGCCCGTATAGCCGAGGCGCTGCTGCGTGGCGTGAGAGTCCACTTTGAAAACCACACCGTCGATCTCGTAGCCGAGCGAGGCGCGGCCGCTTTCGGCCCGATCGATGAAGCGGGTCATGGCCTCAACCGAATCGACCAGCCCGTGATGGGGATTGACGCGAAAGCCGAGCGCGGCCAGCGCGTCGAGTGTTGCCTTTTGCCCCTGCTGCCAGTATTCGCCCTCGACCAGCAGGAAGTAAGCGTAGAAGTCCAGGCGGCGATTGGCGACGATGCCGGGCTCCAGCGTGCGCAGGGTTCCGGCGGCGGCGTTTCGTGGATTGACGGCCGGCGGCAGGCCCTCCCGCTCGCGCTCCTCGTTGAGGCGCACGAAGGCGGCTTCGGGCATGACCGCCTCGCCGCGCACCTCAAAGGCGGGCGGCAGGCCGGCAGCCTTCAGTTGGGCCGGGGAGACGGTAAGCGGCACGCTGCGGATGGTGCGGATATTCGAGGTCACATCCTCGCCGACCTGGCCGTCGCCGCGAGTCAATCCAACCATCAGCTTTGACCCTCCGCCGTCCGCGAGACCGTAACGCAGGGCCGCGCTCAGGCCGTCCATCTTGAACTCGGCTACGTACACGAGCGGCAGCATCCCGGCCAGATCTCGGACGCGGGCGTCCCATGCGGCCAGCTCCTCGGCCGAGTAGACATTGTCCAGGCTGAGCATGGGCCGCGAGTGGGGCGCCTTCTTGAAGCCCTCGGCCGGCTTGCCACCCACGCGCTGGGTGGGCGAGTCGGGCGTCAGCAGTTCCGGGTGCGCGGCCTCGATGCGCTTGAGCTCGTTCATCAGCGCGTCGTAGGCGGCGTCGGTGATCTCCGGCGCATCCAGGACGTAGTACAAGTGCTCGTGACGGCGCAGTTCGGCGCGCAACTCCTCGGCGCGCTTAACCGGGGACAAGCCTGAGTTGGCGGAATCGCCCATGGGCTGAATTATAGGAGGTCACTGGCAGGGTAGTTTGATTGGGAAATGGAAAACTCGCTCAAGACCCCACGACCGCGTGCTTGCCTGGATTTGTCGAGGCTTGCATGAAGAACTCGAACTTAAAAACTCGTCGATGAGTCCGAGAATAACGATAGGAAAAGAAGAATCGAGGGCGCTATGGAAGCAATGGCTATGATCGGCGTTACGACCCATAAGACCCATCTTCCGCTGCCACGGGCATGCCAAGCGAAAGCAACCGAGGCGATCAAGATAAGATCGGCGAGGGAGAGCAAAATCACGAGGAGCACAGGGTGTTCTGGCCAGAACCCAAAGTTAATTGGATGGTTTGGACCGATTGGTGAACCGGTTAGGGCTTGGTCGAGCAGACCGCAAATCCAGAAAACGGTGCACCCCGCGGTCAACAACGCTCGCGCCCTGACTGAGCAGTGGCTGCCTCTCGTCAAGATGCCCCCGTCGTCGTACTCCGGCTCAACGTATGTCCAACTCAGCCAGACAGCAATGCCCCCTGCCACCGAGAGCGGCCAGAGATAAAACAGCACGAATACGTTGATGAAGAACGAATTGTCCAGCACTCGCTATCCCCTTCTTTCGTGGATTGTGGGATGAGTTGTTTTGTTCATGCTTGCACCTCGAGAACACTTTGTAAAATG
>JBEKDH010000235.1:0-4715 GCA_050014455.1 Occallatibacter sp.
GGTACGCTGCTTTCAAACCTCTCCAACGACATGAGTTCATTGACCGAGGCGACCGGGGTGCTGTCGCAGAAGACCGGCTCCAGTTCCGACACCAACGTGCTGGAGTTGACCTCGGCCTCGAACTCGGCGGTTGCCGGAACGCATGCGGTGACGGTGACCAATCTCGCCCAGACCTCCAGCGGCTATCTCAACAAGGTCACCAACGCATCCGACATTCTCTCCGGGTCCATCACGCTCCAGGTGGGCTCCGCAGGCACGCCCCAGATCATCACGCTCACATCGTCCGACAACACTCTCGCGGGGCTGGCCAAGGCCATCAACGCCTCCGGCGTGGGCATCACGGCCAGCGTGCTGACCGATTCCACGGGCTCCCAGCTGAGCCTGGTTTCGGGCACCTCGGGCGCCGCCGGAGGCATCGTATACAGCGCCAATTCGATCACCGACGTCACCAACTCCAACACCCCGCTGGCCTATAACGTCGGCGTCCTCCCCAAGGACGCCAACCTGACAGTTGACGGCGTCACTCTCACCAGCGCCTCGAACACGGTCACCAATCTCATTCCCGGCGTGACCTTCCAGTTGCTGGCGCCCAGCGCCACGGAATCGGGTAACACCCTCGAGCAGATCCAGGTGGTGATCGGCAATTACAATACCGGGGTCGAGAGCACCGTCAACCAAATGGTGAGCGACTACAACTCGCTGATCAGCGCCATGAACGCGCAGGAAGGCCTGAACGCTTCGGGACAGGTCGAGCCGCTCTTCGGCTCCCCCACGCTTTCGCTGTTGCAGCAGGATCTTCTGGGCGGCATCAACATGCAGAATCCCAACGGCTATCTGGATGCCATCTCCAACAACAACGACACCACGCTCTCCGGCTCTATGACCATCCAGGTGGGCACGGGGACGGCGCAGACCATAGTACTGAGCGCGGCGACGGTTCCGCCGGCGGCCAACACCTTCTACGCAGGCGCCGGGGTCAACACGCTCTCCGGGCTGGCTGCGGCAATCGACGCCGCCAGTATCGGGGTTACGGCCGCCGTGGTGACCGCCAACGGCCAATCCACCCTGACGCTGGACTCGGGCACCGCGGGTTCCACGGGCGCCTTGATCGTGAACTCCTCGATCGTCGCCAACAGCGATACGCCGCAGTATTACACCGACAGCGTCGGCTATACCAGCACCACCGGAGACACCGGCTCCCTGGGCGCGCTGGCCAGCAGCGCCGACCTGCTCAAGGGTTCGGTCACCATTCAGGTGGGCACAGGCACGCCGCAGACCATCACCGTCGATCCGTCGAACAACAATCTCGCCGGCTTGGCCGGCCAGATCACCACTTCCGGCCTTGGGGTGACGGCCACGGTCGTGACCAATGACGGAGTATCGAGCCTCTCCCTGGTTTCGGGCACCGTGGGAGCGGCCGGGGCATTGTCTGTATCTTCCAGCCTGCTCGACACTACCAGCAAGACCAACTCGACACTGGCTTACACCAACTCATCCGACGTCGCCGGCCTGACCGGCCTCGGCATCAGCGTCAATAGCGACGGGTCGCTCGCCCTGGATGCCACCGCGCTCGATTCGCTTCTGAACTCCGACTACAGCGGCGCGCAGGGTCTCTTCCAGAACGCAAACAGTTGGGGGATGACGTTTGCCACCATGCTGAACAACGCCGGCACAGGTTCTTCAACGGGCATCCTCGCACTGGCCCAAAGCTCCAACAGCAGCGTCGAATCCACGCTGAACGCGGATATCTCCAAGGAGGAGAGCACGATCTCGACCGAGCAGGCGAGCCTGACCACGGAGTTGAACACCGCCAACCAGATCATGGAGCAACTGCCCACCCAGTTGGAGGGCGTGAACGAACTCTACTCAGCCATCACCGGTTACGACCAGAACACAAACGGCTAAGACGTTTCACAGTTCATGGAATTTGGGTGCCCCATCCTTCGCGGTCGCCGCGGCGACCGAAGGGTGGGAAGCGAGGATGCTCACATTCGAACGCATTACACGTTCACCAAAAATGCTCCAAGGAGTTGAACCCACATGGGAAGTTATCGGGAACATGCACTGGATGGCGCTTCGGCCGTCGATTTGGTGGTGGCGCTCTATGACGGGATTCTCCGCTTTCTTTACGGAGCCATCGCGGCTGCGGAGCGCGGCGACGCCGTTGCCCGTCGCAATGCCGTCAAGCGCGCGCTGGATATCATCATTCACTTGCAGGCCCGGCTGCGCATGGACGTAGGCGGCCGCCCGGCGCAGGCGCTCAGCGAGTTCTATGCGTCCATCTTCTCTGAGATTCTGCAGGCCTCCCAGTCGTCGTCGCGGCAGAAGTTCGAGCACGCCATCGATTGCGTGCGCAATGTGCGCGATGCATGGCGTCAGGTGGCGAGGGATCCCGCGGTCAATCCCGCCCCGCCCCAGTTGCCTTTGCTGGCCTCCGGGCGCAGGCAAAGAGGCTTCGATGGCGACGAGTACGGCGCGGAATCGTCAGCCGGCTCCAGTTGGAATGCCTGAGCGGCTTGACTCGCCGCGGCGAGTCAAGCCGTCAATGACCCAGCCAACTCGCTAACTTGCTATCACCGTGAAGCGCTGGCTAACTTGCTGGTTTAGTTTACAAGCCGCCTCCTCCAACTATCTTATTCATAGGGAGCGCCGACTCCGGCCAGAGCCGCACAGATTCGAATCCCGCTCGGACGACCAAGACACGAAGCGCATTTGTTTCAATAACCTCCATTTGAGCCGTTTGGTTGCTTTTGAACTTGTCGCTTGTTGACTTCTGGCGCAACTTCCGGACAGCCGACCGCAACTCATTAAATGCCCTCTCGGCTGCATCGGCTTCAGACCCACTTGAGTTTGCGTGCCAGCATCCGCTCCAACCCGCGCTATTTCATCGCGCTCGGGTCCATCAATGCGCCCGCAAACAGCAGCGCTCCAGTGGCGTTCTCCCGCACCAGAAACACAAACGGCCGATTGAGAACCACGTGAAAGGAATCCGGCGCCGAAATGAGGCCAAGAGGAATCGCACCGATCACTGTCTCCGCATCCGCATGAATCCCGTGCTTGTCGGCGGTGAAGTCAATGTTCTGCCCAATATCGGTCACTTGCGCCACCGGCACTTCGAACGAGCCTTTTGGGCCGAAGCGAATGTCGCGTCGCGCCACACCTTCCAGGTTCTCGAAGATATCTTTGACGCCCATCGCCTTCAGTTTGGCCTCAAGGTGCATCGTCGCGCGAACCGTGAAGATAGGCATTGCAACAGAACCAAGCGATGGCTTCATCGATTTCAGCGCATCTGGTTCGGCAGCTAGAATCCCCTCCAATTCGCGGATCTTCATCCCGTCATGCGGCAGCACCGCAATCATTGAAACCCGGCCACAAGGCAGCGCCACGGCTTCAAAGCGGTCGGTCTTCAAGTACTCCAGCTTTTCGAGGACGCTATCCACGCGTTGAGTTGTCAAGCTCTGGCCCGCCTCTGTGCGAAACTCTCCAGGATGTGGTTCGCTTTCCATAAAGAGCTCTTCCCATGTCTGCCGGAGGTGCGTCCCCGAGGAAAGCCAGACTTGGTCAAGCTGCGAAACCTCGGGAATTCGGCCAGTCTCACCGCGACTCGTTCGCAGGTCTTCCGCCGTCGGTTGCCGGTCGCCTACATCCACCAGTTCCAGCCCAAACTGCGCCTTCGCGCTCTGCACAAACCACCGCTCTAGCAGCGGTGGCTCAGTCTTCTTCGAGCGATAGAGTAGCCGGTTTGCAATCCAAAGCGATTCGCCTTCCCATGGCTGCTCCTTCTTCGGCCGCTTCGCGCCCGGCGGCAATTGCTTCACCTTGGGCGGCTCCATCGCCGCCAGCACCATCTTGCTCGGAATACCGGGTTGTATACCGTTTTCCCAACCAAAAACCTGCTGAAGCTGTTCCCGTGTTTCCTTTCGCCAACTGTTGGCCTCGATTGCGCTCAACAGAATCGTCAGCGAAAGCGGCGCGACCACTGCATTCTTCTCAGGCGTATCCGCATGACTCTCCGCTAGCAGCCTGAGCCCGAACCTGTCGTTGCCGCGCAGGAATTGCTGCAATGACTCTCCGGGCTGAACCTGCGCCAACGCAGATGGTTGTGCGGCAAACGAAAACAAAAGCGTTGTAACAAGGAAGATAGCCTTTGATTTCATATCAAGAGCATACCTCAGCCTCTCCTATTGCCGAGGGAAGAGGTTGCGCATGTATCACCGCCAAACCGGAGATTACCGCTCCGCCAGGTCAGGCCCGAGCGGCATGTTCGGTAGGTAAGCCTCTGGGCAGAACAGCAAGGTTCCAAAATCGTCTTGCAGTGCCGACGCTTACCCGGCCACGGTGAGCTCTTCTTCCAGTTGCTGTTTCTGGAAGAGCCCGGCGTAGTAGCCGTCGAGGGCCAGCAACTCCTCGTGCCTGCCCAGCTCCACGATTCTGCCGTGATCGAGCACGGCGATCCGGTCCGCGCTGCGCACCGTCGAGACGCGGTGCGAGATCAGAATGGTGGTGGAGCCGGAGGTGTAGCCGCGCAACCCGCCCAGAATGCGCTCTTCGGTATACGTGTCCACGCTGGCCAGGGCGTCGTCGAGGATGAGAATGGCGGGCCGGCGCAGCAGCGCGCGGGCGATCGCCGAGCGCTGCTTCTGGCCGCCGGAAAGCGTGACACCGCGCTCACCCACCATGGTCTCAAAGCCCTGCGGAAACTCCTCGAACTCCAG
>JBEKDH010000236.1:0-4482 GCA_050014455.1 Occallatibacter sp.
CTCGTCACAACTGCTGCATTTCCATCGGAAGTCTGCGAGATCGTCCAAAGTGATATTCGGTCTTGTATTGCGGATACGGGTGCGCTCATAGCAGCCCGAGCAAATCAAAACGATCTTGGTCAGCTTCTCGGACTCTTCATTCCAGCCATTGTGGGCGGCGCGGATAAGTTCGCAGTCGTTGCACCAGGCATCAGGAAAAGGATTCTTCTTAGTGGGCTTTCTGTGGTTGAATCCGAGCCCCGCTGTTTCTCCCACAAGATGAGTGCAAACGTATGCTTTTTGAGATTCGCAGTGAGTATCGCACTGAATCGTATTGGCCATGTGGGAATATTCTTCGACGGGCTCTCAGAAAGTCAACACAGCAAGCGATTTCGACGAGATATTGATACGGACGCTATGCGGATTTCAGGGTTTTCGCTACGGTTGTTCCTTCCAATAGTTGGCCCGCGCCACTATCCGGGCGCCGTAGTCTACTGCGGTGCGCACACGGATGGTGTGCAGGCCGGGGGTGGGATCGGAGGGGCTGAAAGTGATGAGATAGCGGTTGCGGGCATGCTTGGCGGCGTCCACCACGCGCTGCTCGAAGGCCTTGTCGCCGGTGAAAGTGGTGTGCTCGCCGCCGCTCATGGCTGCGACCTCTTTGGCCACGTTCTTCTTGAAGGCCTGGAGGATCATGGCCAGAGCGGAGACGATGTTCATGGTGCGATCATCGCCCGAATCCTTCACATCGTGGAGCAGCTCGGCGCGGGCGGGAGAGAAGGAGACGCTCAGCACCAGCACGTCGGAACGGCCGATCTTCTCGACCAACTGCTCCGGCTTGGTGTGCTTGCTGCCGTGGTCGCGCTCCTCGCTGATGAGCAGCAGCACGCGGCGATACTCCTTGGGCTGGGTCTCCAGCAGATCGACGGCATAGCTGACGGTATCCAGAATCGCATCGCCGCCGTTGCCGGGTTCGAGGCGCTTGAGGGCCTGGTTGATCTCGTCGCTGGAGTGCGTGTAGTCGCGAATCAGGTGTGGCCGGGAGTCGAAGCCCACCAGCGCCGCCTGGCTCCTGCCGTCGGCGAGGAAGAGATCGAGCAGCGGGCCGAGCTTGGCCAGCTTGTCGAATTCGAGCACACTGACGCCGCCCTGCTCGACGGCCACCACCAGGGAAACCGGCGCGGTATCCATCTCCTCCTGCACGCGAATCTTCTGCGGCACGCCATTGTCTTCGAGCACAAAGTCGTCCGGCTTGAGGCCATAAACAATGCCGCCGCCTCGCTTTTCAACCAGGGTGGGTACCAGCACCTCATTGGCCGTCACGCGCAGGGTGGGAGCGTTGGGGTGAGCGCTGGGCAGCGGGAGGGGAGGCTCGATGGGCGGCAACTGCTGCGCCTTGGCGGCCGAGGCCGTTGACAGAAATGCCGCGAGTGCTATGCCAGCCGGCCAAAAGAATCCGATTCTCATACGGAAATAGACTCCCTGGTTTGTGGTGAGGGAACAGTTCCCTGCCCTATTCGATTGGGAGAACCCCCGGCTTTGCCGGGGCGCTAGTAGAGGTTTGACCTTTGCGGGAGTCGCTCCCGGTTCGTGTTTTTCATTCTGCTCGAAAAAGCGTCAGAGGGGCACGGAACATGAACGCCGTCCCTTCGGGACTCCGTATGAATTGTTGATTTCGCCAACCCCACGCTGAAGCGCGGGGCTGGCAACCACTGCGCCTACGGCGCGGGCGACGGGCTGCCACCGGCATGGAGCGCTCCTACACGGGCCCCTTTGAGGGGCCAGCAACCATAAAATCTCCGGCTCTGCCGGAGGATACTTACTTCCTGCGTCCGTCATTTGGGCAACTGTCGAGTGTCCCATCCTCCGCCCAGCGCCCGAACCAGGCCTACGCTGGCGACGAACTGCCGGGTCTGAAGATCGATTGCCGTCCGCTGGTTCTGGAGCAGCACGCCCTCGGAGGTCAGGACTTCAAGATAGCTGGTCACGCCGCCCTGGTAGCGCTGGTTGGATAGATCGACGGAATGCTGCGCCGATTCGACCGCACGCTGCTCCACGTCCGATTCCCGCTCCAGAATCCGCAGGCCGGAGAGCTGATCTTCGACGTCGTTGAAGGCCTGGAAGATAGTGTTCCGGTAAGCGGCGGCCTGGGCCTCATAGCTGTGGCGGGCTTCGTCGGTGAGCGCGTGGCGCTGGCCGGCGTCGAAGAGCAACTGTGTGGCCTGCGCGCCCAGCGACCACAGCGCGCTGGGGCCCTGAATCCAGGTGCCGAAGTGCAGGCTCTCAAAGCCGCCCTCGCCACTCAGATTGATGGTGGGATAGAAGGCGCTGACGGCAATGCCGATCTGCGCGTTGGCGGCGGCGGCGCGGCGCTCGGCGGCGGCAATATCCGGGCGGCGCTCAAGCAACTGCGAAGGAACACCGAGCGGAACCTTGGGCAAGGCCAGATCGAGAGGCGACGGCGGAATGCTGAACTCGGTGAGCTTCAGGTTGGCGATGGTGCCGATGGCGTGCTCCAGTTGGGCGCGCGCCACGCCCACGTCGATCCGTTGCGCGCGCACCGTTTCAAGCTGGGTTTTAGCCTGGGCGACGTCCACGTCCGTAGCCACTCCGCCTTCGAGGCGGCGCTGGGTCAGGTCGAGCTGGCGCTCGAGGTCGGCGACCGTGGCGTCGAGCAGCTTGATCTCGGAGTCCAGGCCGCGAAGCTGGAAGTAATCGGCGGCCATTTCGGCGTGTAGGCTCAGGTCCACGCCCGCCAAATCCGCGGCGCTGGCCTGCGAACTGGCGTGAGCGGCCTCGACCGTGCGGCGGATGCGGCCCCAGAAGTCCGGCTCCCAGCTTGCCTGGCCGCCAATCGAAAGGTCTGTATAGGTGGTGGGTTTGCCGGCTGAATAGGATGGCCCGTTCGCCGAAATATCGTTGCGCGAGACCGACGGCCCGGCGGAGAGCGTGGGATAGAGCGCGGAGCGAGCCGCGGCTACCTGGTCGCGCGCCGCCAGATAGGTCTCAAGCGCCTGGCGCAGGCTCTGATTGCTGGTGGCGATGCGCTCTTCCAGTTGGTTCAGTTGCGGATCATGGTAGATCTCCCACCATTTGCCGCGCAGCATTCTGTCGGACGGCGAGGCCGCCTGCCAGCCACCGCCATTGGCCGGGTTGGGCGGCGGGACGAGAACTGCGGATGCTCCTGCTTCCTTGTAAGCCGGAGGGGCTTCGTAGCCGGGCTGATTGTAGTTCGGCCCGACGGGCTTGCAGGCGGTGAACAGAATAAGGACAAGAAGGCCCGTAAGAGTTTGAATGTTTGAAGCTTTGAAAGGGCACGACTTCAGTCGTGCCGCAAACAGCCGAAATATGAATCTGGGCTTTAGCCCCTGAGGAAATGTTTCCTCTCCAACCCGAATTTGCTCAGCGGCTAAAGCCGATCCCGTCCTTGGCGCTTCTGCGGCACGGCTAAAGCCGTGCCCTTTCAAATCCGTGGACCCCCCTGACGGATTATTGCCGCCGGGTGATATGGCAACGAGCTTCTCTGGAGCCTGGAACGCTGGCATCGCTACTTGCCTCCCGCCGGAGTGGGCGTACCGGGGCTCTCCACAAATAGTTTTTCGCCCTCAATCAGCGAATCGGGCGGATCCTGAATCACCTGATCCGCCGCGCTGAGGCCGGAGACGATTTGCACGTTGGCGCCGTCATCCTCGCCTATCACTACCGGAACCAGATGCGCAGTATTCCCGTTGACCACGACGCCCACGCGCAGCCCTTCCTTGCGGAAGATGAGCGCCGCGGCAGGCACTATGAAAGCCGGTCCGGCGGACGGCGTCTTGAAGTGGACCTGGGCCAGCGAACCTGGGAGCAACTCGCCGGCGCGATTGTCCACATCGATCTCCACCAGCAGCGTGCGGCTGGCCGGATCGATGGCGTCGGCGGTACGCACGAGGGTTCCCTGGTAAGTTTTGCCGGAGTGTTCGGCGAAGGTCAGGCCAATCTTCGCGCCGCGCTTCACGTTGTTCGAGTAAGCCTGCGGCAGGTTGGCGTAGACGCGCAGGGTCTGAATGGCCTGGAGGTGGAAGAGTTCCCTGCCCGCGCCGGGATCGATCAGCTGGCCGGTATCGACGTTGCGGGCTGTGATTACCCCGTCGAAGGGCGCATAGACCTTCTCAAAGGATTGCAACTCGCGCAGCCGCTGCACGTTGGCCTGGGCGGAGCGCACGGTTGCCGCGGCGGCCGTGGCCTGATTTACAAACGTATCGGTGTCCTGCCGGGAGACGGCGTTGGAACCGACGAGTCCCGTGTAGCGATCAGCCTGGATGCGGGCGTTGTTGGCGTTGGCCTGAGCGGAATTCAGGTCGGCCTGGGCCTGGGCCAGTTGCTGGTCCACTTCGGGAGTGGCGATCTCAGCCAGCAGCGCCCCCTTCTTCACTCTGGCGCCAATGTCGAAGTACCACCGCGTCAGGTAGCCGGAAGTCCGCGCGTAGATGGGCGAATCCGTCCAGGCGGTCACGTTGCCGG
>JBEKDH010000237.1:0-5370 GCA_050014455.1 Occallatibacter sp.
AAGTGGAAGCGCGGCTCGGCTGCCAGGTGGGCGATGTTCTCGCGATCGCCGGTCGAGAGATTGTCGACACCGGCAACAGTGTGGCCTTCGGCAAGCAGACGATCGGTGAGGTGAGAACCCAGGAATCCGGCAGCGCCGGTAACCAGTATGCGCATGATCTAACTTTCAAACTCCGCGGTCAGGGGATTGCGGCTCCATTGACAGGTCTTCTCAACGGCCAGGTGTGCGGCAAGGGGAACTGAGAGTCATACTACCATGCTCAGCAGCGGCTATAACACTCCACTGCGCGGCTTTCCCTGTTGCGCCTGATAACTGGCCGGCCGGCCCACGCTGACATACGTGAATCCATGGTCGAGCATCTGCTGAGGCCTGTAAAGGTTGCGGCCGTCAACCACGATTGGGAAGCGAACGGCATTGTTCAGCCGCGCCAGGTCGATCTCCGCAAACTCCTTCCAGTCGGTCAGAATCAGCACCGCGTCAGCGTCCCTGGCCGCATCGTAAAGGTTGCCAGCATAGCGAAGTTTCGCCGAAGCCGGAAGCACCCTCCGGGCGCGTTCCATGGCCGCCGGATCGTAAGCCGCGACCGTGGCGCCCGCTTCCAGCAGTCTCTTGATGATCTCGATGGCTGGAGACTCGCGAATATCGTCGGTATTGCCCTTGAAGGCCAAACCCAGCGCGGCCAGCCGCTTTCCGGGCAGGGTCCAGAGCGCCGAAAGCACCTTGTTGAAGAAGACGTCCTTCTGTCTTTCGTTGATCTTGCGGACGTCCTGGAGGAGTTCAAAGTCCACACCGCGCTGCTGCGCCACCCAGTGAAACGCGGCCACGTCCTTGGGGAAACAGGAGCCGCCGTAACCGAGGCCGGCGTGCAGAAACCCAGGGCCGATGCGCCTGTCAAGGCCCATGCCCGCGGCGATGTCTTCAATGTCTCCGTCCACGGCTTCGGCCAGGTTCGCCACTGCGTTGATGAACGATATCTTCAAGGCCAGAAAGGCATTGGAGGCGTGCTTGATGAGCTCGGAACTCTGCGCTGAAGTGACGAGCAGGCGCCCACCACAATTCGGTCGGGATGCAGGAAGTCGATGATAGCCGTGCCCTCGCGCAGGAACTCGGGGTTCGAGACCACGTCGAAGTTCTGAGGATCCACGCCATGGCGGTGCAGAACGCGGCGGATCCAATCGTTGGTATAGACCGGCACCGTGCTCTTCTCCACGATCACTTTGTAGTCCTTGATGTGACGCGCAATCTCGGATACCACGGCCTCGACGAAGGAAAGATCGGCGGCGCCCGTGTCGCCCTGGGGTGTGCCCACGGCGATGAAGATAGCCTCGCTCGCTTCAACGGCGCCGCCCAGATCGGTGGTAAACTCCACGCCGCTGCCCCGGTGCCTGGCTAGCAGCTCGGGCAGGTGGTCTTCGTAGATGGGTACGCCGCCCTCGCGCAGTGTCTTGACCTTGGCCTCGTCATTGTCAACGCAAAGGACGCGATGGCCCATCTCGGCAAAACAGACGGCGGCAACGAGTCCCACATATCCGGACCCGATCACGCAGATGAAAACTGGATCTTGCATAGGCCTGGGCTTACTCCTTCGCTGCTTTCCGCAGGGGTTGGCGGCACGAGACATTCCGGGCCGGCGAGACACCTCTTAGGCTATCCGGTTTGGGCAGAAGCGGGCAAACTTGCATGGTGGCCAGCAACCAGCCGGATTTAACCGGCTGCGGAGGGATTCGCTTCGATCCGGAGTTGAGCGGATCACAAAGAATCCAAAACAAGCAGATTCCGGCTGTAGTCCGTTCCGGCCAGATACCTGATCCCCCTGTCAAACGTAACGAGGACGCCCTTTTCTTTCACCGCAAGCCCGAGCAAATAGGCGTCCGTAACCTGCTGATGTCCCAATAACCGGTCGGAAAACGGCGCGGTGAGCACTGCCCACTTGTCTGAGATGTCCCAGTAGCGATAGCCGGGGTGGGTGGCAAAGTCGGCGAGAATAGCCGTAGCCTGCGCGATGGTGCGGGGGGTGGGGCGGTAGCCTGGATTCGTTGTTATCCGGACAAACCCGGCCTCCGTGAGGGGACAGACTCCCCAGCCGGCTTTTCCTGACGACATAAACCACTCTTGTATGGCCTGATGGTACTCGTGGTCAGGATCTCCGAGGGCTATCAACGCATTGAGGTCGAGCAGGTAGCGATCCTTAGTCGAATTCACTCTCGGCCTCTTTGACCATCTGCGAAGTGAGAACTTTGCCGCTGGGCGGAAACATGGCAAGGCCGCTGGCCGACCGCCTGATATCGGGTGCGGGGGGTGTCGCCGCCTCCGCCTTCCGGATCAGCTCGCCAATGGCAGCGCCGAGCGTGATCCCCTTCGCGGTTGCATAGATAGACGCAAGCTGATGGACATCTTCGTCCAGCGTGACATTTGTTCTCATATGCCTATTGTACACCATTCCGCTAGAATGCGCCAAAGAGTATTTCGGTTCCATTTCTACGTGTTGACGCCGATGTAATGAATAGTTCAGAGCAAGCTGCGCCTGTCTGGTAGAGTGGGATTGCGGTCGAAGGGACGGTGCTGTTCCGGCTGAATGCAGGCCTGCCTTGAGGCCGGATGGCAGTCTTTCTTGTGGGGGTGATGGGGACGACTCGAATGGCTTCTTCTGTGCAATTGCCGCTTTCAAAACTGGCTCCTTTTCGCATTGCGCCCAGGTTTGTGGGCCGGGTATGGGGATTTGACGATCTCCGCCCCTGGTATGACCGGGTAGCCGAAGGTGGCGAACCAATCGGAGAAGTCTGGCTCACCGGGGACGATTGCGTGGTGGAGACCGGCCCGCACACTGGCAAGACGCTGGGCACTCTCTTTGCCGAAGATTCCGAAGCTATGCTCGGTGCGCGCGCCCAGTCGCCGGCTTCGCCACTGCTGATCAAAGTCATCTTTGCCAGGGAAAAGCTGAGCGTGCAGGTGCATCCGGACGACAGGCTGGCGCAAAAGTACGGTCAGCCTCGCGGCAAGACCGAATGCTGGTTTGCTCTGGCGGCGGAGCCGGGCGCGCAGGTGGCGGCCGGACTGAAGCCGGGGGTCACGCTGGATCAGGTGAGGGAAGGAATCCAGGCGGGTACGCTGGAAGAGAGCCTCAACCTGCTGCCGGTGGCGGCGGGAGAGATGATCTTTGTAGACGCGGGGACGGTTCACGCCATCTGGCCGGGGTCGATTCTGCTGGAAACCCAGCAGAACTGCGATCTGACCTATCGCTTGTACGACTATGGCCGCGGGCGCGAACTGCACATCGAGAAGGGTCTGGAGGCCACGCGGCTCGTGACCCGCGCGGGCAAGGTTCCGCCCAGGGCGCTCGCGGATCGTACGATTCTGCTGGACGAGAAGTATTTCCGCATTGAACGGATTCCCGTGGACGGGAGGAGGGCGAGCGCCAGCCTGGCCGGGGATGGCGAGCCGGATTGCGGCCTGGCGTATCTCTTTGCGGCTGAAGGGTCGGGGAGGATTCTCAGCCCCTGCGACGACTTCGAGCCGGTCGCTCTGCCGGCGCGGGGGATCCTAGGCGTTCCCGCGGCCGCGCCGGAGTTTGCGATCGAGGACCTGGGCGGCCTGGAACTGATTCGCATCGCGCCTAACTGGCCAGGCAAGACCGCATCGGGAGAGGCGCAGTGACGGAGCTGGCGTGGCGTGATTCGGTGGCGGCCTACATCCGGGCCGAAGCGCTGCCGGTGGACAAGTTTGGCCATCAGCCGAGGGTTTATGAGCTGGCGGTCCGGTTGGGGCAGGGAATGGAGTACGACGACGACATTCTCTTTGCCGCTGCCTGGATGCACGACCTGGGAGTCTTCTTGGGTCACCGGCCTCAGGATCCGGCGCGACTGGAATGCTGGGATCACGTTCCCTATACGATTGCGCGGACGCGCGAACTGCTGGCGGGCTGGGGATTCCCAGCCGGGAAGCTGGAGGCTGTTGCGGAGGCCATCCGCACCCACCAGCCGCAGGACGAGCCAAGCCGGATGGAAGCAGTTCTGCTGCGGGATGCCGACATGTTGGAACAGTTGGGTGCGATCGGAGCCTTGCGCGCGCTGGTCAAAATTGGGCGCGATACGCGCTATGCCACTTTTTCAGATGTGCTTCCGGTGCTGCGGAGGGCGGCGGAGCATTTGCCGAGCAGGCTCCGGTTGAGGAATGCGCAACTCCTGGCCGCGGGCCGGGTTGAACTACTCAAGTCGCTGATTGCCGCCATCGAAGACGAGGGGGGAGAGTCGCTGTTCTAAGCCTGAACGTGGAGGAATACCCGGGTCGAAACACGGCGCCGGAGGTACAACAGTTCTTGGAATCTTGGCTTTGCAATCCTGAACTGCCGATGTACACTGGCCCGGAAGGGCTCGCCACCTGAGGCGTCCTGCAGTTCAGATGGAGGCGCACCATGCGTTCGAGATTGGTTCTAGCGACGCTCTTTCTCGGCGTGGCAGCGCAAGCTCATTCCCAGACCGTTCCCGACGCTTTTGAGAGCCCTACAAGGTTCTCCGCTGGGATTGGCGTTTGCGGTTACAACGACGCCTACCATGATCCCGGAACTAATCCCTACCCCGCGGGCGTCATGGAGGGCGCTACAATCTGGCTGGACTTTTACCTGAATATGGGTCCGGCTTTCCTGCACGGATTGGGAGTAGAAGGCGAGGTCCGAGACATCTCGCTCGGCCGCAACTCGAACCAGCCCTCCAATCTGCGCGAAGACACCGGGGGTGGCGGGGCGATCTATAGCTGGCGCCATTACCACAGGTTCACGCCGTTTGCCAAGTTCATGTGGGAGCAGGGCAGCGTCGACTTCAAAGGGGTGCCGGGCTACAACCACGACGACAGGGATCTCCGCGCCCTTGGCGTTGGGATCAACTACCGGATTTCGCCCAACGTTCGGGTTCGCGCCGAGTATGAGGAGCAGTCCTGGCAACGGCTTTTTGTGAACTACAAGGTCACTCCTATCACCTTTTTCGACCTCAAGCCGAGAGGTGTGACAGTAGGCGTCTCCTATAACATCCGTTTCCGTCATCAACATTGACGGTGAGGATTTGCGTGTTTTCCACGAGCTTTAAACCGGCCTCCAGTTCCTTGCCCCAATTCGACCCCAGGTTATCAAGTAGAATGAAAGGCGCTATGAGCTTCCGATTCGCACTGCCCCAAGAACTTCGCGACGCCGTGGACCGGGCCGTCGCCGACTGGCAAGCCAACAACAAGATTGAGCGTTTCTGGCAGAAGGACGCCAGCCTTTGGACCTCGGACGGCGAGGAGAAGTGGCTGGGCTGGATCGACATTGTCGAGCGGCAGGAGCGGGATCTGGGCAACCTTGCCGAGCTGGGCGCGGACATTGAGACCGGCGGCTTCAAG
>JBEKDH010000238.1:0-4461 GCA_050014455.1 Occallatibacter sp.
ATTCTTCTTCTTCCAGTCGCCGATGGCCGCGCGAATCGCATCCTCGGCCAGTACCGAACAGTGAATCTTCACCGGCGGCAGCGACAGTTCCTTCACAATGTCGGTGTTCTTGATGCCCAGCGCGTCGTCAACGGTGCGGCCCTTGATCCATTCCGTGGCCAGCGAGGAGCTGGCGATTGCCGAACCGCAGCCAAAGGTCTTGAACTTGGCCTCTTCAATCACCTGTGTCTCCGGGTTCACGCGGATCTGTAGCCGCATCACGTCGCCGCACTCCGGCGCACCCACCAGGCCCGTGCCCACGGCCGCCGAACTCTTATCCAGTTGGCCCACGTTGCGGGGGTGGTTGTAGTGGTCGATTACCTTGTCGCTGTATGCCATTGGTCCTATCCTCCTGCGGGGGAAGCCGCCGAAAAAACAGTTGTCAGTTGTCAGTTATCAGTTGTCAGTTTTGGGGGCCATGGTTGCTGACCACGGAGCACTGACGACTGACAACTAGCTTCTAATGTGCCGCCCATTGAATCTTGGTCAGGTCGATGCCTTCCTGCACCATCTCGTAGAGCGGAGAAAGCTGGCGCAGATGTTTGACAACGTCGATCACCTTGGCGGCCACGTAGTCTACCTCGGCCTGGGTGTTGAAGCGGCCCAGCCCGAAACGGATCGAACTGTGCGCCACATCGTCTCCGAGACCGAGAGCCTTCAATACATAAGATGGCTCGAGCGTCGCCGAGGTGCAGGCTGAACCGCTCGATACCGCGACGTCGTTGATCCCCATCAGCAGCGACTCGCCCTCGACGTACACAAAGCTCACATTCAGGTTGCCCGGAAGCCGGTGCTCCATGGAGCCGTTTACATGGATGTAGTCCAGCTCCGACTCCAGCTTGTTCTTCAGCCGGTCGCGCAAGCCGCGCAGATACGCCGCCTCGCTGTCCATCTCTTCGCGGGCAATTTCGCATGCCATGCCCAGGCCCACAATCCCCGGCACATTCAGCGTGCCGGACCTCATGCCGCGCTCGTGGCCGCCGCCGTCGATCTGCGCGGCGATCTGCACCCTGGGGTTGCGCCGGCGAACGTAGAGCGCGCCCACGCCCTTGGGCCCGTAAATCTTGTGGGCGGAAAGCGACAGCACGTCGATGTTGTCGGCCAACACGTTCACTGGTACCTTGCCCACCGCCTGCACCGCGTCGGTGTGGAAGATGACGCCCCGCTCATGACAGAGCTTCCCGATCTCGGCGACGGGCTGTAGCACGCCGATCTCGTTGTTGGCCGCCATGATGGAAACCAGGATGGTCTTCTCGTCCATGGCCCGCTTCAGGTCGTCCAGATCGATCAGCCCGTCGGCCTTCACAGGCAGGTAGGTCACGCGGTAGCCGTGCTTCTCCAGCCGCTTGCAGGTGTCAAGCACCGCCTTGTGCTCGGTCACCTGGGTGACGATGTGATTGCCGCGCTCACGGTACATTTCGGCGATGCCTTTGATGGCAAGGTTGTTCGACTCGGTTGCCCCGGATGTAAAGATGATTTCCTTGGCCGTGGCGCCGATCAGCCGCGCAATCTGCTCGCGCGCCGCCTCCACGGCCGCCTCCGCCTCCCAACCGAAGGAGTGGTTGCGGCTGGCCGCGTTCCCAAACTTGGTGGTGAAATAGGGCATCATCGCCTCCAGAACCCGCAGATCGAGCGGGGTGGTGGCGTGATTGTCCATATAAATCGGCAAGGTCACGCCCGCGGGCGCTTCCACCTGGCTGGCTAATGTACTCATACTGACCTCCATTTTCATCCTGTCTCTTCTCCGCTTATCGCGGAGGGGGAAAACTCCTGTTGCAACGTCAGTTCCGCTATAACTTCAATGCAATCAGTCCCTGTGCCTCGCGCGGTTGCGGCTCGGGATGCTCATGCTCCGCCAGATCCTGAATGCTGATGCTCTTCAGCACTCCGGCTATGGTCTCGTTCACCCGCGCCAGGGGTTCCTTGATGGTGCAGCTCGGCGTCAATTCGCACCCCTTCGCGCCCTTGGTGCACGAAGTAATGAAAAACGGCCCGTCAATCGAGTGGATCACCTCGTAGACCGAAACGGTGCGCGCATCGCGCGCCAGAGCGTAGCCGCCGTTCATGCCGGCATGGGAGCGCAGGAGGCCGTCCTTGGTCAGCAATTGCAGAATCTTGGCCAGCAACTGCGCCGGAATCCCGTATGCGTCGGCAACGTCCTTGGCGCTCAGCGCAGGCTTCTCCGGGTGCTCGGCCAGGTACTTGAGCGCCATCAACCCGTAGTCCGCTTTCTTGGTCAGCTTGAGCATTCGATATCCGACTTCTTCGGTCCGCATTCAGTATACGACCGTTTCTGTCGGGATTTCAAGCCCCCGTTGGAATCGTTCTCGCCCCGCTCTCAAAATAATTTGCGGGCAAGGCCGAAGATTCGACAGATTTTCGTTCAAAATTATCTAAAAGACCGCTACAATCTGGCGGAAAGAGCTTTTATTCCAACCGGCCCAAAGGCGATGGCAACCATCTGCAAGCACCCTAAAGTACGTATCGTTTCCCGGCACGAAGACACGGAGTATGTCGAGTGCATGGAGTGTGGCGATGTCTTCGACTCCGACGAGTTCCGCGACATGGAGATTGAAGAAACCGCTGAAACAGAGGATCCCTTGGACGAGTACTAGACCCCCGAATCAAGCCCGCATAGCAAGCCCGTTCACTTGGCGCCGGCGCCGTTGGCAGTCTGCGCCCCTACGCGCCTGGCCGCGACCCATGCGTAGTGGAGGCCCGATCCCACGGTGAGCACAATTGTGGCATAGAGCGCCCATTGCTTGAAGGTCGCCACCCAGCGGACAGTTGCGTGTCGATCCAGCAACATGGCTTGCAGCAGCACGGCGGCCACAGCCGCAACCTGCGCCACGGTATTGGCCTTGCCAATCATGCTGGGGCCGAACTCCCTTCGCCCCGCTGCCGCGTAGAGGATGGCCGCAACTACCAGGATTCCCAAATCCCTGCCAAAGACCAGCGCCGTCACCGTGACAGGAATCAACCCCAGGTGCGTGAGCACGAGAAAAAGTGTGCTCAGCATCAGCTTGTCGGCCACCGGGTCAAGGTACTGGCCCAGCTGGGAGCGCTGCTTGAGCACGCGGGCCAGCGTCCCATCCAGCGCATCGGTCAGCCCTGCCGCCACAAAGAGGCCGAAGCTCCATCCATAATGAGCTTCCAAAACCGTGGCAACCAGAAACGGCGCCAGGCAAATCCGCAGCAGCGAAAGCAGGTTCGGGGCGGTGCGGTATGGGTTTAGTCGAGTGTTCGCAGCGTCAGCCATGGCAGGTTCATTTGAAACAGCGGAGGAAAGCCCCACCCCCGGCCCACACCCATCCCCAAGGGCGATTCCAGACCAACCGAAGGGAACGCGGTTCGCCGGCTAAGGAGAGTCCATCGTTTGTCCAAGATGGTACAGCATGGACGCCGGGCCCTGCACCCCCATCTTTCCTCCCGAGCCTCGGTCCTGATAGACTACGGAGTAGTGGTTTGCAGGCGCGTAGCTCAGTTGGTTAGAGCGCTTCCTTGACACGGAAGAGGTCGCTGGTTCGAGTCCAGTCGTGCCTACCATATTTTTGAGTAACTTACGGCATTTTCACCGCAAATCCCCAACCCACAATCCAGCCCACACTATCGCACAGCGCCTGAGGGCGTTCGCAGCGCCTTGAGAAACGCACCCTGAGCCGCCCGTGTTTCATCTGCGTCGCCCTGCGTGTACAGGTCGAGCGTCGTCTGAATGCGGCTATGCCGCAGAATTCCCTGCACCGTCTTGGGGTCTACCTTTGCCTTGTTCACCATCCAGTTGGAAAGCGAGTGGCGAAGGTTATGGAGGCCAAAGCGGTAACCCTCGGGAATCCGCACTCCAGCTTTGATAGCTGCCATCCGCAGATGATCCGCCGCGAAGATGCCCGCGCTGAGGGACACCTTACCGCTTGCCTTGAAGGAGGGAAACACGAAATCCGTATCCTTCCCGTAGGGTGTCCGAGCGCGCCAAGCCCGCATATGGCGAGCCAGACAGGGATGCATCGGAACAAAGCCGTCCGAATATGCTGTCTTTGTCGCGCCTTCTTTCCCACGTGACCAGCGTTTGCAGACGCGGATGCGCCCCTCGTCGAACCGGAGATCCACCCACCGCAAGGCAATCAGTTCAGATGCCCGAAGGGCGGTTGCAGCACAGGTGAAGACCAGAATGCGATGAAGCGGGCAAGACAGTGTGCGCAGAATCGACCGGGTCTGTTGCGGTGTGATGACAATAGCCCGGTAGTCTGACGTGCTCCTTGTTTCCACCGGCTGCGCCGGGTTTCTCGACACCAGCTCGTGCAGAATGCCGGTCTTGTAGGCCCGCAGCATGACGCCGCGAACCTTGGAGACCGATGTCCAGGCCAGTCCCTTCTCCGTGTGGAGAGAATTGAGCCAGCGCTGGATGTCGAGGGGTTTAATATCCTC
>JBEKDH010000239.1:0-4430 GCA_050014455.1 Occallatibacter sp.
GGAACACGCAGACATCCACTCTCTTTGCATACGCCACCACCTCCGGAACAAATCCCGGACAGGTCAGAAACCTGGCCCCGGCGTCAACGCATTTGCGCGCCGACTCGTCGTCCAGCACAGTGCCGGCCCCCACGGCCATGGCGGGAAAACGATTCGCCAAATCGTTAATTACGGCCAGCGCGCCGGGCGTGGTCAAAGTGATCTCGGCAATGGGAATCCCCGCCGAATAGACCGTCTCCGCCGCAAAACGCGCCAGTTCCTGCGTAGTTACGCGCACAGAAGGGAGAATGCCGATCTCTTCGATGTAAACGCAAACTTCATTTTTTTTCATGAATCGACCTCTCCGCAGCAGTATTCGTGCATGCGAGATCCCTCGCGCTGTTCACAAAAGCCATGTCGGTCATTGTATTACTTCATGCCCGACGGCAAGATTCATTTGGCCAGCAGCCGTCATATAGGCGCCGATCAACTGCAAATAGGCGAGTTGAACGACGCGGTAGTCGCTCTGCGCATTCAAAAAATCCATCAGCGATGCGCCTCCGTGCTGATAAGCAAAAGTAACGGTGTCGCGCACATAGACCGATTGATCCAGATACTGCGCCTTGTACGGCTTGATCAAGACAATATTGCTGCGCACCAATTCGTAGGCATTGTCCACGTCGCTGAAGACCTGTGCCTTGGCCGCTTCCGCGGCTTGCTGGCTTCTGTCGATGTCGATCAGCGTTCGCTTCTTCTCGCCCTGGTTCTTGTCAAAGATTCGCAGCGGGATGCTGACGCTGAGGCCTAGAGTCTGGCTGCCATTCGGGTTATTGGTCGAGGCGTTATTCGTGTACCACGCGCCAAAGGTCGGATCCGTGGAACCATTGGAGACAGCCAGTTTGTGATTGGTTTGCGATTGCTCGATGGTCTGAATCGCTGCGCGCAGGTCCGGCCTGTTGTCGAGCGCAATCTGGTGATAATCGCCAAGCGGCTGGAGTTCCGGGCCTAAGTCGAAGGCTCCGGTCACATCGAACTGGTCGACCGGCGTGCGATCATCCAGCAGCAGAAGCAACTGAATCTTCTGCTGGCGCAGATTCACGATTGCATTCTCGATTTCAGACTCGTATTGCACGCGCTGAAGCTCGATCCGCGCCAGGTCGATCTTGGCCAGGTCGCCGGCGTTGAAGCGGGCTCGGCTTATCTCGATGATCTTGTCGTAGTACTCCAGATCGGCTTTGGCCAGCGCCAGCACCGCCTTGGCCTGGAGAGTTTGTACGAAAGCCGAGCGCAGGCCGAAGATCAAATTGCGTTCCAGGTCAACGTGCTGGGACTGGGTAATCTCCGTGCCTTCCTTGGCACTCTGCAAGCGCAGCTCGCGCTTGTGCTCGCGCTCATGCAAGTAACTGAAGTTGGGCTGTTCGGTTGTGCCCTTGAAGGGGGTCCATGTTCCATTTTTTGGCGCGATCTGCGTGCCATCCACCGATAATGTGAACTGTGGATTGGGGCGGAGAAAAGCTGTGATCTCTTCGGCCTTCATCTCCTCCACGTTGGCCGCATCCGCCTTCAACACCGGATTCACCGCTTCAAACTTCGCCTTCGCCTGATCCCATGTCAGCGCCTGCTGCGCACTCGCGGAACCCGCAAGGAATGCGACGGCCAAGACCCAACTGCCGATGCTTCGCTTACAAACAGATACCAGCTCACCCTTCATAGGCCACCTCCGGTTTCGGGAGCTTATCACCCTCTCTTGCAATCCAGACATACAGCGTGGGCAGAAGGAAGATGCTCATCAGGAGGTCGGACATCAATCCTCCCACAATGACGATGGCAAACGGACGCTGCGAGTCGGAGCCGATGGCGTGCGACATGGCTGCGGGAAGCAGTCCCAGGGTGGCCACCAGCATGGTCATCATGATGGGGCGAAGCCGCAGGACAGCGCCCTCGATCGCGGCGCCTGCCGGCGTATACCCTCGTGCCCTTAGCTGGTTGATGTACTCGAGCATGATGACACCCGTTTGAACCGAGACTCCGAATAGCGCCAGGAAGCCGACACCGGAAGACACGCTGAAGAATGTGCCTGTCATAAAGAGAGCGAGCAAGCCTCCAACGCGAGCCATGGCCACGTTGGCGAGAATCAACAGAGCCCATTTGAAGGAGCGAAACATGGTGTAGAGGATGATGAAGATCAAAAAGACCGTCAGGGGTACGATGAGAAGCAGCCTTTTTTCGGCTCGCGTTTCGCTATCGTATTCTCCCGACCATTCGAGGTGGTAGCCACGCGGCAACTGCACATTCTTGGCGATCTTGTCGATGGCTTCCTTGACCGTGGTTCCCAAATCGCGCCCGCGAACCTCGAAGCGGATGGCCACATAGCGGGAACCGTCTTCCCGGTAAATGTCGTAGGCGTCATCGCGAACCTGGACTTTGGTCAACTGAGCCAGCGAGACGCGCTCGCCGGAGGGAGAAAGCAGTCGAATATTCTGGATAGCCTCCTTGGTATCGCGATACGGTTTCTGATAGCGCACGACCACGTTGTAGACTGCCTCTCCCTGCAAAACCTGGCTGACAGGATTACCGCCAATGGCGGTCTGGACGGCATCTTGTATATCGGCCACATTGATGCCGAAGCGCGCAGCCGCCAGACGGTCAACGGTGAGATCGATATTCGGCTGGCCCGTATCGCGTTGAATTCCCAAATCCTTGACCCCGTCAATATTGGCCATAACTTCTTTGATCTGTTCGCCCTTTTCCTCCAGAACGTCCAACTCCGGCCCGTATAACTTGGCACACAGTCCGCCCTTCGTGCCGGTCATCGTTTCATCCACGTTGTCCTCAATAGGCTGGGAGAAATTCCAGAAAGCCCCTGGGTATTTCTCCAGTTCGCGATCCATCGCGGCGATCAGCTCTTCTTTACTCTGATGAAAGACGGGCCGCCATTGGTCCTTGGGCTTCAGGTCGACGAAGTATTCCGTGTTGCCGAACCCTCCCGTGTCGGTTCCATCGTCGGGCGCCCCGGCTTGCGAGACGACCTTGGTGACCTCGGGGAACGAGGCAAAGATATAGCGGGAATGCTGGGCGAAGCGCGTGCCTTCCGTCTCGCCTACGCTGTTCGCCATCTCGCCGCGCGCCCAAATTGCGCCCTCGTCCAAGTGGGGCAGGAACTCCGAGCCAATGATTCCACTGAATGTCAGGAAAAGAGCGCCGGCCATCGAAGCCAGGCCAACGCCAACGGTGATCCATCGATTTTCAACAGCCCACTTAACCCCATGCCGGTAACCGTCCTTCAAGAACTCCATCACCGGGTTGCGCCATTCCTTCACGCCATGCGGGAATAGAAAGGCAGCAAGCACAGGCACAATGAAAATGGAGAATACTATGGCGCCGAGCAGCGCGAAGGCAACGGTGAAGGCCATGGGCCGGAACAAACGCCCTTCCACTCGCTGGAGCGTGAAGATCGGCATGTAGGCGGTGATAATGATGGCGATGGCGTAGAAGACCGGCCTTTGGACCTCGTGAGCGGCATTACGGATCATCTCCACCGGCGTCTTCATGCTCATCGTGATGCGGCCCGCTTCTGGCATGCGGCCCGATCCCAGCGGTCCGTTTCTGCCATGGCCCAAGTGCCTCATAATGTTCTCGACCATCACCACGGCGCCATCCACCACCATTCCGAAGTCGAGCGCGCCAAGTGAAATCAAGTTTGCGGGGATACCGCTCAGGTTGAGAAATATGGATGCAAACAGCAAAGAAAATGGAATGGTAAGCGCAACAATGAAGGCTCCGCGAGCATTGCCGAGAAAGAGAAACAGAATGATCGTAACCAGGATCATCCCCTCGCCGAGGTTGTGCAGCACCGTGTGCAACGTGTAATGGAGCAGGTCGCTGCGGTCGAGCATGGGAACGACCTTCACACCCTCGGGCAGGATGTGATTGTTGAGCTCGTCCACCTTTTTGTGAATCCCTTCGAGCGTGGGGCCTTCTTCGGCCCCCTTGCGCATCAGCACGCCGCCCTGGATGACGTCAGGCTCGTCTACAATCACGCCATCCGAACGATGATCGGCTCTGGCCATGCGCCCCAGCCGAATTCTGGGGCCCCATTCGACGACCGCGATGTCCTTTACGCGAACCGGAGCCCCATTCGAGGTCGTCAGCACGGTGTTCTCGATATCCTGCACATTGCGGTAAAGTCCGAGCGCGCGGACGTTCAGTTGCTGCAAGCCCTCTTCGACGAAGCTGCCGCCGGCGTTCACGTTGTTGATGGCCAACTGCTGCTCGACTTGGCTGATGCTCAAGCCGTAGGAGATGAGCTTATTCGGGTCGACGCGCACCTGATATTCGCGCGCGGTGCCGCCGAAGTCGCTCACGTCCACGACGTTCCCAACTTTCCTGAATTCCTTGTACAGAGTCCAGTCTTCGATGCTCCTCAAATTCATCAGGTCATACGCCGGATT
>JBEKDH010000240.1:0-4382 GCA_050014455.1 Occallatibacter sp.
GACGCCACCTGCCCGCTGGTGACCAAGGTGCACATCGAGGCGGTGAAGTTTGCCCGCCAGGGCTACTCGCTGGTGCTGATCGGCCACCGCGACCACGACGAGATCGAGGGCACGCTGGGCGAGGCGCCGGAGGCGACCCAGGTGGTTTCAAACGTGGCCGAGGTTGCGGCGCTCCAGGTGCCGGACCCGGACCGGGTGGCATATCTGACCCAAACCACTCTGAGCCTGGACGAGGCGCGCGATATCATCCACGCGCTCAAGCTCAAGTTTCCCAATATCGCCGGGCCTCACTCGCAGGACATTTGCTATGCGACCGAGAACCGCCAGGTAGCAGTGCGCAACGTGGCTCACGATGCGGGCCTGGTGCTGGTGGTGGGATCGACGAACAGCTCGAACTCGAACCGGCTGGTGGAGGTATCGCGGAACCTGGGGACGATCGGCTATCTTATCGACAACTCGCAGGCGATCGACCCCAAGTGGCTGGAAGGCGTGGCGACTGTAGCGGTGACGGCCGGCGCGTCGGCGCCCGAGGTGCTGGTGGAGGACGTGGTCAATTACCTGCGACTAAACGGGTACGATCGCGTCGAAGAGGTAGAAGTGATGCCGGAGAATGTTCGCTTTGGGCTGCCGCCGGAGATTGTGCAAGCCATTGGCAGCGCGAGCGGCGCAGTGGGCGTGCCGCTGCGGTGAAAAGGCAGGGACTAGGGACTAGGGAACAGGGATAGGGAATGCATTCTGAGGCGTTTTGAACCGCATGGGCATACCGCAGGGAAAGACGCAATCCGCAGCACGCAGGACCATAGCCCCCAGGTTTGGGCGGCTGGACGCGGACCTGGGCGAAGTGGAATCGGCCGTCGAGCGCTCGCGGGAGTTTCTCTTGTCGCAGCAGCACACTGACGGCTATTGGTGTGCGGAGCTCGAGGCCGACGCCATGCTGGAGGCCGACTACATCTCTATGCACACGCTGCTTGAGAGCGGCGACCCAGGCAGACTGAAGCGCGCCCTGGCCGAGATGATGCGCTACCAGAACGAGGACGGCAGTTGGAGCATCTATCCGGGCGGGCCGGGCAATATATCGCTTTCAGTAAAGTGCTATTCGTCAGCCAAGCTGATGGGTATCGGCGCGGACGACCCGCGGCTGGTCCGATGCCGCGAGTGGGTTCTGCACCACGGCGGCGTGGTGGCGTGTAACACCTTCACCAAGATGTATTTGTGCGCGCTGGGCGAGTACGACTACGACGCGGTGCCGGCGATTCCGCCGGAGATCGTTCTGGCTCCCCGGTGGTTTTACTTCAATATCTATGAGATTTCGTCGTGGTCGCGGTCGATTCTGGTTCCGCTGGCGATTATGTACGCCAAGAAGCCGTTCAAGAGGATTCCGGAGGAACAGGGAATCGACGAGCTATTTGTGGGCGGCCGCGCCAATGCCATTCTGCGACTGCGCATGGACCGCAAGGCGCTCATCTCCTGGCGCAATTTCTTTCTTGTTCTTGACAGGATTCTGCACTTTGCCGAAGCGGTTCACATACGGCCGCTGCGCAAGCTGGCGCTGGCCAGGGCGGAGAAGTGGATTCTGGCGCGTTTGGAGATGACCGACGGCCTGGGGGCTATCTATCCGGCCATGCTCAATGCCATCATCGCGCTGCGCTGCCTGGGTTACTCCGAGGACGATCCGCAGGTGATTCGCGCCCGCGACGAGTTTGAGAAGCTGGGCATCGAGGAGCCGGCCAACGAGGCGATGCCGGAACCGACCTTCCGCATGACGCCCTGCGCCTCGCCTGTGTGGGATACGGCGCAGGCGGTGTACGCCCTGGGCGAGGCGGGCGTGCCGCGCAGCGATCCGCGCATGATCAAGGCCGCCGACTGGATGCTCGCCAAGGAGGTCCGCCACAAGGGCGACTGGGCCGTGAAGGTGCCGCGCACCGAGCCGGGCGGCTGGTACTTCGAGTTCAACAATGAGTTTTATCCCGACACTGACGATACCGCGCAGGTGCTGCTGGCGCTGAGCAGGGTGGACAATCCCCGCGAAGGCTATCAGCACAAGGTGGCGCAGCGCGCCATTGAGTGGGAGTTTGCCATGCAGTGCCGGAACGGCGGCTGGGGCAGCTTCGACAAAGACAACACCAAGATGATCTTCCAGTACATTCCGTTCGCGGATCACAACGCGATGCTGGACCCGCCGACGGTGGACATTACCGGGCGGATGCTGGAGATGCTGGCGGCTTACGGTTATACGCGCGCCGACAAGCGCATCGAGAAGGCCATCAAGTTCATCTTCGACCAGCAGGAGCCAGATGGAAGCTGGTTTGGGCGCTGGGGCGTGAATTACATCTATGGAACATTCCTCGTGCTGCGTGGGCTTGACGCCATCGGCATCGACAATCACGAGCCGCAGATTCAGCAGGCCGCGGAGTGGATTCGCATGGTGCAGAACCCGGACGGCGGCTGGGGCGAAACCTGCGGCAGCTACGACGATCCGAATTTGCGCGGAGTGGGCGTGAGCACGCCCTCACAGACGGCTTGGGCGCTGCTGGGGCTGCTGGCCGCGGGCGATGACCGCTCCGACTCGCTCGCCAAGGGCATTCGCTGGCTGTTGACACGGCAGCGGCCGGACGGCAGTTGGGATGAATCCATGGGCGACGGAAAGCTTCGCCAGAGTATCATTACAGGAACAGGCTTCCCCAGAGTCTTTTACCTGGCCTATACAATGTATCGCCAATACTTCCCGCTGATGGCTCTCACGAGTTATCGGCGGGCCATGGAACGCGCCGCGGCTGGCGCTGGAGGTTAACTCAAGCATGGCTGTTCCTATTTCCCAGATGTGGACGGTTTCAACCTATGTGCTGAAGAAGAAGCTGACCGGCGTGAAGCGCTATCCCCTGGTGCTGATGCTGGAGCCGCTCTTCCGCTGCAACCTGGCCTGCGCCGGCTGCGGCAAGGTGCAGTATCCGCCGCACATTTTGAAGAAGCAACTGACGCCGGAGGAGTGTTTCAAAGCGGTGGAAGAGTGCGGCGCGCCGATGGTTTCCATCCCCGGCGGCGAACCGCTGCTGCATCCGCAGATTGTGGAGATTGTCAACGGGCTGGTGGCGCGCAAGAAGTACGTCTATCTGTGCACCAATGCGCTGGAGCTAAAGCGCCGGTTGCCAGAGTTTACGCCGTCGAAGTATCTGACCTTCTCGGTGCATCTGGATGGGCAGCGCGAGCATCACGATTTCTCGGTATGCCGCGAGGGCGGATACGACATCGCCGTCGAGGGCATCCAAGAGGCCGTCAGGCGCGGCTTCCGCGTAACAACCAACGCCACCTTCTTCGACGGCACCGACCCCAACAGCGTGCGCGCCTTCTTCGATGAAGTGATGGGGATGGGCGTGGAGGGGATCGTGCTATCGCCCGGCTATAGCTACGACAAGGCGCCGGATCAGCATCGCTTTTTGGGGCGCGCCCGCGTGCGGCGGCTCTTCCGCGCCATCCTGTCGAACCGCAAGCCCGCATGGAAGTTCAATATGTCGCCGCTGTTTCTCGAATTCCTGATGGGCGACCGCAATTACGAATGCACGCCGTGGGGCATGCCGGCCTATAACATCTTCGGCTGGCAGAAGCCATGTTACCTGCTACAGGAGGGTTACGCCGAGAGTTACAAGGAACTGCTCGAGACCACGGCCTGGGATAACTATGGCGTGGCCAGCGGCAATCCCAAGTGCGCCAACTGCATGGTCAGTTGCGGTTATGAGACCACGGCGGTCATCGACGGCTTTGGTTCGGTAAAGGGCTTCCTGGCCATGGCGCGCGGAAACTTCAGGCTATATCCCGACCGGCACGCGCTGAAGCTGCTCGATCAGCCCGCGCCGCATGAGCCGTCGCGGTTGGTGAAGATCGCGGAGCCGATCGCCAGTCTTGAGGAGACCAGCGTATGACCGCCGAAGTGGCGAAGTACACGCGCGAACAGGTTGAGGCGCTGGAGCTGGCTCCCGGCGCGGAGCAGGAGAATCTGGAAGGCTGGGTTCCGGCGCTGGCCAATGACGAAGACTTGCGCCAGGCCATGGAAAAGGCCCGCGACTATCGCGGCGATGTAACATTGACTCTCAAGTCCGGCGAGCGCGTCGAGGCCTTCATCTTCAACTGCCAAACCGGCCCCACCCTTGAGGATTCCTTCTTGCAGTGCTTCACGGCGCGCGCGACCGAGAAGCGCAAGGTGAGCTATGCGGATATTGCCAGCGTCGAGTTCAGCGGCAAGGATCGCGCCGCGGGCAAGCACTGGGAGGATTGGGTGAAGGCCTACAACGCAAAGAAGGCCGCCGGCGAGAGGAATATCGCACTGGTCCCGGACGCTTTGGAGTAGCTGCCATGGTCGGTACGGTGCAGGAATTAGGTACGCTACT
>JBEKDH010000241.1:0-4279 GCA_050014455.1 Occallatibacter sp.
TTCGAAGACATTCTCTGGCATCGCCTCCGCTACCGCTTCGACTACGACGGCGCGAAGCTCCCGGCAATCGAGGGCATCGAATCCATCTCGCAGATCATTCGCCGGCCGGTCGTTCACATCCTTGGACAAAAGGAGTACCTGGCCGGCAGCCAGGCCGCCATCCGCGTCATCGTCTCCGAAGCCAACAGCAACCTTGCCCAAGCGGGCACCCTGAGCATCGATCTCCTGGTTCCCAATCGCGAGCCGCTCCGGGAATTCGTCGGAAACCTTAACCGCCGCGGCACCGTGGAAGCCGGCCTGCGCTTTCCCGCCGGGCTCACGGGCGACTATCAGTTGCGCTTTGCCGTGGATACGCCTATCGGCTCTACCGAATACACCGAGCCCATCCAACTGAAAGACAAGGCATCTATTCTTCTCACCACGGAAAAGCCCATCTACCAGCCCGGCCAAACCATCCACGTGCGCGCGCTGGCTCTGGACCGCGTTGCGGGCCGGGCGGACGGCAACCGCAAGCTGACCTTCGAGCTCGAAGACTCGCGCGGGAACAAGGTCTTCCGCAAAGCCACGGAGGCCGACAAATTCGGCATTGCCTCGGCCGAATTCGCGCTCGCCGACGAGGTGAACCTCGGTGCCTATCATCTGCGCGCGCTGCTGGGAGATACCCAGGCGCCCGCGAACACCGCGGAGATCACGCTTCAAGTCGAGCGCTATGTGCTGCCCAAGTTCAAGGTCGCCATCGAGTTTACGCAGAAGAACAACAAGCCCAGGCGCGACTACCGGCCCGGCGACCGCGTCACCGGCACGGTGCGCGCCAACTACTTCTTCGGCAAGCCCGTCGACCATGCGGAGATCGCAGTCAAGGCCTCGAGCATGGATGTGGCTGTCTTCGAAGCCGCCTCCTCCACCGGCAATACAGACAGCGACGGCGCGTTCCATTTCGATCTCAAACTGCCTGCCTATTTTGCCGGCCGCCCGCTCAGCCAGGGCTCGGCGCGCGCGCTCATCGAGGCCACCGTAACAGACTCCGCCGCCCACACAGAGACCTGCGGCGAACCCATCACCATCAGCGAGTCGCCGCTGCTGATCACCGCGGTGCCTGAGGGCGGCGCGCTGATTCCCAACATCGAGAACGAAGTCTTCATCCTGGCCTCGTATCCCGACGGCAGCCCCGCAAGCGCCAGCCTCAAGGTTCACCCGCCCGACCGCCTCGACCACATTCCGTACGTCGGCGAAAAGCCCGAACAGGATCGGCTGCTCGCCACCGACGCCGCCGGCGTTGCCGTCTTCCGCATCAACCCTGGCTCCGGCATCGAGTCGCTCCGCATCGAGGCCGACGACCACCGCGGCAACCGCGCCAGCAGCACTGTTCCCCTGCAAACCCGCGAAGGCTCAGACCAGATTCTTCTTCATACCAACCGGGCCATCTTCAAGGCGGGCGACCGCATCCAGCTCAAGGTGCTGTCCACGCGCACTCACGGCGCCGCATACGTGGACATCGTCAAAAACGGCCAGACCATCCTCACGCGCGACCTCGACCTCAAGGACGGTCAGGCCGAACTTACCTTGACCGCCACGCCCGAGATGGCCGGGACGCTGGTCATCGACGCCTATCTCTTTGGTCGCGACGCCCAGCCCGTCGCCGACCATCGCCTGGTTTTCATGCAGCCGGCCGAGGAACTCAAGATCGAGACCACAGCTGACTCCTCCGTGTATCGGCCCGGCGCCGAGGCTCGTGTGCGATTTCACGTCACCAACTCGCGCGGCGAAGGTGTGCAGGCCGCGCTCGGCTTGCAGGTCGTCGATGAGGCGGTCTTTGCGCTGGCCGAGAAGAAGCCCGGCTTCGCCAAGGTCTTTTTCTATCTGGAGCAAGAGGCGATGAAGCCGCGCTACGAGATTCATTCGCTGTCGATGGACGACGTGGTCGAATCCAACGACGCATCGAAGGGCGAAGCGCAGAACCTGGCCGCGCGCGCCCTGTTCTCCGCAACCGAGATGGCCAACCCAGCAAAGGTCGATATCGAGTTCGGGCGAAGCCTGCCACAAGACAAGTTCGAAGACTACCAGCAGCGCTATCGCGCGGCATTCGAGGAGCAGGTCCGCCAGCTTGCCGCTCAACTCAACAAGCAACTTGCGGATCGGCCCGCCGGCGCGGACATTGTGAAGGCCTTCGCCGTCCTCGAGAATGGCGCGCCCCCGCGCGATGCATGGAACACGCCCCTGCGCATTGAACCGGCCGGCCGCTTTGCCGGACGCAGACACATTTACCTTGTGCGCAGCGCAGGCCCGGATCGCCACTTCTTGAGCGCCGACGACCTGGCCATCTACATCGAAGTAAGCTCCGGGACGCTTGTGAACGATCCCGGCAGGGGCGGCTCGCTCGATCTCCGCATTGAACGCGATCGCGGCCCCAACAACGGCCGCGCGGAGATCACCGGCACGGTTGCCGATGTGACCGGCGCGGTGGTCCCGGGAGCCACGATTACGCTTCGCCAGCTCTCCAGCGGCGACTCGCGCACCGCCCATAGCAACGCCCTGGGACAATTCAATCTTGCGGGCCTACCGGCGGGGCGCTACCAGATCGAAGTCTTCGCACGCGGATTCATGACTTCCAGCTACCGCAACCTCTCGCTGAAGCCACGCGATCTCGCGATCCTCGATGCCACCCTCAACGTCGGCGCCACAACCCAGACAGTAACGGTCACAGCCGCACCGCAATTGCAATTGTTCAGGGCCAAGAAAGCTGATGGCATCGCAGGCGTCATGAATGCTGAACTCCTTGAGGCGCCCGCCGAGGCGCCCATGGATGCCATGGAAGTTAACCTAATCGGCGCCCTGAAGACAGCGCCACTCAACGACCGCTCCTTCACAACCATTGACAAGAAAACTTCTCCGGATGCTCCGCATGTGCGTTCCTACTTTCCGGAGGCCCTCTACATCAACCCCGAAATCCTCACCGACGGCAACGGCAACGCCAGCATCTCCATCCCCATCGCCGACTCCATCACCACCTGGCGCATGGCCATGCTTGCCTCCACCGAGTCGGGCGCGCTCGGCTCCGCCTCCTCAAGCCTTAAGGTATTCCAGGACTTCTTCGTGGACCTGGACCTGCCCGTTACGCTCACCCAGGGCGATCGCGTCTCGATTCCCATCGCCGTCTATAACTACTCCGGCAACCCCGGCAAGGTCATCCTTCAGCTTCAACCCTCCGATTGGTACTCGCTGGACAACGACAGCGCGGAAAAGACTGTCCCGGTCGAATCCGGCCGCATCGGCGGCTCGCGCTTCACCCTCAACGCCAACCGCATCGGCAAATTCAAGCTCACGCTCTCCGCTCGCATGGAGGACGCCCAGGGCGCGAACGCCCGCGAAGATATTGTCGTCCGCGAAATTGAAGTCATCCCCAACGGCCGCGAGCAAAACATCGTCTTCAACGGCCGCCTCGAATCGAGCGCCCATCACGATCTTGCGTTTCCCGCCGTCGCCATCCCCGACGCCACCAGCGTCTTCGTCCGCCTCTATCCCGGCCCGTTGAGCCAGATCGTCGAAGGCATGGACAGCATTCTCAGCATGCCCGGCGGATGCTTCGAGCAGACTTCGTCCAGCACCTACCCCAACGTCCTGGCGCTCGACTACATGAAGCGCACCAAAAAGCTAACTCCGGAGATTCATGCCAAGGCCGAAGGCTACATCGCCAACGGCTACCAGCGGCTGCTCACCTTCGAGGTTCCCGGCGGCGGCTTCTCGTGGTTCGGGCAGGCTCCCGCCAACAAGATTCTCACCGCCTACGGATTGATGGAATTCAACGATATGTCCAAGGTCTCCGATGTGGACCCGCGGCTCATCGAGCGCACCGGCGAGTGGCTCGCCCGCCAGCAGCAGCCCGACGGCAGTTGGAAGCCCGACACATCCTTCATCAACGAGGGCGCAACCAATCGCTATAACTCCGACGTTCTGCGCATCACCGCATACATAGGATGGTCTCTCGCCAACACCGGCTACAACGGTCCGGCCGTCGAGAAGGCCAAACACTTCATCGAGTCCTACAACGGCTCCAAGGCTGACGCCTACACCCTCGCCGTCATCGCCAACTTCGCCGCCGACTACGGCCAGGATCGCGAGTTCACACGCCGGTCCATGGAGGCCCTCATCGATGCCCGCACGGAAAAGGACGATCAGGTCTTCTGGAGCGCCGAAGAAACCGGCATCTACGCCACCGGCCAGAGCGCCGCCATTGAAACCACTGGCCTGGCTACGCAAGCCCTGCTCAAGTGGGGACAGG
>JBEKDH010000242.1:0-4167 GCA_050014455.1 Occallatibacter sp.
ATGAGCAAAACAGATCAGACACGAGCCTGAGCCAAACGCGATGATGGAAAGTGCTTGAGTGTAAGCACTCTCGAGCGCTGGGCAGCTTGCTCATAATGTGACGCCGGCTCTATCTAAAGCTGCCAGGGATTGCGTTGCCTGCGGGTCTTCTGGTCTGAATCCTTGTCTCTGTTTTTTCGACGGAGTCGCCACAATCACCGGTCTTTCCCAATCCCAAAGTGGCTTTTCCCTGGGCATTCATCCATTACGCCTGGCAAACTGTTTGAAACGGGGCTATGTTTTGAAGCACAAAGACGCACAAGGTACATTCGACTGCGCGGCCTTTCTGGCCAACGCGGGGCTTGGCCGCAAAACCGTCGAGTTGCAGCCCAAAGAGACCTTCTTCTCTCAGGGAGATCCGGCTAACACTGTGTTTTATCTCCAAAAGGGCCGTGCCAAACTCACTGTCGTCTCGCAGAACGGCAAGGAGGCCACAATCACGCTTCTCTCCGTTGGCGACTTCGTTGGCGAGGAGTCGCTGGCGTCGATTCCTGGCCTGCGTTTGGCAACGGCCAGTGCTGTCAACACCTGCGTGGCGCTCAAGATTGCAAGGGATGAGATGACCCAAGTGATGCATGACGAGCCCTCGTTCGCTGACTTCTTTCTGAAGTTCATGCTGGCCCGCAGCATGAGAACCCAGGCAGATCTTGTCGATCAGCTCTTCAATTCCAGCGAGAAACGGCTGGCGAGGATTCTTCTGCTGATGGCGGAATTTGGGAAGCCGGGCGACCGAGATACGTTCATCCCCCCCATTTCACAGGAAACACTGGCGGAAATGATCGGCACCACGCGGTCCCGCGTCAGCTTCTTCATGAATCGTTTTCGCGCCCTGGGTTACATCAGTTATAATGGCCGCATCCAGGTGAATAAGTCTCTCCTGAATGTGGTTCTTCTCGACCAACTCCCGGAGCACAACGCCCAAAGACCGGTCCTTCCACTCGCCGGTGCTGTTCGCAAGCCCGTCTTTGCGAAAGTCGGAACTATCCTGAAGCCAGTCATCCCAATTGTCAATTCTCTAACGAAACCAGTTATTCAGGTCGTCACGGCTGCCAAGCGCAAGCTCCCCGATGCAGCGGCCGATTGAGAAGCCTCGGAATCCTATTGCGATTGGCCCATTACTTACTCTTGCTCCATTGCAGATTGTCAAGCAGGCGTAGCGGCGAATTCAGGTGCGGTCATGTGCGCCATTTTGCTCAGACACAGGCGATGCCCGCGATTAAAGTCGAGAGTGTAAGGGCAGATAGATGCCGGCCCCGGCAACGTTACGGGCATTCATAAGCAAACGGGACCCCTTATGGCGGCAGCTCAAGCCGGGTCGATCTTTCCGGCTGGGCAGCATCCAACGCAACACAACCAACTGCAGACACCTTGAGGGGGTCACATATGCGCGGACTCAGAACTTTACTCGGCACTACAGCATTGTTTGCGGGCCTGGCTCTTGCGCCAGCGGCTCGCGCGCAGGTCGTCGTTGGCATCGGCATTCAGCCGGTCTGTTCTTACGGCTATTACGACTATGCGCCCTACGCTTGCGCGCCCTACGGCTTCTACGGGCCGGGGTACTTCTACGGCGGCGTTTTCCTGGGCATGGGGCCATGGGCCGGCTGGGGTTATGGCCACGGCTGGGGCAGCCATCGCTTCAGTGACGGCGGCGGCGGAAGCTATCGCGGCGGCGGCGGAGCCATGGCCAATCGCAGCAGCTTTGCACGCGGCGGCGGAGCGGCACGCGGCGGCGGCGGGTCAGTTCGCTCGGGCGGTGGTGGAGCAGTCCACGCCAGCCCAGCGGTTTCCCATGCTGGAGGAGCGCGTCCCAGCGCGGCTCACACGGCGGCAGTGCGCGCCAGCGCATCGCATCCTTCCCACGCGACCGCTTCCCATGCGAGCGCAGCTCACGCCCCCGCTGCGCATAGCAGCGGCGGACATGCAGGCGGCGGTGGTGGCGGCGGACATGCAGGCGGCGGACACAAGTAACCTGCAAGTTGCCGAGTCAGACAGCAAATGGAACCAGAAGCGGCGGGGCTTTGGAGCTCCGCCGCTTTTCGTGTCCAGGAGCGCAGCGTAGCACAGCCCGGGCCGAACTGCAGCGGACGGTGGGACGGAAGTAGTTCCTAAACGACTGAGACCCCAAGTGCCGATGCAACATTTGCACCAGTGACTCCAGTCACTTTCGATCGCACTCCAGAATAATAGAATGGCATTCAGGTTGCAGGCCGGTGCTTGACAGGAAAGGAATCAGCATGAATCTGGGTTTCATTGAGAGCAAGACATACGACGAGATTTCAGTGGGCGACACAGCCTCGACTGAGCACGTCCTAACCACGGATGACGCGATGGCTTTTGCCTCGATTTCCGGATTCCACTCCGTTCTGAATTCGGATGAGCTGATCGATCGCGCCGGGGGTATTCCTCCGACGGGGCCAAATATGTGGTGTGCCTCGCTGATCTCCGGGCTTTTCAGCATGAATGTTCCCGGACCTGGATGCACGCTGACGAACATTTGTCTCTCGTTCCATCATCGCATCCGGGTCGGAGATCTCATCCTTGTCAGGATTCGGGTTACGGGTAAGGACGATTCCACAAAGATCGTTACATTCGATTGCGAGGCAAACAATGGTGCCGGCACGCCGATCTTTTCCGGAACGGCCACGGTTCTGGCGCCTCCTGTAAAACTGCGCTGGTCTACGCTGCCCGTGCCCAAGCTCATTGTGAATGAGCCCTATCGCCGCTATCAGGGGCTGATTGCGCGCGCGACCTCCAGACCGCCCGTCAGAACCGCTATCGCCTGGCCATGCGACGAAGTATCTCTCGGGGGCGCAATTCAAGCATTCCTAGATAAGTTGATAGTCCCGATACTCGTGGGTTCCGAGACAAAGATCCGCAGCCTCGCGGAAACCATGCAGCTTGACCTTGAAACGATCCAGATCGTGGACATCGCCGAAAGCCGGGCGGCCGCCGTGCGAGCCGTCGAGATGGCCCGCAAGAATGAGGTCCAAATGCTCATGAAGGGCTCGTTGCACACCGACGAACTCATGAGCGCCGTGGTCTCGCGCGAAGGAGGAATGCGCACCGGGCGGCGCATCAGCCACGTATTCGCTTTGGATGTGCCGTCGTATCACAAAACCCTCTATGTTACCGATGCTGCCATCAACATCCAGCCGGATTTGGAGACCAAGATCGACATTTTGCAGAATGCTATCGACATGATGCTCAAGCTCGAGGTCGTGAATCCCAAGGTGGCAATCCTGTCGGCAGTTGAGTCAGTAAATCAGGCCATACCATCTACCCTCGATGCCGCCGCTCTTTGCAAGATGGTCGATCGCGGACAAATTACCGGAGCCATAGTCGATGGTCCGCTCGCATTCGACAATGCCATTTCAAGCGACGCCGCGCGCATCAAGAAGATAACATCGCGGGTCGCGGGAGACCCGGATCTTCTCTTGGTCCCCAATCTGGAAGCCGGAAATATCCTCTTCAAGGAGCTTCAATACCTGGCCGGAGCCCTGGCGGCGGGAGTTGTGGTGGGAGCTAAAGTTCCTATCGTTCTCACCAGCCGTGCCGACGGAGAACTGGCTCGAATGGCAAGTTGCGCCCTCGGCGTCCTGCTCGCAAAGCCAGCGCCTGACCTGAGGCTGGCGTGATGAGCGGCGCTCCGTAAACCACGTCGGGTTCTCTGCTTTTTTGGTCAGACTCTCTCAACAGGTGTGAGGCCGAGGCGTTTTTCGCACTGTCTGCTTTGAGGACACAGAAACCCAAGCTACGCGCCGATCCCTCTTTCGCTGCCGTCCCAAGTGGAGGGGAAATCGGATCGGCCTCGATGGCTGTCTCTAACATGAGTCAGGCGCCCGCGCCGTCGGAGGCCCGGCTCCCGCGCGGATCTGAATCGCGGCACCACGCCGGCGGCGATGCCGAGGTTGTTCTCGTGGTTGTTGACGGCGTTGTCGAAGGTGGTGACGAAGGTAGTCGGCCTCGACCAGACGCACCGAAACGCGCTGGCTGGCGCGCAGGTCCAGACCTCGGCCGAGGTTGGAGGCAAAGACCGCGCCCGCGTTCTGGGCCGCTGGATTTGCCGCCTGGACGAGGCTTCCGCTGGAGTGCGCCCGGCCGATGAGCGCCTGGCCGAAGGACTGCGAC
>JBEKDH010000243.1:0-4071 GCA_050014455.1 Occallatibacter sp.
CGCGGCCCTGCATCAGCGGTCCCATCCGCGGATCGGCGACGCGTTTCTCGTTGCAAAAGGTGGTCGAGATGAACTCGCCGAAGTGGTAGTAACTCTTGCCATGCGCGGCCAGGTTGCCCCACAGATAGCCGCTGGACGGCTCGTTCACATCGGGAATCTTTTGCAGCAGCGGATACCCCTCGGCCACGACGCCCTCGTAGTCATAAGTTCTCTGCTCGCCGCGATAGTTCTGCTGCCAGGTCTTTTCCAGATAGTCGGTGCCGATGGCCGCCGTTGACCAGACGTGTCCGTCGCCCGAGACCTCGCCGGAGTCGAAGAAGTTGTCCAGCACGCCAAACTGCAGGGCCAGCTTGTGCAGGTTGGGCGTCGTCTCCAAGCCGTACATGGTCAGGCTGGGGTCGCCGTTGCCCACCGCCTTGCCGTCCTTGCTCAGGTCGCCGAAGACCTGGTCGTAGGTCCGGTTCTCCTTGATGACGTAAATCACGTGCTTGATCCGGTCCTGCGCTTCGCCGGCAAAAGCGATCCTCTCGGCTGCGGCTTTCATCCGGTTCGACTCCAGCACCACCGCGGTCCATGTGGGCAGATTCTTCTCCACCTCTGCCGCATCGAGGCTTGCCAGCGAACCGTATAACTCTGTTGCAATGTAGGTTGTCTTCCTTGGCCGTCTCGCCTGACCTGCTCCCGCATCCCGCTGGGGAAAGTTATTCGGCCCGGTTCCCTTGCCCTTCGCGGTGGCCACATAGAGCGTTCCGCCTGTGGCCGAGGGGATAAATGCCATCGACATCGGCATCCACTCCGTGGGAACAAATCCGATCGGCTCAACCATGCCCTTGCGGGCCGCCCTCGATGTCAGCTTTCCGGGATCAATGACCGCGACGGCGTCGCTGGCCAGGTTCGCCACGTACAGGCGGCTTCCGTCGGCATTCGCCGCCAGCGCCTCCGGCTCCGCGCCAAAGTAGCTTTGCCCCGGCAGGCGGGTATCGAAGTAGCCTCTTATGGAAAAATGCTTCCCTTCCACCTTCAGCGCCGCGACGGCATCGCGATTGGCCAGCGCCGCGTAGAGAGTCTTTCCGTCCGGCGAGAACTCCAGCGCGCAGGGGTGCGTCCCTGGCGCCACCGGGCTGGGCGGCTTCAGGAGAGCGAGCTTTCGCCCCACCCTCCCCTTGGCCAAATCCAGCTCCACAACTTCGGATGCATTCCACAACGCCACGAAGGCCCGCCGACCGTCCTTTGAAACCGCCAGCGCAACGGGGTAGGTAGAGGGGACGGCATCGCTCTCGGAGAGGTCGAAACGCTTTTCGATCATGCCGCTGGCAGCATCGAGCAACAGCACGTCGTCGGAAAGATTGCCGGCGACCAGCAGCTTTTCACCTCCCGCCGCTCCGTCAATCACTGCTATCGCCGCCGGGAACGGCACTCCTTTGTCGCCCTCTGCTTCGCCGATCAGCCTTGTCTTGCGCCCTGGCGTCAACTGCTGAAGCGGCAGAGGAATCAGCCGCTCCGGCGCGATCTTGCCTGCCGCAAAGCTGTACACCACCACTCCGCTGCCCATCTTGTCTTTGCCGTCGCCGAGCGGATCAGTGATCGAACCCATGCTGGCGTACAGATGCTTGCCGTCGCCGCTGAAGGCCAGCCCGGAGTAAAGGGTCTGCTTTGCGCCCGGCGCCAGTGTGCGGGCGTCGGGGAAGTCCTCGAGCGCGCCCGTCTGCGTATCCAGCACCGCCAGCGACTGCTCGTACTGCGATTCGAAGGTCCCATACCCGGCATTCACCGTGACCACGTAGCGCCCGCCGGGAGAGATGGCCATGGAAATCGGCAGGCTGTTCAAGCGCTGCGGATGGCCCGGAATCTCGCCGATCAACTGTTTGCTGGTGGGCAGATCGACCGTCTGCGCCGCCAGCAATCCCGGCCCCACAGCCAGTGCCGCGCCCGTGACTGCCAACAGAGTTTTCCCACGCATGAATGAACCTTAGCAAATGCCACGGCGCTTTCGCGTTACAACTTCGTTACATGCCCACCCACCCCATACTCCAGGAGTATGTCTGAAAGAAAGAGCTCGTCCGCAAATTGCTGACTCTGTAGCGCCGCTCTCCAGAGCGGCTGTCGTGCAGGTCTCCAGACCTGCACCCATAGCCTCTGGCGGCTTGGAAGCCGCCGTACAGCCGGTCTGGAAACCGGCGCTACAATTTGCGGATAGGCTCTAAGTATCCTCCAGCATAGCCGGAGGCTTTATGGCGGCGGCCCCTCAAAGGAGCCTGCGAAAACTCGCTCCTTACCGGCAACAGCCCGTCGCCCGCGCCGTAGGCGCGATGGTTGTTAGCCCCGCGCTTCAGCGTGGGGTTGGCGAAACCAACTAGTCATCCGGCGTCCCGTAGGGACTGCGCTCATGCTCCGCACCCTTCCAACATGTTTGCCGGAAGAATTGAAAAAATAAACCGGAGCGACTCCTGTAAGCTTCAAACTTCTACTGCCACCCCGGCAAGGCCGGGGTTTCTCCTGATCGAAGAGTCGGAGGACCGCGCGATCTTCTTCCAGTTTCCGATGAGTAGCCGGTGGGCGACTGCCACGGTTGCGAGTCAAGATCGAGTCTGATTGCAAGTTGCCTGGCCCTCCCACGCGGAGCGCACCACATCGCCGGACCAGCCGGCCTCTACAATAGACAGATGCCCGAACTGCCTGAGGTGGAAACCATTGCCCGCGGCGTCGACGAGCGGGTGCGCGGCGACCGCATCGCCGCCGCCTGGTTCGGCAGCCACCGCCAGCCCTTCAAGACGGCGCCGGCCCAGCAAGCAGCGGGCCTTGAAGGGCGCGTTTTTCTGCGTGTGCATCGCATCGGAAAGCACATCGTCTGCGATTTGGGCGATTGCGATCCGGGGCCGTCGTCGAGTCCGCCTTCACAACCCTCCGCCGGATCGTCAATCGCCGCGCAACATGCCCAACCCGCCCCGGGTCCATCTTCCCAATGGATTGTGCATCTTGGAATGACGGGGCGGCTGCTCGTCACCGTCCCCGAGGCTGCCGTGGCAGCCCATACGCACGTCCGCCTGCTGCTGGCCAGCGGCCGTGAGTTGCGCTTTGTCGATCCGCGGCGATTCGGACGCCTGGAGTTTCGCGACCTTGGTCGCTGCGCGGGCTTCAGCGCGACGGGCGCTGAGCCGCTGGCCATTGAGACAAGGGAGTTTGCCGCACTTTTTCGCGGCCGGCAGCTTTCCATCAAGGCCGCCCTGCTAGACCAGAAGCTGCTGTCCGGGGTGGGCAACATCTATGCGGACGAGAGCCTCTTTCGCGCCGGCATTCGGCCAGGCCGCAGGGCGGGACGGCTGACCAGGAGTGAACTGGAACGGTTGCGCCTGGAGCTGCGCGCAGTTCTGGAGCACGCCATTCGCCTGGGCGGATCGTCTGTCTCCGACTATGTAGACGCAAACGGGGTGCGGGGCTTCTTTCAACTGGAGCACTGCGTCTACCTGCGCGGCGGCCTTCCCTGCCTGCTCTGCCGGACCCCGATCCGCCGCATTCTGCTGGCTGGCCGGGGAACGCACTACTGCCCCCGATGCCAGCGTTGAGGCGGGCTTCTATGATTTATAGAAGATTGTCGCATTAAAACTTCCGGAATTCAGGGAATTGCCGATTTGCAAATTCCACAAGTGGCTGAAAACAAAGACCACATTAAATGGCGCTTCGATTGCTATTAAACGGGTGCCAGTGATGTACCGGCTGCTGGGGAAGAGTCCGGCCAGCCCAAGGAAACACAGACGCCCGGCAAGAGCATCCGCCAACGAAGCGGCCCTGAACAGGGGATGGACCGGCCGGGAAAGTCAGTAGTAGGCACGGTGGAAAAGCCGCCGGCCAAGGCGTATTTGGGAGGCCAGTGACTAGCGCAGGACAGCGAAACGCCACTCCGTTTGGAGTGGCGTTTTGTGCATCTGGCTGGGGACTCGGGCGCAACCCGGGAATCCCGAGCTGCTGGGCGCCCTGAAGTGTACTTGCCAGCCGGGGATCTTCGCTGTACTATCGAAATAGCCTATCAAGCGGCTGACGCGAGCCACCCGAAACGGGCAGAGCGCGCTCGCC
>JBEKDH010000244.1:0-4615 GCA_050014455.1 Occallatibacter sp.
TGATGATGCCGCAGGCCGCGCAGGTAGGCGTCCTTCTGGCGGTGTTCGAGTTTGACGAGAGTCTTGGCCAGCGCGTTCTTGGCCCAGCACTTCGGATCGGTTTTGGCCGCGTCGGCGAAGAAGCGGTCGAAGGCGGCCAGCACATCCGGCAGCAGGGCAAATAACTCCGCATCCGCTACCAGCTTTGCGGCCTTGCCTACCAAGAAGTTGCTGCGGTGGGCGAGGGCGCGGCGCAGGCGCTTGACCGTCGCGGCGTCAACTGCCGGGTTGGCGCGAAGGGATTCGGCCAGGGCTTCGAGTTCAGCGAGTTCTTTGTCGAAGCCTCGGGATAATGAGGCTGACGAGGAAACGCGGCTTGAGGGCTTGGGAGACATGGGCTGACGCAAGAAGGATAACGCAGGGGCGGAAGGGCGGCACACGCGTCGGAAGCCTGCTCCGGTATTCCATGCGGCAAATCGGCGACTACGGCCCAGACCGTTGAGGTTCGTGCTCTCCCAGGTCCGAAACTCCGGACTTGGGGCACCCATATTTGTTACCCATGGGGCACAGGCCATCCGACGCAAAGTAGAGCCCGCTCACGCTCGCCTGCCATTACCGGATTGGAATTTGCAGCAGAACCGCAATGTACTTGCGCACCTTGGCGATCGTAGTTGGCGGAGCTTTGGAATGAAACTCCGCCCCGCGACCCTCCCAATCCATGCTCTTCAATTGATCGACAAGCACGGCCCCCTCCACGCTCCCTACAGCGATCGGCAAAGTGAAGGGGTATGGTTTGACCTTGCTAGTCAAGGGACAAACAATGGCCAAGCCGCTGGCCCGGTTGTAGCGCAGATCGGTCAAGACCAGGGCGGGCCTGCGCCTAGCCTGTTCCCGGCCAACTTGAGGATCGAAATCCAGGAAGACAATGTCGCCAGTATCCGGAACGTACTGATTCACCATTCGACGGCTTCCCTTCCGATCTCCGGCCCGAGCGATATCTCCGCATAGCGATTCTCCGGAGTAATTTGGGCCACCAATTGAGCCAGTGTCGGGAGTTCGCCTACCCGGTGCACCTGCAAGACCCCATCGGCAGCTACCGCGATTTCCAGCGGGTCGCCCAGTTGCAAGTGAGCGTCGTCTGCTATGGGCTTGGGAATCCTTATCGCCAAGCTGTTTCCCCATTTCAGCACTTGGGCCTGCATATTCCCTCCTGTAGATACATTGTATCACCGCTAGTTTCCCTTCGAATGTAGTTGAGCCGGATACCGGGTGCCGGGTGTGCAGGTCGCACGCTATCCCGCCGGATTGTAGTTCAGGTTCGGCCCCAGCCAGAGCTCGACATCGCGCAAGCGCCAAAGCGTACCCTTCGATCCTACCCCCTTGCGTTTTCACACCACAAAGTACTTAGCCTGGGGATGATGCACGACGACGCAGTTTGTGCTCTGCTCCGGCTCCAGGTGGAAGCCCTCGGTAAGCCGCACACCGATGTTCTCCTCGGGCTTGAGCAGGCGGAAGATTTTGGCCTGGTCTTCAAGATTGGGGCAGGCCGGGTAGCCGAACGAGTAGCGCGAGCCGCGGTACTTCTGATGGAAGAGATCGGCGACCAGCGGCGAGTCCTGGCCCGCGATGCCTAGAAACTCGCGCGCCTGCTTGTGCGCCAGCTCGGCCAGCGCCTCGGCCGTCTCCACCGAAAGCCCGTGCAGATATAGATACTTGGTGAAGTCGCCGGCCTCGAAGAGCCGCGAGGTCTGGCGGCTTGCTTCGCTTCCGATGGTCACGATGGAAAAACCGACCACGTCGCGCTGCCCCGGCCTAGCGCTTCCAGCCCTGATCGGCTCGAAGAAATCGGCGATCGAGAGCCGCCGGCCCTGCGCCTGGCGCGGAAACGCAATACGCTCCAGCTCGCGCTCCGGGTCTTCGGGATCGAACACGACCAGATCGTCACGGTCTCCGGCGCAGGGATAGAAGCCGATGATGGACTTGGGCTCGAACCAGCCCGCTGCCTTTACCTCCTCTTCAAGCTCCAGCAGAATGGGACGGTACTTCTCTTCGACCAGGCGCAGGTAATCGCCCTGCGCGGCGGTCTTCAATTGCCACTGATTTTTGAAAAGCGCCGTCTCGTTGAGGTATGGAAAAACCTCGTCGAGGTTGTAGTTCCTGAAGACCCGCGCGCCCCAAAAGGCCGGCTTGGGCACGGCCGCAACCCGCTCCACAACCGGCGAGCGGCCCTCAGCGGTCAACTGCACAAGCGTCAACTCCTCGGTGGCAATCTCTCGTTTCACGAAGGCATTCACGGTTCTGCCTTCGGTCTCTCGCGCTTCGCGCACCGCCGCATCGTCCGAGGTCAGATCGGCCATTGCATGCAGGCCGGCAAAAGCATCCTCGGCATAAAACACCGGTCCCGAGTACTCCTTGCGCAGGTCGTCCTCCACGTACTTGCGCGTAAGCGCCGCGCCGCCGCAGACCACGGGCACACTCATGCCCAGCCGCTGCAAATCCTGCAAGACGTACTTCATCTCCAGCGTGGACTTGACCAGCAGCCCGCTCAGGCCGATGGCGTCGGCGCCGTGCTCGCGCGCGGCCTCGATGATGGTGCCTGAGGGCTGCTTGATGCCCAGGTTCACCACGCGATAACCGTTGTTCGAGAGGATGATGTCCACCAGGTTCTTGCCGATGTCGTGCACGTCGCCCTTCACCGTTGCAAGCACCATGGTCCCTTTGCCGCCGCCGTCCTTCTTCTCCATCTTCGGTTCCAGATAAGCTACCGCGGCCTTCATTACCGCAGCCGAATCCAGCACCGAAGGCAGTTGCATCTTGCGCGCGCCGAAGAGATCGCCCACCGTCTTCATTCCGTCCAGCAGCACCGTGTTGATAAGGTCGAGCGGCGTGTAAGTCGCGAGCGCGGATTCGAGCGCTTCTTCAAGCGATTGCTTGTGGTCGCCCAGGCCGATCGTCCGTTCGCCGCGAATGATCAACTGCTTGAGCTTCTCCTCCGTCGTGAGATTCTCGGCGGCGATCTCTTCTTCCCGCACCGAACCCTTGCCCAGGCTGGTAAAGTGCGCCATGTAAGCTTGCAGCGGTTCGCTGCCGGTTCCGCCGCTGTCCTGAAAGATGAGCTTGCGGGCTAACTCGACTTCCTTCTCCGGAATCTTGTAAAGCGGATAAATCTTCGAGTAGTTGACGATGGCCGCGTCCAGCCCGCGATCCACGGCCTCCTTGAGAAAGACGCTGTTCAGCACGCGCCGCGCATAGGCATTCAGGCCGAAGGAGATATTGGAGACGCCGAGCACGGTGCGGCAGCGCGGCAGCTCCAGCTTGATGCGCCGCACCGCTTCAAGTGTCTCGATGGCCGCCGAGCGATATTCCTCCTGGCCGGTCGAGATGGGCAGAGTGAGCGCGTCGAAGATCAGATCCTCGGGGCGCAGGCCGTACTTGTTTACCGCAAGATCGTGAATGCGATGCGCGATGGCCACCTTGCGATCGGCGGTGAGCGCCATGCCCTGCTCGTCGATGGTGAGCGCGATGACCGCGGCTCCGTAGCGGCGCGCCATGGGCAGCACAAGGCTGGTGCGCTTCTCGCCGTCCTCAAGATTGATAGAGTTAATGACCGGCTTACCAGGGATGCGCTTGAGCGCCTCCTCGATGACGTTGGCTTCGGTGGAGTCGACGAGAATCGGCGCACGCACGCGCGTGGCGATCTTTTCGAGCACCGCGTTCATGTAACCCATCTCGTCCTCGCCGACGATGGCGCAGCATAGGTCGAGCATCTGCGAGCCTTCGCCGACGAGGCGGTTGGCCATGGAGAGAATGCCGTCGTAGTCCTGGGCGCGCACCATGTTGCGAAAGGTATCCAGGCGCGTGGTGGTGTTCATCTCCTCGGCGATGACGATGGGTTGCGCGTCGGCCTCGAGCAGCAGCGAAGAGTAAGCGCTGGCCGCAACCGACTGCGGCTTGACGGAGCGCGGCGCGGGCGTGAGACCCCTCACCGCCGCGGCAACGGCGCGCAGGTGTTCGGGCGTAGTGCCGCAGCAGCCGCCGACAATTTGCACGCCGTGTTGGGCTGAACGCTGATTGGCAAGGTCGAGTTCTGGCAGAGGAAACGAACCGCGTCGTTCATCTCTGCCGGGCCGGTGGCGCAGTTGAGGCCGATTATGTCGGGCTGAAGGCTTTCGAGAACGGCCAGTGCAGCGCCAATCTCCGAGCCCAAAAGCATGGTTCCGGTGGCTTCAAGGGTGATCTGCACCTGCAGGGCCACATTGCGCCCAGTCGATGGAATCTTGCCCTCGCGAGCATCGCGAATCGCATCCTGGCAGGCGGCGAGCGCGATCTTGGCCTGGAGCAAGTCCTGGCAGGTCTCGATCAGCAGCACATCCACGCCGCCCTCGACGAGCGCCTCGGCCTGTTCGCGGTAAGCCGCGGCCATGGCATCGTAGCCGATGTGCCCCAGCGACGGCAGCTTGGTGGTGGGGCCGAGGGAGCCGGCCACAAAGCGCGGCTGCTCGGGCGTCGAGTATGCGTCGGCCACTTCGCGAGCCAGCCTGGCCGCGGCCACATTCAACTCGCGAGTGCGGTCTTGCAGGTCGTACTCGGCCAGCACAATGCTCGATGAGCCGAAGCTGTCGGTCTCAATCACATC
>JBEKDH010000245.1:0-4029 GCA_050014455.1 Occallatibacter sp.
CTCACAGGTTCTGCGCACACTCACCCCGCGCGAGGAGCGGGTCATCAAGATGCGCTTCGGCCTCGAAGACGGCTCCGAGCACACCCTCGAAGAGGTCGGCCAGAGCTTCCAGGTCACCCGCGAGCGCATTCGCCAAATCGAAGCCAAGGCGCTCCGCAAGTTGCGGCATCCGAGCCGCAGCCGCAAGCTCAAGGCCTTCGTCGAAGGTGTCAAGGAGATGTAATCCGGCAGCAAGTTAGCAGCAAAGAGCCGCGGCCCTTCAAAGGGGGCTGCGGCTCTTTTGTTGTTTTGCTCAGCAAGTCCTCCTGGATACATGACTCAGGTCTTGGCCGCCAGTTGAGAAGCAGTTCTGGTCTGCCGATGACTTGACCGAACGTTTCAATCCGGCGACAGTTGAAGTTCAGTCTGATTTCTAACTCAGAGTTATCGCGTGGTCGATCCCTTGGAGGAATCATCTCCCTCCGAGACAGGCATAACCTTAACTTTGCCGCCAGCGCTCTACTTGGTCAACTCCCGAATCCGGTCCTGCGCCAATACATACGTTGAAACCGGATAGATGTACGTATGATCGTCGAATTCGTGCGCCTGGACGCGGCGGTACGCATCGAGTGCAGCCGTCCTTGCCCCGTACTGCTCATAGATCAGACCCAGCGCGTACCAGACCTCGGAATTCGGCTCCGCCATGTTCCCGGCATACATTGCCTCGTCGAGCACTTGTCTCGCCTCGGTCGTCTTACCCTGGGCCGCATAGATGCAGGCCAGAGTGTGCAGTTCGGCAAACCCGGAGTTCTTTCCCATCTGCGCGGATTGTTGCGCGGCTTTGGTGATGTCGTCGCCGAGGTCATTGTGGAACAGCCCCATCCACGCATAGCTGTTATAGTCCTCAAGGTTCGCCTTCCCCGAATCCAGAACCTTCTTCTCGGCCGCTTTTGCAGCGTTGAAGTCATGGGCAAGGATGAACGCCCGCACCTGCGCCGACAACAGGTCCCGGTCGTCCGGCTTCTTGGCCAGCCGCGGCGCCAGCATGGCCAGCCAGCTTTTCGGGTCGTTCTGTAACTCATAGCCATGCCCCACCAGGTTGAGGGCAACCACCGAATCCGGTTCCTGATCCAGCAGCCGCTTTGCCGGCGGCATACCGATCGCCGGCTGCTCAGCGTTCATGGCGCTCACTGCCAGTAACAGGTCCAGATCGGTCTGCCGCTGCCCGCTCGCCTTCTCCCGGTCCGCCTCAATCTCCGCAAGATAGGGTTTGGCGTCCATTGAACCGGCGAGCAACGAGAAAGCAGCCAGCCGCATGACCTCGGGCGAATCCGCTCCAGGCTTGGAGCTGCCGATCGTCCAGAAGCGGGGCAGCAGGGTTCCTTCAAACGGATCGTCCGTTCCTTGCTTGTGGGTCAGGTCGCGCTTCCAATCCAGCAGCGACTTTGCCACGCCAGCCTTGCCATGATCCAACGCCCAAAGCACCTCGTTGCCTGCCGGCACATTGTCGTTAATATTGTCTTTGCCGCCGGCCACGATGCGATAGGCTCCATCCTCCTTGACCACAAAGGTGTGATCGGGCTCCGACCCGGGAGCCTGAGCCACCACCGCCCATCCTTTGTCGTCGTCGCCCTTCGACGAAAACGTCGTGTTTCCTGCAATCAGATCCAGCAGCACGCTCTCGGTCATATCCGACTTCTCGGCAACCCGCCTCAGGAACCCAACGTCTGCCAGTCCCTTCCTGACATCCCGCTCCATCGACTCGGACGAAGAGTATGCATGCCTGCTGGTCATGCTCAGCGCCTGATCGTGCGTGAGCGTTCCCGCCATAATTCCCACAAACGCCAACTGCACCGGGGCCGCGGGATTCGTTGCAGGCAAGGGGGCCAGCGACGCCGTTTGCAGTCCCTTGTAGAGTTCAATCTGACGCGCCGCCGTCGCCGCGTCATCGCCTCCCTGCATGCCGGCGCTCATCACTTCGGCAGCCAGGTCGTACCGGTGCAGGTTCGCCAATTGCGTTCCTGCCGACCGTAGATTCTTGTTCCGGTCGCTCGACGCGCTATTCCCCCGGTCTGCCTCTGCAATTCCCGCCGCCGTGCCCCTCTGCGCCGCCGCGGAAGTGATCGCCAGCGCTCGATGCGAATTCGTCGAAGCCAGGGGCATCAGTATCTTGTCGAGTTCCGCAAACTGCTTCGCATACAACAGCGCATACAACAGGTTCTCGCGATATTGTGAGAACGCATCTTCGCCTTTATCCTTGTTCAGCTCGATCAGTTCCTTGTAGCCCTTGATCGCCGACAGCATGTCGGAATCCGCCGCATAGCGAATTCCCCGCGAGTCGAACTCATAGAGAATCGCAAGGTCGAAGCGGGGGTCATTGTCCTCCGGGTCGAGCTCGATCGCACGTTCGTAAGCCGCCACGGCCCCTTGCAAATCGAATCCCTTGCCGAATCTCTCGCCGAGCGCATTATGTTCGAGCGTCCAGCCCAGGGTGGCAAACGCCACCGGCAGATTAGGGTCGAGCTCGGTAGCCCGCTTCGCTTCCGCCTGCGCTTCGCTCCCAATCCCCACATCCAGAAGGGCTCGCGCCAAATGCAGATGATGGAGGGCATCCGAGGGCGAACCCGCAATCAAGTTGCGATCAATCTCCAGTGCCTCGCGGATATGGCCGGCAGTGAGCGCCTTCACCCCGGACTGGTCGAAGAATATCCCGACATAGTCGCGCTTATGCAGTTCCAGCAACGCCGCGCGGGTCGCCAGCGCCTGCTCCGCCGTCAGCCTTGACGGGCCGCTATTGAACCGGAATGTCACCGTCACCACGCCCGGCTCGGCCGCGCTATAACTCTCGGTCAGGCTCGCTGTCCCTAACTGCGTCGTCTTGTCAGCGGGAAGCGCGCGCAGGGTGAACCCGGCCGGAATCGGAATCCTCACCCGCTGCTCTTGGATGTAAGGGCGAATCGCAAAACTCGCCGGGCGGCTCTTCTCGGCCAGCTCCAGCTCATGTTTTGTATCCGCTGACATATCCGGCCCAGGCACGGGAGGGGCCGTCGAAAACCATTTGGGCATATTGTAAGTAGTCGCTGCCGGAAAGATGGCGACCGCTGCGTCAAACAGCGATGAATTCCCCCGCTTTGCTCCGTTGGCGGCCAAAGTCAAGTTGAACGGGTGGTCGAAGTCCGCGCGGTCCCCGTGCTCCAGCTTAGTCAGCTTCTTCGCCAGGTAAGCATTCTTGACATACCGCTCCATATCTTCGCGAATCTTCGGCGTCTCTTCCCCGCCATAATCGTTGCGATACTCCGCGTCGACATACCCATGAGTTTCTGAAATCTCTTCCACCTGCGATGGGCCGAACTCCGCCAGCTTGAACGTTCTCTTCTCCACCAGCACCGAATCCTCCGGCCTCGGCTCCGGCGTCTTTGTCAATTCGGTAGTCTCAGGCGAGACGACGAGAGCATTCCTTCCCTGATCGGCATACGGGAGAGTCCCCACGGCAAAGTACTCCGCGGTCGCATCGATCCACATCGCTTCTTCGCCCTGCGCGCCAGCGGGCAGGTACACAATCGCATGGTCAAATCGATTGATCCCTGGCAGGCTCGCATTCACATCGCGCCCAGGGCCGGTGGTAAGCAGCGCTACACTCGCTTTGATTCCCGCCGCGCGCAACATCGCCACCAGCAGTGTGGCCTTGTCCTTGCAGTCTCCGTAGTGCCGCTGAATTACCTCCGACGGGCGCTGCGGGGTGAGCCGCGCCGCTCCAAATTCCACTCCTGTGTATCGCACTTCGTGGTGCAACTGCTTCACGATGGCCTGAATCTTTGCCATTCGCGCAGCAGGAAGATCCTTGGGCAAAATCGCCTGCGCCTCTGAAATCACTGTCTGCGGTTCGGTGAGCGCCGCATACCCGCTCGCAATTGCGCCCCACGAACGGCCCGTGGCAAACTCCACCATTGGTGTAGTCGGCGTATTGGTTGCAAGATCGATATCGGAGTTATGCTCTGCCGCCAGCCCGGTTGCCTCGTAGACTACCCGGCGAGTTCCACCCGCCTCGCT
>JBEKDH010000246.1:0-4014 GCA_050014455.1 Occallatibacter sp.
TTCGAATCACATAAACGCCAGGGCAGATCGATTGCAAGCATGTCTCTCCTTCATCCAGCGCTGCAGCTCAGAGAGCAATGAGACCTAGGTGCCTTGGCCTCGGCCGTCAAGGCTGCAGCCGCCGCCGCCGCACAACCCAGCTTGCACAGGTGGATCAAGGCAGCGGCCTCGCGCCCTGGTTGCTCAACCCCGTATTCAGTCCCTCACGCGGGGAGAAACCGGGTGGCGGTCTGTTGCCGATTGCGCGTTGCGCCAGGCTGGAGTCAAAACCTGAAGATGACCGCTTCGCCCTTCTGCTGGCGCCGCGACCCAGCGAACCGACGCGGCCCCGCGACCCAGCAGCATGCCTCAATCCCGAGGGACCGGAAACAGCTCCGCGGCTTGACGCCGAGATTCCGGAGTGCTGGCCCGAAACAGCCGGGGAGATGCGCGTCGTGCGCAGCGCACCGTTCCCTGTGATGCCGGTCTGCTTTGCATGGAAGGAGTCCGATGGAAGAGCGCCCGCGGACGAAAGGGAACGCGTTGCAGGAGAACCGGCCTGCGCTGCGCCTTGACCGGCACCGGAGGTTGCAGGCAGTGTTGTCCTGTCGCGCCAGACTCCGCCCGGCTGGGCAGAATGGCCAAAGCTGCCCTTTCCCGCGCCCCAAGTGGAACCTCCGCCCGTTCCGGCGTCCCTGACGGCCACGCTCGCGCCTCTCCCTGCACCCCCGCCAGACGCGCTGGCGCCGAAGTGGGCAGAGGACGCAGCCTGCTGTCCTTGCGCGCCAGGCGGAACGGCAAGACAGGCAACGACACACAGAATGGCCGAAAGATAAGCTGGCTTTCTTTCAGATGTCATTGCACGCTTCCTTCCCGCGTCAGCGAGTTCGCCGCGGATGCGGCAGTTGATACCAAGCTTCGTTCCAGGTGCGCTAGAACTCGAACAGACGGCCATCTTCGGCTCGCGTACTCCCGCGCATTCTGACCGTTTTTCAGCATATCTGCCTTTCGAAGCTCCAGGATTGCGGCCAGCAGCGCCGGCGGGTCTTCAGCCCCGACAACGCAGCCGGCTCCTGACTCGCGGATGGTGTGCGCGATTTCGCAGTTCGGATTTACCGAGGCTATCACTGGACGCCCCGCGGCCAGATAGGTCACAACTTTCGACGGAAAGGCGGTTTCAGAGACCGATTTCTGCTGCGTCAGCAGGCAGACATCGCTCGCAGCTAGCAGCCCTCGAAACTCCTCCGCTTCGAAGAGCGGCAGAAAGCGCACGTTGCGCAACGCAAGTTCGGCGACCCTGCGCTTGATCCTTGCGCAAGCCGCGCCATCGCCAACCAGCAGGAACTCGATTGAACCATCGGAGCGATTCAGGGCGGCCGCATCCACGATAACATCCAGTCCCTGCTTGACTCCCATGTTGCCGCTGTGAGTGATCAGAAACTTGTTCTCAAGACCGTAACGCTTTCGAAACGCCATGCCCTCGCGCAGTTCGATGCCAAACAATGTGTCGTCGGCGCGCGGCTCCAGCAGATCCACCTTCTCCGCCGGAACCCCTTTCTCCACGATCCGGTTGCGCATGCCGCCGGTCAAGGTGGTTACCAGCGCGGCATGACGGTAAGCCGCCTTCTCCACCTTGTAAAGGAGCTTCAGCGCCCAGGATGGGAGCATGTTGAGCTCCGCGGCCGAATCGGGCTGCAAATCTTCCACGTCGAAGACATAGGGAATATGCCACAGGCGGCTGAGAAGAATGGCGTTCACTGCCAGCCCAAGAGGCGGCGAAACAACCAGGAGCAGATCGGGACGCCTGCGCGCGAATGCCCGGATCAGCGAGGAAGCTATGAAGCTGGCCTCATGCAAGACGCGCTTCAGCGGGGTCGCCGGGTTGGGAACATAGGCATAGCCGCGCAGGATTCTGACACCATTATGTTCCTCGCTCGCCGCCAGTTTTCCGGCATAGCCTGGCGGCACCTTCCATTCCGGGTAGTAAGGAAAAGCCGTGCACACCTCGACGTTGTGGCCCGCGGCAGCCAGATACTCCGCCCGGTAGGTATTAAAAGCGCCAATCCCCGTAAATTCGGGCCAATAATTGATGCTCAAGATCAGAACATTCATTGCCCAGCCTTCCAACTCCCCATGTTACGCCGGCGCAATCGGCGCGGTTGGGTTGCGGATTCGAGAGAAGCCAGAATGGAGCGGCCAAATGCCTGGCGCGAAAACAGGCTCCCCGCTCGCTCCCAAGCCTCGCGCCCTCGATCGGCGAGAGAGCTCGAAACCAGCCAGCCAACGGCGCGCAAGAAGTCCTCCTGGCTATTCGGGCAGTAGCAGCGGCCCACGCCATCCATAATTTCGTCGAACGGGCCGATGGCGGGCGCAACGGGCGTCATGCCGTTGGCCATTGCTTCCACCAGAACATAACCCCAGTCCTCAAGAAGCGATCCAAAACAGAAAATATGCGCGCCCTGCATAACCTGCTGGAGTCTTTCCCGGTTGAGATGGCCTAAGAACTCGACGGGAAAGCCAATTTGAGCGGTGGCGCGGCGCACCGCGTCGTCCGCCTCTCCGGCAAGTTCAAGAGTAGTTCCCGGCGGCGGATTCATCTCTTTCATCGCTTCGAGCATCCACAGGATCCTCTTGCGCGGCTCACCAAGCCTGACCGCGGCCATCAACAAGCGTATTCCTCCATCGCCGCGTTCCGCCGCCGGACTGACGCAGGTGCCGGGATAGGCCAGATCGCAGGGAATGGAGCGCCGCTCAAGGCTCCTCTGCAAAGCTGCAGTCACCGGCAGAACCCGGTCCGCCGTTCTGTACGCGCGCCAATCCTTGCGCCACCAGCCCAGCGACGACAACGCCGTGTGCAAGAATGCCTTCGCGCTCTTGCCGGGAACAAGCAGCGGAGTCTTGCGCAGATAAGCGCTCAGATTCACCGGATAGGACCAGGCCGCCACCATCTGCATGCAAGGAACGCTGCGGTCGACGAAGGTCGATTGGTTGAGAATATAAGCTGCCGGCCGCACGCGTCGTGCAGCCAGGCTGGCGTGAATCTTCTTGAGAGCTCCGTCCGGACCTGCTGAAAGATGACTCCTTGCCGCTGCCAGCGCCCGGACGATCCCGCCTTGCCGCACTGCGTGCCTGTCCGCAATATCGATCCAAACCACTTCGACCTTCGGCGTTCCGGGAAGCGGTGTATCCGGAGCGGCAATAAGCAGCACATTTTGCCCCAGTTCGTGGAGCGCATGCGCAGCCTCCCAGCACCAGGCGGCCATTCCATTTCTGTTGTATAGCATGGCCACAACGAGCGGACCCGGTGCCGGGACGGGCGGATCGACTGCGGAGATTCCCTGGCTGCCTTCCAGCGCGCTTCTCATGGCATGCCGTCTCCGGGGCGCAATGCGCGGCCTTGGCACTCTCCGGCGGGCGGTGCGCTTCCCTGCCCTCCCATGGGCTGGCAAGTTGCCGCTGCCGCTTCCAGGCCCGCGGGCAAGACAGGAAACTCATACTGAAAGTACCTCTTCAGGCGTAGAAATCTGCTCTCATAAAACTGAAACGAGAGCACGGCCAGCAAAATGGAAGCGGTCGCGGCGGTGGCCGAAGTCAGAAGGCGGGGCCCCAGGGCCCCGCCCTCGAAACCCACGCGGCCGGGAAGATCCAGATAGTAGAGAAACGTGAGAATGGGATAGTGCAGAACATAAATCCCATAGCTGTACTTCCCTAACTGGCGCATCACCGGCTGGTTGATTGCTGCCTGCACTCTCCGATGCATCAGCGAGAGCACGATCAGGGCCGCTCCCGCCAGGGCAAGGAGCGTATAACCGAAGATCGCAATCCTGGCGTTCTCCCAGTTCAGCCTGCGATCCGGCCAGGCAAGCGCCAGCAGCAGGGCGAGGCTGCCGGGCAAGACCCATAACGCGGCGCGCGACAGGCTGCTGCGCGTCTGGGGGCTGGAGCGCATCGCCAGAGCGAGAATGGCGCCCATCATCAGCGAATCCGCCCTGGCCGGGGTGAAGGTGTAGATCGAGCCCAGCGGAGCGTGCAGGT
>JBEKDH010000247.1:0-3926 GCA_050014455.1 Occallatibacter sp.
TCATGCACCTCTCCTATACGGTGCGTGATGCCCGTGTAGAAGAGGATCCGTTCTGTCGCTGTCGTCTTTCCGGCGTCGATGTGCGCCATGATTCCGATATTCCGGCAGCGGTTCAGCGGTGTAGTGCGAGGCACGGCATTTTTCCTTGCGGGCGCTTCAGCCCGCGGTTCGATCTTTCTGTCCAGCTACGTCCCTAAGTCCCTGGTACCGCGTCTTGATGATTTCATGCTTTCCCAGGTCCCCAAATGCGAGGGACCTGGGGCACCCAGCCTTGGTACAACTTCATACGGTCAGAAACCTAGTCCCTTAGTCCCTAGTCCCTAGTCCCTAGTCCCTGGTCCCTGCGTCCTACCACCGGTAGTGGGCAAAGGCCTTGTTGGCCTCGGCCATGCGGTGAACGTCTTCCTTCTTCTTCATTGCCGCGCCGCGCCCGTTGGCCGCATCCAGCAGTTCGTTCGACAGCTTGTCGATCATGCCCTTTTCGCCGCGGTTGCGGCCGTAGGTGATCAGCCAGCGGATGGCCAGCGAGGTGCGCCGGTCTGGATTCACCTCGATCGGCACCTGGTAGTTTGCGCCGCCCACGCGCCGGGTTTTCACTTCTAGCAGCGGCTTGCAGTTCTCCACCGCCTTCTTGAAGAGCTTGAGGGCGTCGTCGCCGCCGCCCTTTTCCTCCAGGTTCTTCATGGACTGATAGAAGATGCCCTGGGCCGTCGACTTCTTCCCGCCCCACATCATCGAGTTGACAAACTTGGTGACCAGCGTGGACCCGTAGACCGGGTCGGGCGCCAACTCCCGCTTCGCAATGTGCCCTTTTCTCGGCATAATTCTCAAAATCCTCGCGCTTTCGCGCCGCATCTGCTGCCCAAGTCCGAGTCCAAAAACCGCGCCCCGGAACCGTCTTACTTCTTGCCCTTGGCCGGAGCCGGACCGCCCTTGGCCCGCTTGGCCCCATACTTCGACCGGCTCTGCTTGCGGGCGGATACACCAACCGAATCGAGCGTGCCGCGCACCACGTGATAGCGAACCCCGGGCAAATCCTTCACACGGCCGCCGCGAATGAGCACGATCGAGTGCTCCTGCAGGTTGTGGCCGATGCCCGGAATGTAGGTGGTCACCTCAATCCCGTTGGTCAGCCGCACGCGAGCTACCTTGCGCAGGGCCGAGTTCGGCTTCTTGGGTGTCTGTGTATACACGCGGGTGCAAACGCCGCGCCGCTGCGGCGAGGCCTGCAATGCCGGCGACGCCGTCTTGTAACGGGGGGCCGTGCGCCCCTTGCGGACAAGCTGATTAAAAGTTGGCAAACTGAAACTCCTTACCCCGTCAAAAACCCTTCAACTTCCCACTTCACCAGCCGCAAGCAGACCCTTCGGGCCGTTCCGGCTTGGCACGGCAATTCGGCCGCGCACACGCACAGAAGCCCTATCGTTGCTGCTTCGCGTCTGCCTTCTATCCATCTCAGACGAGAACCGGGACGGTGGTCGGGCGTCCGCCGTGGCGGAGCCAACTCCGTTTCGCGATTCCGGCCCGCATAGCCCTCCAAGGTGGAGAACGCGCGGGCGCCGTAGCGATTTGCCCCTGCCCTCCGCAAGAAGAGAGCCGCTTCGGGGACTTGTCCGGCCGGCTGAATCCACCCGGCCCTGCCGCCTCTGGCCTGGTCGCGACCATCCTGCTCGCGCCTGACCTCGAGAATCGGCTCCCGTCTCCTGCTGCCTGACGGGCTGTACACACGCAGCCACCGCTAAGACACACGGACCACTGCGTTCTTGCCGAACCTTCTTACAATATCAAGAATTGCGGGCGGGGTCAACGAATTCCTGCCCCCCGCCCCCAAGATTCTTCCCGCCCTGCCGGAATTCCCTACTGAATGCCGGCCAGCTTCCAGGCTCCGCCATCCAGTGCAAAGGTGGCCGTCTTCTTGCTGCTCAGCTTGTTGCCGGGGTTGTGAGCAATCTGCTGCAGCGCGTCGGGAACGCCATCCAGGTTCACGGATTCGGCAAAGACTGTGGACTTGGTTCCACCCACTTCATCCACCGGATCCTTCACGTCGCGGACCTTCAGATGATTGGCCGCCACCGTCACCACGACGATCGAATAGCCCTTGTCGTCGGCGTTGTCCGGGCGCCACTTGATCACGTCGCCCCCCCCCGGCAGCTTCAGCGCCTTCTTGCCCTCGTCGGTCAGCTTGAAGTCGGCCCAGAACTTGTTGGGGTAGATGGTGGTCCGGTTCCAATACTTGGCGGTCGCGCCCATTCTCATGCCCAGATCGTCCACCGCGATGTTGGCGCCCGCCGCGGGAGCCGCATCGTACTTGGCCTGGATGATCGCCTGCGCCTGCGCCGCCGTCAATTCCGGCGCCGGCTTGCAGCCAGCCAGCAGCAATCCCGCACCCATCAATGCAAAAAGCCCAAGTGCCTTCCAATTGCCCACGTTTCTCACTTTCCCTCCGTACGCCGCTTGAAACGGCTCATATTGCTTCGACCCGCCATTTTCATCTTTCCTTTCCAGCGCTGTCAATGGAGTTGCATGCGGCCTTGCTCGCGCTCTCCCGGCTCCGGCGCTGGAGAGCGAAAAACGTCCCTTCAGGCCGGAGCAAAGAGGCCTGCGTCTTCCGTCGCGCTCCTCAACTCAATGGGCCTCGTCCTTTGCGATCCTGCCCAACAGCAGCTCCAGAAACCCTTTCTCGTCCGACTTGAGGCAGACCTGAGCATTCGGTGCGCCGTCCACCGGTCGCGTAAACCCCTTGTCGTCTACCTCCAGCCGCATCGGCGTCACCGGGCACAGTTCGGGATGAACCGCGTAGGCCACGGCCACCGGGTCAAACAACGTGGGCGCTGTCGCGTGCCCCTCATTGCCCGCCAGCCACTGGTGGTAAAGCAGCGTCAGTTGATCGGTGAGCGGGGAACCATGGGAGAAGATCGCCTCTCGATCCACTGTTTCCAGGTGAATCTGGGTCGAGTCGAGCGGCATCATGAAGACCGGCACGCCGGAAGCCAGCAGCGCCTTCAATCCGGCCGGGTCGCGGCTGATATTCCACTCGGCGGCGGCGGGCCGGCGCTCGCCGTTCTGTCCGTCGTAGCCCCGGTAGATGCTGCCGCCCATCATCACCACCCGCTTGAGCTTGCGGAAGGTCTCCGGATCGCGCTCGATAGCCGCCTGGATGTTGATGAGCGGGCCGATGGCGATGAGGGTGATCTTCTCCGGGCGCGCGCTTGCGCTCCGCAGGATGAATCCGACAGCGTCGCGGCGGTCCGTTTGACAAGCCTCATATCGATCCTTTTCGCGTTGTGGGATGGGCATCTGGGATACAGAAAGCAATTGCAGCGTACAGCGATCGACTGGCGGCAGAATCCGCTGCTGCGCATAGGCTGCCTGAGTGAACACGTTCGCGTGCGGCGTCGGAATGCCGACATCCGCCGGAACGTCGGTGCGGCCCACCGCTTCCAAAAAACGGTCTACCAGCTTCGCCCGCAGCTCCGTATCGCCATACTCCGTCGTAACGCCCAGCACCCGCAGTTCCGAGCTCCGCAGCACCAGCGCCAGCGCAAAGGCATCGTCGATGTCGTCGCCAATATCGGTGTCCAGAATTACGAATTGAGGCGCTTCGGCCGCAGGCTGTCCGCCAGCAGCCGTCTGCCCCACCGCGCCGGCCGGCCCGGCTGCAAAAACGGCAATCGCCAGCACCAGCGCACTCATTGCAGGAAAGAACCGTAAAATAGGCATACAACACTCTAAACGGATCAGGCTCACCTTCGAGCCTCACGCAGAACTGCTGTCAAGCTATAGATTGCGTCAGGGCACGACTTCAGTCGTGCCGAAAGAGCAGCAAAATCATGTTGGGCTTTAGCCCCTGCGGTTTTGTTTTCAGTAATTTGCAGTTCCGAAGCGGCTAAAGCCGGATTCTAGACTGGCCATTTGCGGCACGACTG
>JBEKDH010000248.1:0-3689 GCA_050014455.1 Occallatibacter sp.
GCCATCATTGCCCAATACGACAGCGCGGGCGTCGGGCGCAACCGCATCCTCGTCAAGATTGCCTCCACCTGGGAGGGCATCCGCGCCGCCGAAGTGCTGGAGCGCGAAGGCATCCACTGCAACCTGACACTGCTCTTCGGGCTGCACCAGGCGATCGCCGCGGCCGAGGCCGGCGTCACCCTCGTCTCGCCTTTCGTCGGCCGCATCCTCGACTGGTACAAAAAGGACACCGGCAAAGACTTCCACGGCGCCGAAGACCCCGGCGTCCTCTCCGTGACCAAGGTCTACAACTACTACAAAAAGTTCGGCTACAAGACGCAGGTGATGGGCGCCAGCTTCCGCAACATCGGCGAGATCGAGGAGCTGGCCGGCTGCGACCTGCTCACCATCTCACCGGCGCTGCTGGCCGAACTGGAAGCTGCCGTGGGCGACCTGGCGCGCAAGCTCTCGCCCGAGGCCGCCCGGGCGCTGCCCATCGAAAGGATCGCCGTGGACAAGGCGGCGTTCGATGCCATGCACGCCGCCGACCGCATGGCCACTGACAAGCTGAAGGAAGGCATTGAGGGCTTCTCGGCCGCGCTGGTCAAGCTGGAAACGCTGCTCGCCAAGCGCTTGGCCGAACTGGAATCGCGCGCACCGGCAACCGCGTAATCGCGGCGCATCGATGAGCGCAAGGGGGCGGCCAATGCGGTCGCCCTTTTCGCTTCAGGCACCAGATAAATCCGCAATCGGCCCATCACACTGCCAACAGAATCGTCAATCCTTACTTGAAATTCATATCGATTCCGATAAGGTATCTGTTACAGCGGCATGAACGGGCAATGGCTGGCGATCAATGCAGGCAAACAAGCAACCGGCCAATACCCCTCAGCAGACCGGCAGTTCGCGGCCACGGGAGGTTTGCATGCAGTCTCAGACTCATCCACTCGAACCCTTCTTCCAGCAGGCGGTCCGCAACAGTTATGAAGGCAAGCTGGGACTGCACGACCCGGAGGTGACCGGCTACGTGGCGCATCTGTTGTGCGAGTTCACCGAGGCCGACAAACTCTACAAGGTGCGCGACACGGCGGGCCGCCCCGTCGAGGAGTTATCGGAGATGATGCGGGCTTCGGACCCAGTCCACGGCAGCGCGCCATCGTTCGATGCCGAGCGCGCCGTGCGCAAGCATATCGGCGACTATGCCCTCTTCGTCGCCGGCATGTATCCCGAAGCGATGGACTCGAACCGCCATCGCCATCGTCCAACCATGGGCGAACTTATCCATGCCGGCAAGGAGAGTTACTTCATCGTAAGTCAGTTCAACCTCTGCGAGTATGAGCGCGAAGCCCCGCTGTTTGCGCGCCTCTCCGACCGCTTCGAGCGCTGCATTCTCGGACTGACGCTGGTGCGCGAAGAGCTTGCGCCGCGCAAGCCCCTCATGCTGCCTCCGGCCATCAACTAGGGTGTGGCAGGGCTTGGCGGACAGGCGCCGTAGTCCTTGGACAGATGGTCGACCAGAAACTGCGGAGCGGGACCGGCGGACCCTTTTACCCGCTTTCCGGAGACGCGAACGCGTTCCCCTGGCTTGATCGCGGCTGTCGCTCCCACAAGAGTGTACATCTGCCGATCATCCCTGTTTTCCAGTCCAAGGCCGTTTGCCCCGAGGACCGTGCACCCGGTAAGTCTTTGGCTATGGTGAACCGAGTAGTAGATGCCGATTCCGATTCCCGCGCCTATGGCGGCGATGGCAACAACAATCCAGGCCGCGTCGGATTTGGTAACACCGCCGATGGGGGTGCTCGACTGGGCGCTCGCCGGAGTGGTTGCGGCTAAGGCCATGGCGCAAGCAACCAGGGTGGCAAGGATCTGGTTTCGTCCTGCTTTCATAACGGACCTCCATTCAATTCAGATTCCATGTTTCCCCCGGCCATGGCTGGCAGCGCACCTGAATTGCAAGGCTGTAGACCGTGCCATTGAAGACACGCCTCGAAACAGTCGGTGACCGGCAGCTTTAGGAGCGGACCCAAAATCTTCGAGAAGTTACGGGTGGAACAGGGGAAGAACTACTGCATTCTGGCACACATCCTTTTGAGTTTGCAATTGGATTCTGCAGGTCTGGCGTCGTTCATTCGTCGATCCGCCCAGGCATGAGAGGCCCCCGGTCTCCGCAGCCTTGGCGAAAACCCCGGGGCTTCTTCTTACTCTTCGCTCCGCACAGTTTTTCACTCCGACCAGACGCCCAGCACATTGCCCACTCCGTCGCAGAAGTGGAAGCGCCGTCCGCCGGGAAACGCAAAGATGGGCACAACGATGCTGCCGCCCGCGGCCAAGACGGCTGCCTCGGTCGCCTCCAGGTCGGCGGAGTAAAGCACGACCAGCGGCGCAGTCTTGGCTTGCGCCTCATGCGGATCGGTCTTGTAGAAGCCGCCGCCCTCAACGCCCGCGCCCGCAAAGCTGATGTAATCCGGACCCCAGTCCTGAAAGCTCCAGCCGAAAACGGTCCCGTAGAACTTCTTCGTCCGTGCGATGTCGGTGGATGCGAACTCGATGTAGGTGATCTTGTGGTGCAGTTCGGAATTGCTCATGGTTTCTCTCCTTTTGCTTGGATGTAAGTGGAGTCGCGGAAAGGGCGGCGCGGATTCAAGGCGCGGGCACACCCTTTCCAGGCGTGCTTCTGAAGCGCCCCCATCCGCAATCCCTCAGAAGCGGGAGAGTGCAGGTAGAGCCCGCAGGTTGAATGCAGCGCGCGGACTCGCGAGGTACGAGACAAAGATACCAAAAGCCCGCGCCCTGCGCAATCAAGAAACAAGCACGAGCTACAGGATGTACCGGCTCAAATCCTGATCGCGCACGGTGGAAGCAACCATCTGCTTCACATACTCGGCGCCGATGAGGAAGACCTTCTCCGGGCCGGAGGCGGTCATCCGCTCCTCGTAGGGCAGAGGCGCGGTCGACTCGCGCCTGATCGTCTCAGAGAGCGCCGCGGCAGCCGACTCGTCCGGCGCGCGTCGGGCCACATCCGGCGCCAGGAAGCTCACATCTTCAAGCACCCGCTCCATGATCGTGTGCAGACGCCGCGCCCCGATGTTCTCGGTCTGCTCGTTCACCTTGAAGGCGAACTCGGCCATCTCGCGCAGCGCCTCGGGGGCAAACTCCAGTCTGACTCCCTCGGTCTCGAGCAATGCCGAGTATTGCTTGGTCAGCGATGCTTTGGGCTCGGTGAGAATGCGCAGAAAGTCATCCACGGTGAGCGACTGCAACTCGACCCGGATGGGAAAGCGCCCCTGTAGCTCAGGGATAAGATCGCTGGGCTTGGAGACATGAAACGCGCCGGCGGCGATGAAGAGAATATGGTCGGTGCGCACCATGCCGTAGCGAGTGTTCACCGTCGTTCCTTCCACGATGGGCAGTATGTCGCGCTGCACGCCCTCGCGCGAAACATCGGGCCCGTGCCCGCTCTCGCGTCCGGCTATCTTGTCGATCTCGTCCAGAAAGATGATGCCGCTCGATTCCACCCTCTCGGTGGCCGCGCGATTCACTGAATCCATATCGATCAGCCGGCCCTCTTCCTCCTGAACCAGATAGTCGAAGGCGTCGCCCACCTTCAACTTGCGCTTCTTCGAGCCGCCGCCAAAGATGTTCGGCAGCATATCCTTGAGGTTCATCTCCATGTCTTCAAGGCTCTGGTTGCTGATGATGCCGAACTGCGG
>JBEKDH010000249.1:0-3598 GCA_050014455.1 Occallatibacter sp.
GCCAGCGCAGTGCCGCGCACAGGGCCGTGGACGGCTATGGCCGCGGTGGCATACTCCGAGCAGGTGGGAACGTAGCGGCAGCCGCCGCCGGGATTGAGCGAATGCAGCGCCGGAGAGAGCCACCGGCGGTAGAAGACGAGGAGGGCGAGCAGGATGCGCGTCATAGCGAGGGCTTTGCCGGTGCAATTTGGCGGGTGTGCGACGGAATCGGCCTGTCTGAGATTCTGGCTGCCTCCGCATTTGCCTGCAGCAGGATACGTACAATCTCAGCCTCAAGTTTCGCGAATTCCAAAGTGAGGACAATGCGGCGAGGATGGAGAATCAGGTCGCAGCCTTGGGGGAGCAGTTCCAGATGGCGGCGGAGGGCCTCTCTCATGCGGCGCTTGATGCGGTTGCGTTCATGGGCTTTGCCCAGAACCTTGCCGGCGGTGAGCCCGACGCGCGGCGCCGAGGCGGAAGCTGCCGAGTGGTCGGCTGGAGCGCCGGCGGCTGGCTGCCGCGGGGCCAGAAACCAGCTCATCGATGCGGATTGCCGCTTGCGGCTGGCCGCATAGGCGCGCTGGTAGTCGGCGTGCTTGCGCAGGCGCGCGCCGGTCAAGGACTGGATGGAGGATTGGCGCTCGGCTGGCAGCGGATCTTTGCGCGCGTCAGGGCTGGCTGGGGTGTTCATGGCGTTGCCGGAGGGCGTTTCAGCCGGAAGGGCGACGATTGCGCAAGCCCTTTCCGGCTCCAACCAAAGACAGAGACGGATCGGCTGGCGCGGATCAGTCCCGGAAACCGGCGCTGACGCTCACGCGCTTGCGGCCGACGGCGCGACGGCGGCTGAGGACGGCGGCACCGCTCTTGGTCTTCATGCGGGCGCGGAAACCGTGGGTTTTCACGCGCTTGCGGCGATTGGGTTGAAATGTGCGCTTGGGCATAACAATGCCCTCCTGTCTTCAAGTGAAAAATCTGCGCCTCTACGGCAAAATACAAGTGTATCGCAGGCGGGGCCAGGAATCCAGCGTAAACTGTCTTCAGGGCGGCGCCTCGTCGAGCCTGCCCCGCTTCTAACCCTTCCCGAATGGTGGCAACTAGAATCTTGGAAGGCGTGAAATGGGCGTACCAAAGGTGTGAACGGAGCTGCTTTGAGGGTTGGATGCGGAGGCCCTTGCGGTGACTCTGGTAACTCTCTTGAGGCAAGTTTCACCGGCTATGGTGCAACATACGGCGCGCGGCAAAAAGTTATGTGAAAGCCATATTGCATCGTCCCCCAAATGTGCTACTATCGGGACCGTTCAAGAAAAGTTTCCAGCGTCCCACGGAACGGGTTCACCCAAAGCCTCAAAGAATTTTTCAGGGGCAGACCAGCGGCAAGCAGGCAGTCGGTGCATGGCGGCCGGGCGAAAAGCGAAGGCTTTGCGCCCGCAAGAGAGCTATTGCCAAAATGGCGTGGATGAACTGGACCGGGTGTTTCACGGCGACGCGAGCAAGGATTGGCTTCGATGGCATTTGCAACTTCACCGGCGACGGTGCTCGACCCCTGGATCAAGATTCTCGCGGCCTTAGAGAAGAAGGTCATCCGCCAGTCTTTCGAGACCTGGCTCAAACCCACTCGCTACAGCCACTCCGCAGGTCGCACCCTCTATGTTCGCGTGCCCTCGCCGGAGTTTCAGCACATCGGCGACAAGTACGGAGACCTGATTCAGGAGGCCATCGAAATGCAGTCGATGGACTTCGACGGCGTCAGCTTTGTAACCGCCGAGGAGGATCCATCGATTCCGCCGCCGCGCAAGGACACCGGCTTCGGCCCGCTTCCGGTGCGTCCGGCTCCCGCGTCCCACTCCGCCCCGCCGCCGCGCTCCCCTGAGCAGGCCCGCTTCGACTGGTCCACCGCCGCGCAGCTCAACCAGCGCTACACCTTCGATGCCTTCGTCATCGGCAACGGCAACCAGTTTGCGCGTGCCGCCGCCCTGGCCGTCGCCGAGCGTCCTTCCCGCGCCTACAATCCGCTCTTCCTGTATGGCGGCGTGGGCATGGGCAAGACCCACCTGATGCACGCCATCGGCCACGAGGTAAAGCGCCGCCAGCCGATGGTCAATATCTGCTACGTCTCGGCCGAGAAGTTCACCAACGAGATGATTACCTCGCTGCGCAACGACCGCATGACCAGCTTCCGCGATCGCTTCCGGACCGTGGACGTGCTGCTCATCGACGACATTCAGTTCATCGCCCAGAAGGAGCGCACCCAGGAGGAGTTCTTCCATACTTTCAACGCGCTGCACGAGAGCATGAAGCAGATCGTCATCGCCTCCGACCGCCCGCCCAAGGAGCTGGCCGAGATTGAGGACCGCCTGCGCTCGCGTTTCGAATGGGGCCTGATCGCCGACATTCAGCCGCCCGATCTTGAGACCAAGGTAGCCATCCTGCAGAAGAAGGCGGAGAGCGAGCAGGTGCAACTGCCCACCGACGTGGCGCTGTTTGTGGCCTCGAATGTGCGCACCAACGTGCGCGAGCTGGAGGGCGCCCTGGTGCGCCTCATCGCGTGGTGCCAGCTCAACCGCATGGAGATCACCCTGGCCTCGACCCAGCAGTGCCTCAAGCAGTTCATTGACATGCAGGTGCGCAAAATCACTATCGAGGCCATTCAGCGCGCGGTGGCTGAGCAGTTCGGCATGAGGGTCAGCGACCTGAAGCAGAAGAACAACTCGCGCAATGTCGTGGTGCCGCGCCAGATCGCCATGTACCTGGCCAAGCAGATGACCGAGGCCAGCTTGCCTGAGATCGGCCGCCAGTTTGGCAACAAGCACCACACCACCGTCATGCACTCGATCGCCAAGATCGACGAGCTGCGCCGCACCGACAAGGATCTGCACCGCACGCTCAACAAGCTGCAGGAGCAGTTGAACGCGTAGCCTCCCGAATGATCGGATCACTCGGCAATCCGACATACTGCGAGGAGTTCCATTGATTCAACAAAAACTATCACTGATCCGCCTGTCTTTTTGGCTGCTCCTTCCGGCTCTCTTCGCAGCTGTCCCGGCAAGCGCGCTCGATTCATCCGCCAACTGCGATCCGCGCGCCTATGGGGCCAAGGGCGACGGCGTCACGAAAGATACAGCCGCGATTCAGGCGGCGATCGATGCCTGCGCGCGCCAGGGCGGCGGCACGGTGCGGGTGCTTGCCGGAACCTATCTGAGCGCCCCGATCGTTCTCCAGAGCAATATCCGCTTGCAGCTCGATAAAGGCGTCACGCTGCTGGGTTCCGCCGATCATGCGGATTATCCCGCCAAGACCGAGTTCCGCGCGCCCGGCCTGCAATCGCTGGTGAGCGCCACCGATGCGAGCAACGTCGCCATCACGGGAGAAGGCGTGATCGACGGCGCGGGCGAGAGCTGGTGGCAGATGGCGCGCACCGTCAAGAATTCCGGCGTCCTGGGCACCGACCATCCGCGGCCCAGGCTGGTCGTCTTCGACCATTGCAAGCACGTGCTGGTCGAGGGAGTTACCCTCCAGAACTCGCCGATGTGGCAACTGGTTCCTTATTACTCGGACGATGTAACCATTCGGAATATCAAGGTTCTGGCGCCCGCCAACTCACCCAACACCGACGCCATCG
>JBEKDH010000250.1:0-4137 GCA_050014455.1 Occallatibacter sp.
CTCATCTTCTGGCATCCCAAGGGCGCCATCGTCCGCAAGGTCATGGAAGACTGGATGCGCGACGAATGCCTGCGCCGCGGCTACTCGCTGGTCTTCACCCCTCACGTGATGCGCCGCGAACTGTGGAGGATCAGCGGCCACGAGGGCTTCTACTCCGCCAACATGTATACGCCCATGGAGCTGGATGATGCCGAGTATCGCCTCAAGCCCATGAACTGCCCCGGCCACATCCTGATCTACAAGAACTCGCCCAAGAGTTACCGCGATCTTCCGGTGCGCCTGGCCGAGCTGGGCAACGTCTACCGCTACGAGCGCTCCGGCACCATGCACGGCCTGCTGCGCGTCCGCGGCTTCACGCAGGACGACGCGCATATCTTCTGCACCCCCGGCCAGATTGAGGACGAGGTGGTCGCCTGCATTGACTTTGCCGAGGCGGTGCTGAAGACCTTCGGCTTTGCCGAGTTCAAGGTCGAGCTTTCCACGTGGGATCCGAATGATCGCGCCCACTACACAGGTTCCGACGAAAACTGGGCGCTCGCCATCGGCGGACTTCAGCACGCGCTCGATCGCAAGGGCATCAAGTACACCACCATCCCCGGCGAGGCTGCCTTCTACGGCCCCAAGATTGACTTCAAACTCATCGACGTTCTCGGCCGTCTCTGGCAGCTCTGCACGGTGCAGGTGGACTTCAACCTGCCTGCCCGCTTCGCCGCGCCCTCTTCGGCTCTATCGAACGCTTCTTCGGCGTCCTCATCGAGCATTATGCCGGAGCCTTCCCGCTGTGGCTCGCGCCCGTGCAGGTGGGCTTGGTCCCCATCAGCGAGCGCCATCACGCCTACGCCAGGAAGGTCGAGGCGGAGTTGAAGGCTGCCGGGCTGAGAGTTGAGATCGACGACCGCAACGAAAAAATGAACGGCAAGATTCGCGACTTCGCCAATCAAAAGACGCCCTACATTCTCGTGTTCGGCGATAAGGAGGAAGCCGCCGGATCGGTCAGCGTCCGCACCCGCGCCAAAGGCGACCAGGGCTCCGTGCCGCTGGCCGACTTCATCGCCAGGTGCAAGGCGCTGGTAGCCAGCCAATCGACCGAACTCTGAGGAAATCCTCGAATTCAGGATGCTGTCTTCAATCGCCGGCATGCTGCCAGAGAGCATCAACGTGAGACTCTCCCGGAGCAAATTGGTCGTGGACAGCTCTCAGTCGGGCAGCTTCTGCTCCAGCACTTCCTGGGCTCGCGCCGCGCGCCAGCGGGTGAGCCGTTCGTAGAGCGCCGCGTCGGTCAAGGCGAGGATTTCGGCCGCCAGCAGCGCGGCGTTGGCCGCTCCGGGCTTGCCGATGGCCAGCGTGCCGACGGGAACGCCCCTGGGCATCTGCACAATCGAAAGCAGCGAGTCGAGGCCGTTCAGCGGCGTGGCGGCAATGGGCACGCCCAGCACGGGAAGCAGCGTCTTGGCCGCAATCACGCCGGCCAGGTGAGCCGCGCCGCCGGCCCCGGCGATCATCACCCGCAGCCCCCGCGCCCGCGCCGATTGAACGTATTCGAGCAGTTGATCGGGGGTGCGATGCGCGCTCAATACCCGCGCCTCATGGGGAATCTCAAGCGCGCGCAGAATCTCAACCGCAGCCGAGAGCACCTCGTAGTCGCTCTTGCTGCCCATCACAATGCCAATCAGGGGTCGTTCGCTCATGGGGCTGATTATACGAGAGTTCAGGTCAAAACCGAAGGCGGATGCGAACGCCCTTGCCGACCAGGCGCCGGCATCGCCGCTCAATGCCGGCGCCAGGCCTCCACGGCCACTTCAATTACCGCGAAGAGCACGCTGAAAGCCGCCAGAAAGCCCTTGGCCCGCTGCCAGTTCTGCTCATGCCGCTCCAGGCGCCGCTCCAGATCGGCGATGCGCCCCCCGCCGCCGTCGCCCATCAGGCCGTTCATCTGCGTCTTCAGCACGCTCAAATCGCTCAGCACCTGCGCTTCGAATTCATTCATCATCCGCATCCACTGGACTCCATTCGCCCATCGCTACCAGGAAATCGCCGCTCAAGACCCCAGCGGCAGGTTGATGAACAATGCCGTTGAGAACTCGGAGTAGTTCGGCGGCGTCGCGCCGTCGTACATCCGGATGTAAAACCGGTCGTTGGCGGTCTCGCGGGAAAAAGTCATATTGGGCAAAGTGGAGCGCGCCACCAGGCCGGGATCTTCTCCCGGCATGAAGGCAAAGTCCCGCCGCCGTATCTCGAACCCGCCCCCCGCGGGCGGAGTTACTCCCGCGCTGATCGTCACCGTGCTTCCATTCAGCGTAGTTACTGCCAGGCCGGTCAGATTGCCGGGGTAAGTGGGAGCGATGGCCGCCGGAAGCCATGCATCCACGGGCACCGTCGCGCTGGTTTTGATGGCCAGGTCGTCGGCCCAGTCGTTGGCGAACGCGATCTCGTATTCCACCAGGTCGGGCAAGCTCGCGCTGTACGCTACCCTCACCGTGCGCACCACCACCTCTGCGTTCAGGCTCGTGGATGGCGCATTCAGAAGCAGCGCATCGCCCGGCCACACGTCGCTCGCGAAGCTGGCGCGGTTCCCTTTGTAGGTGCCTGCCCACAGCGCGCTCACGCTGGCTGCGGCCTGCTCCATCACCTGCGCCGCGCTGCGGCAATCCGTCGCAGTGCGCGCCGGAGGATTGGTCACTGAGCCGATCCACGCGGCCACTGATGGCGATCCGGCCGCGGCCAGCGCTGCCTGGTTCGCGGTGTTCACCGCGCGGCCTACGGCGCGGCCTATCGTGCGGTAACTCACCGCAATCTGCTCGCCTGCCACCGGCGTATAGCCGGTGTAGAAGGCCAGTTTGCCGGTGCGTTCCACGTGACATTCCGCCGCCTCCGCTGTGGTCCCGATGCGCCGCGTGTAGGGTCCGCCGCCGGACGGTGTGCTCACCACCCAGCCCGAACCCAGATTGGTCAGGTTGATGGCGCGCAGCGTGCCGATTAAATTAATGCTGCTCACCGGAACCAGATTGCAAGGCGCGGGCAGATTCGTCACCGCTCCGTCGTAGAGCGTCACTGGCGTTGCGCCAACGCCGCTCACGAACTCCTGCACTTCCATTTGGATGTTGCCCGGCGCGAGCAGCCATGTTCCGCCTGCGCCGATTGCGCCACTATCGCCGAATGAGTAGTACATCGACGGCGCGCGATAGCTCTCCGGGCAGTGAATGCGCAAGCGCAGTGTGTACGTGTTCGCGGGATTCACTGCGAATGTGGTTCCCGCCGCTGTGCCCAGCACCATCGGCTGCAACGTCACGGCTCCGGTGCCAGATGCGGCAGTAGCTTGGATCCCCGCACTACAACCCGCCGCAGTCTGGTAGCCGTTGAAAAATCCGCCCAGGATTCCCGTGCTGCCCGGAGACAGCGTCACTCCCACCAGCTCCAGCAGCAGCGTCCCTCCCATCTCAATGGGATCGAGCCACGCCAGCGTGGTTTCGCCGTCAATACCGTTGCCGCCGTTCATCGCCAGGCCGTTGGGTCCCAGCGTGATGTACCCTCCGCCGCTCGCGTTCCAAACCGTCTGGTTGATCTCCGGCTCGTTGAAGAGTTCGCTGACGATCGTCGACTTTGATGTCGCCGGAGTGAACGGATCCTCGGCCAGGTCGAATTCCGTGGTCACGCCGTCGCCAAGAAAATATTCCGTCACGTAGGCCACCGGCTCGTTCTCGCCGCACACCGTCACATCGTTGGCCAACGCGCGTTTCACGCTGGCCGTGAGCGCCAGGTTGGCAAGATTCAAACTTCCGTCGGTTTCGTTGAGCGGATGAACAGTCGTCGACGCAGAGGCGAGCAGGATCGCTCCGTTTAGAGCGCGATACGCGGCCCGCGCCATGCTGGCCGCCTGTCCCGCGCTCTTGCTCCAGTTCGCGCCAGGATCGGGAACGAAGTTGCCCACTGGCACCGCAAGTGAAAGCTCCGCTGTCGAGAGCGCCGTCGAGCCGGTATGGGCTACGAGCGCAGCCAGCAATGCGCCGGCGGTTTTTCCTGACGCACCTACGCTCGCTGGCATCAGCAGTTGATCCAGCAGCAGCTCGTCGCTCACTGCCTGGATCGCCGTGCGATAGCGCGGGCCTTCCAGCCCCATCCCCGCATACTCCGGCAGCG
>JBEKDH010000251.1:0-3431 GCA_050014455.1 Occallatibacter sp.
GGTTCGTCAGGCGCACATTGCCGCGCTGAACAGGCAGGCTATCTCTGATCTTCTCAAACTGCTCCGCAGTAATCTCCATTGACTCCAATTATAGCATGATTAGTGTTAACACGCCCTAGTCCGTTGGCCTTTTCTTCAATCGGGCATCCCGGTTACACTGCGAACACTTGGACCATTCACTCGCCGGCGCGGAGACCGGGTAATGCTCAACCTTTCTCAGCGGCTGATTCTCGGCTGTGTGCTGCTTGCCGGCCTCACGGTGGGGCTGGTGGCTGTGACGCATCGCGCGCTGCTGGCGGCGGGGCAGTCCGGGGTGGCCTATGCCTTCATTCTGGCTGCGTTAATCGTGGAGCTGGGGACCGTCTATTTCGTGCTGAGGCCCATCCGCATGATGGCTCGCGATGCGCGCAGAATTGCGCAAGGCAACCTGGAGCATCGGGTGGAGTGGAGCAGCCGCGACGACTTCGGCATGCTAGCCGCCGAGCTGAACCGGATCGCCGTCCGGCTGCGCGAACTGAACGACTCGGCGGCCGGTCGCCGGCAGATGGAGTATCAACTCTCCGACGCCGTTCTTCAGTCGATCTTTGAGCCCATCATCGTCACCGACGGCAAGGGGCAGTTGCTCAAGGTGAACCAGGCAGCAAAGGATCTGCTGGGAGAGGCCGCCACCGACCGCATGGCGCTGACCAAAGCCCCTGGCGGTGACAAGATTCTGAGCGCCATTCGCGATGCCGTCTCCATGCAGAAGGCTGTGGCCGCCGAGGACGACGCGGCCATGCTGCCCATGCGCATCGGCAACCGGGAGCGAAGCTATCGCCTGCGCACCACTCCCATGCGCGACTCCGAGGGCCGTCTGCTGGGCACCGTGACCACGCTCGAAGACGTTACCAGCCTGCAGGATATCGACCGGTTCAAGACCCAGTTCATTACCGTGGCCAGCCGCAAGCTGCGCGATCCGCTTCTCCAGTTGCGGCGAGGGCTTTATGCCTTGGCCCAGGGCTTTGGCGGCGAGTTGCGCCCGCTACAGGCCGAACTGGTGGCCGAGGCCAGCGAGGAGTCAGAGAAGCTGGACGATCTGATGAGCGACCTGATCGAAGTGGCCGAACTGGACGCCGGCAAGCGGGAACTCAAGCTTGAGCGGCTGCGCCCGTTCGCAGCCCTGGCCGAAGCGCGCGACCGCTTTTGCGACGAGGCCGCCCGGAAGCGCATTCGCGTGGAAATGCAGGCCTATGCCGATCTGGCCGCCGTGATGGCCGACCGCCGCGCTTTGCGCACCATTCTGGACAATCTGCTCTCGAATGCGATTCGCTATACGCCGCCCGAGGGCGAAATCCTGCTGGCCGCCGAGGAGATCAAGGATTTTGTGCAGTTCACGGTGCGCGACACCGGCCGCGGTATCGAAACCGAGCGTCTGAGCACCATCTTCGATCGCTTCAGCACATTCTCTGAGAGCGGCTCCGGCCTGGGTCTGGCGCTGGTGCGGCGGCTGGTGGAGTCGCTGGGCGGCCAGATAGCCGTCGAGAGCAGGCTGGGCGCCGGAGCCACCTTCCGGTTTACTCTGCCCGTAGCGGCGGTGGAAGCGGTTCGTCATCCGGTCGAGGTGGGCTGAGCATGGCCGAGATCATTCTTGAAAAAAAGCCGGAACCCGCCAAGCTGCGCATTTACATCGGGGCAGCGCCTGGGGTGGGCAAGACCTACCACATGCTCAACGATGCCTATCTGATGAAGCATCAGCAGGGCGTGGATGTGGTGATCGGCCTGGTGGAGAGCCACGGGCGCAAGGATACCGAGGACCGCATCCGCGACCTGGAGATCGTGCCCCAGCGCGTCATCTCCTATCATGGCGTCAATCTGAAAGAGATGGACGTGGACGCCATTCTGGCCCGTCATCCCAACACGGTGATCGTCGACGAGCTGGCCCACACGAATGTGCCCGGCAGCAAGAACCGCAAGCGCTACGAAGATGTGCTGGAGTTGCTGGACGCCGGCATCAATGTGTTGACCGCGGTGAATATCCAGCACCTTGAGACGCTGAACGACGCCGTCAACCGCTCCGCCAACACCATCATCCGCGAGACCATCCCCGACAACTTCCTCAAGCGCGCCAACGAGGTGGTCAACATCGACATCACGGTGGAGGAGCTTCGTTCGCGCCTGCGCCAGGGCAAGATCTACGCCTCCGAAAAGGTTGAACAGGCACTGGCCAACTTCTTCCGCAAGGGCAACCTGAACATGCTGCGCGAGCTCTCCCTGCGCACCACCGCCGAGCAGGTGAGCAGCCGAGCCGCGGAGTACCGCCGCACCCAGGGACTGGAACAGGCGCCCATCCCGGAGAAGGTCATGGTCTGCCTCAGCACCCGGCCCGGCACGGAACGGCTGCTGCGCGTGGGCGCCCGCATTGCCGGCCGCCTGGCTACCAACTGGTACGCCGTCTACGTCACCCGTCCTGAGGACGACAAGGGCCATGGCGACCCGGAAGCCTACCACCGCCTGGAAGAGTACCAGCGCATGGCGCGAGACCTGGGCGCCAAGGTGGTTTCACTCACCGGCCACAACGTCTCCGACGCCCTCATCCGCTTTGCCCAGCAGGAGAATATCTCCCACGTGGTCTTTGGCCAGTCGGTTCGTTCCCGCTGGGATATTCTGTTGCGCGGCTCGGTGCTTAACCGCTTTCTCAACGAAGTTCGTGACGTCACCGTGCAGGTAGTCCCCATGCAGAAGCCGCTGCGCCGGGGCTAGTGGTCATCCAGCATACATGCTATCCCAGGCGCCCAAATGCGAGGCGCTTGGGGTACCCAATGTTTGTGTTACGATTTACGCCCCCGGCACCTGGGCCGCCCGGCGCGCAAGAGAAGATCCGTCGCGGTGAGGTTGAAAGCCTTCTGCTGGGCGATTATTGTCTGACTATCGATCGAATGGACTATGATTTCTATGATCCGTATTTGAGCCATCTGGAAGCGGGCAGTCCGACCGGCTCGAGCCGCGAATCGGTTTCGGAAATGAATGAATTGTCATCGAAGGATCGGTTTCCGAGAACGCTGTCACCGTAAAACGACGAAGACTCTTCCAGCACCCGGCCGCCGTGCAAGAATGAGGTGTGTTTCTTGCACTTGCGCCTGAACAGCAACGATCTGCAAGTTCTTTCTTCAGTCCAGCCGTAGATTTCTTGAGGACCTTATGTCGCGATTGAATCCGTACGTCGTTTTGCTCACGCTTATCGCCACCTTGGGCGGATTGCTTTTTGGATATGACACGGCCGTAATCAACGGCGCGGTAGGCAGTCTGAAGGCTTATTTCATCGATCCGCGATTTATGGATCTGACCAACCCCGCCCAGGCCAATGCCGCCAATTCGCTGCTCGGCTTTGTGGTTTCGAGCGCGCTGATCGGTTGCATCTTCGGTGGGCTGATTGGCGGTTGGGTGAGCACCAA
>JBEKDH010000252.1:0-3386 GCA_050014455.1 Occallatibacter sp.
TTGTCGGCGCGGACGCGGCCGGTAACGATGACGCTGGACTCCTGCGTGAGGCTCTTGAGGGCCTCGAAGACAGCCGGCGGGACGCTCTTGACGTGGGCTACGCCCTGGATGGTACCGGTTCCGTCGCGAAAGATGGGAAAGAGCAGCTTGCCGCTCTCGCGCAGGTTGTAGAGCCATCCGCGCAGCGTAACGGACTGGCCTTCATGCTGGCCAAAAGTAGCAATGGTGGCCACGGGGGCAGGCGGCATGGCGGCCTTTGCAGCTTCGGGAATCGGCGTTGCAGAGTCTTCAGGCATGGGCTTCCTTGGCGGCCGGCATCAGCAGGCTCGACCGGACTCTCTAGGATAGCGCGGGGCAGATCGATTTAGCGATGCAGGAAATCATTTTGATCTGGACAATAATTCACCCCAAGCCGCATCCTATTTCTGGGCGGGAGGCATGGATGCGCGAGTTGGCAGGGGTCAGGAAGGAGGCCAGGAGCGAGGATATCCAAAAGACCCAAGTGGATACCGAGACGGCGGAACGGTTCATCGAGGAGAGGCGAATTGGGGAGCGAATCAAGCGCCTGCGCCTGAAAAAGTCGATGGGACTGGTGGAGTTGGGCAAGCAGGCCGGACTGTCGGCAAGTTATCTTTCGCAATTGGAGACGGGACGGGTAGTGCCGACGCTGCGGAACCTGGCGCGGGTTGCAATGGTCTTCTCAAAGGATCTGTCTTACTTCTTCGAGACCGAGCCGCAGCCCATCTTCAGGATTCACCGCCAAAAGGAGCGGGTGCGGCTGCCGCAAACCGGGGTGGGAACGCCGAATTACTACTTCGAGAGCCTGGCCTACATGGTACCCAACCGCCAGATGGACCCATACCTGGCCGAGTTTGTGCCGCTGACCAAGGACACGGAGCCGAAGGGGCACATGCATGCGGGGTTTGAGTTCCTATATCTGCTGGAGGGAGAACTGGTGCTTCGCCACGGAGACCAGGAGTGCATGCTCGCGGAGGGCGATGCGGTATACTTCGACGCCGGCTCGGCGCACTCCTACCATTGCGCGGGGAAGAAGGCGGCGCGAGCGGTTATTGTGACCATGGTTCAGGCGCCGCCGGTGGGGGCGATTCCGCTGAGGGTGGCGGGGGCGGGGGTTGCGACGAAGACAGCGACAGCGGTCAAGTGAGAGTTGCGGTTTCTCACCCTTCGCAAAGTGCGCGAAGGACGGGGCGCCGTTGCTCAGCTACCCTGGAACGGTGAGAGACGTACTCCAAACTACAAATTCACTCCGGCTCCATGCGCGGTTCAGCGCAACGTCACATCCCATATCTTGGAGAGACGCGACTTGCCGGCGGGGCCTTCTATGTATAGGACGACTACAAACTGACCTGCCTTGGCGTAGGGATGGATGGGATGCTGCTCGGTGGAAGTGGTCCCGTCACCGAAGTCCCATTTCCAGCTCGTGATTGCGCCTACCGACTCGTCCTGAAAGGCGACGAGGCGGCGGTTCATGTCGAGGATCTTGAAGCTCCATCTGGCTTCAATGGGTTTTTGAAACTCGGGCTCCAGCGGCATGAGGCGGAACTCGCGGAGGAGGGTGGCATTGCCGTACATGGTGTGCTCGGGGCTGAGGTTCCAGAAGCCGTTGTTCTGCTTATTGCCGTCGTAGTCGATGACGGCCCAGGAGAGGCCGATGATCTTGTTCTCGTAAAGCAGGGACTCGACGGCGCGCTGCGGGCCCTCGCAGCCGGCATAATCGAATGGCGTGATGTAGAACTCCAGGACGTACTTGCCGCTCTCGCCGTGCTTGAAGCTGTACTTCTGTGCATGGTTGGCCCAGGGCAGTTCCTTGATCCACGGCTGGCAGCCCCAGGCAAGGGCCCAGTCCTTGCCTTCGTAGGGGGTCATGATGTGGTAGTTCTGGGCCTGGACGCCGTGCATGGAAAAGTGCGCGTCCCAGTTGTCCTGGTCGGCGTTGTTGCGGAACTGGGGAATCAGTGGGCCGCCGGAACGGTCGCCATCGACGACGATCTCGAAGGTGTCGTTGTGGAGGCCGGGGTCGGCGAAGTCCCAGAAGTTGTCGTAGGCCTCATAGAGGAAGTAGAGGCGGTTCAGGCCCTTGACCCAACCGACCTTGACATGGACGTCCAGATCCTTGGGGTCGGGCTTGTCATGCTTGTGCTCATCGTCGTGCATCTGGTCGAGACCGATCGAATAACTCTCCGGCACCATGGCCCAATCGCTGTCGTCGCCGTCGATGCGGGGGATCTTGTCGGCGGGAAACTGGAAGACCTTGAAGATCTGCGCCGGAGGGGGTGCGGTACCGACGCGCTCGGTGAGCAGGACCGGGTAGGGCTGCACGGGCTTCTCCGGCTGTGCCTGCAAAGCCGCGCAAGCCAAGAGCAAAGTCATTGGAAACGTGAAGGACTTCAGCGACCGCATGGGTACGAACCTCCAGTGGCTGGATTACGGCGGCCAAGGTCGCTTGGCCTCCGGAATTGCGTTATGGGAAGCGGTAGAGCGTCACGTGCTCAATCTTCTCCGGATTGATGGTGAGCAGATCGCCTTGCCCATCATCGTCGCCGGCGATTCGGCGAGTAATGACCCACTTGCCATCGACAAACTTGCCCTGCTGCACGTCGGCGAGGCCGACGTTTTGCGGTCCGGGGAGGTTGGGGGCAAAGTCGACTCGCACGCCGCCTCCGGCGAAGTAGAACTCATCACGGTCGGTGGAGATAATCAGGGTCACCGCTTCAACAGGCGGCAGGTTGGACGCCTCCTGCGATCCAAAACGCGACGATGGTTGAACTCCTCCCTTTTCCTGCACGGGCAGAAAGAGATTGCGGCCCGTGTACGTCAGGGTCAGCGTGTAATCGCCTATATTGACCTTCTTGGGCGCGTCTCCCTTTCTCATGCGGACGGCGGTGATGCTGTCCGTGCCCTGGTGAGCCAGAATAATCGGCGCTAACTGGTTGAGAATGCCATAAGTGGTGGCAAGCTCCGGCGGAATCGGCCTGACACTGTCAACGCCAAAGGGAGAGAACCCGATGGTGTTGTATTTGCCCACCGCCATCAGGGCATTGGGAGCATCGGTGCTGGTCTCGGGAATGAAGAGCGGATTGCCGCCGCGCAGATACCGCTCGCATACATCGTCGAAATAATCGATGTGGATGTCAGGCGCAAGGATGTCCATCTGCGGCGCGCCGGCGCGCCAGATGTCGTGCACTTCGGGCAACGGGCCGCCGCTGGGATACGTCCCCGGCCAGGCCTCGTCGCGCGATTGCAGCCAGGTGTTCACGAACATGGGGATGTTGTATTCGGCCTTGCCCGCCTCGATTACCTTCTCGAGGAAGCGGGCATAGTTCCAGGCCATGAAGATTTCATCCGATGGCCAGGTCAGCTTCAGC
>JBEKDH010000253.1:0-4241 GCA_050014455.1 Occallatibacter sp.
CGAGTGTGCAGCTAAAAGCTGACGATTGGGCAGGTGTCCCGCCCATCGATTCTTATTCCTTCGGCCGTTAGCCAAGATGGAAGGCTGTGCCCCATTCATCGCGGTCTCATCGCGATGAGTGGGATGCCAAGTCTCGCCGTCCACTTTGACTCGATGTCAACCGCTCCTCGAACCCCGGTCGCGTAATGGTTGAAGCTGCTCCATTGGTAGTCGCCGGGAGATGCAACCGTACCGCATGGCTCTATCTTAAGCCGGCCATGATCTGACCTCAAGACCCGCTCATCGCGATGAGACCGCGATGAACGGGGCACAGCTTCTCGTGACAAGGGGTGATTCTTCAGGGCTGATGAACGGGCCACCTGCCTCTGGCCCGTGACCTGCGCGAGTGTGCCGCTCAAGGCGCTTGAGTTGGCACTTGACCGTGTGCGTCCCCGCTCCGTTTGCGGAACACCACCTTCAACTCCCGCCGCCAGTGCTCGGTGAGGGCGATCAGCTCCCATTCGATTTGCGGCGAGAAGTAGCGCAGCACCGGCTCGTTGGCGGGATGAATGCGCAAAGCCGGACCGGCCAGCAGCAGTCGCGGCGGAAGCGGCGAAACCTCCGCTCCCGGAAAGTACCCCTGGCGCTCGAAGGCCGAAAGCGGCCTTCCGCCGGCGTTGCCCGCGGCGGCCTGGCGGTCGTCGTTCAGCGCGCGCACGCGAATCCAATAGTCCAGCGCTTGCAGGGGCAGGTGCAGGTCTTCGTCGGCCTTCAGTTCCACCACCGCCAGCCGCCCATTGCGGTCCAGCGTGAGCATATCCAGCAAGCCGCGGTCGCCGACCGAGAGCGCGGGCACTTGCGAATAGAGCATATCGCCCCGCAATCCCGGCAGCAGTTCGGCGATTCCGCTCCGCAGCCGCGCCTCAAGCCAGCGCTCCGGTTGCAGCCGGAAGAGCGGGTCGGTGTGCGTCCCGTCGGCGTGGCGGCTGAGGAAGAGCCGCTTGCAGAGGTCGCGGCAAAGGTCTTCGTTTTCTTCGGTCAGCGGAGTAGAGCCGCTTGCAGAGGTCGCGGCAAAGGTCTTCGTTTTCTTCGGTCAGCGGAGTCTCGTTGGCCCCCGCGCCAAAGCTGATCTGGTCCTCGCGGGCGAATGTGTTGGCTGCAAACCCGCAGCGAACCCGCGCGAACTCCAACCCATGCAGCAGCAGGCCCACCTCTGTCGCGGAGCCAGCCCGAACCTCGACCCGCTCCCTGGCGGCCGAGGGAACCAGCACCAGCAGCCGGTCAACCCCGGCCTGGCAGCGCTCGATGGCCGCCGCGGCCGAGAAGGCGTGAACCAGCCGGAACTCCAGGTTGCCGGTGTCGCGAAAGTCCACCGGCGCAAGTTCTTCGCTGCGGGCATCCAGGGTGAAAAGCTCGAAGCTGGCGGCGGCGTCGTTCAGCCAGGCCATTCTCTCGGCTGTGGTTCGCCAGGCTCCGGCCGGGACGATGACTTTGAGCCCGCCAAAGTGCCGCCGTCCGTCGCCGTGCTGGCGGCAATGGTCGAGCCACAGAACTCCCAACGTCAGAACGCCGGCCGCGGTGGCCGCCGACTCCGCCTCGCTGACGCCGATTACCGCGTCGGCAGCCGCGCCGCGCAGCAGCCGCCCGCGCACATAGGCCGGCCCAAAGCTGTGCTCCAGGTCCATAGCCGAGCGCAATCCGTCCACCTTGGCGCCGGTGAAGCTGCGCGTGAGCACGCGCTCCAGCAGCCGCTGGTAGTTTCTCCTCGCCGCCTCGCGGGCATTCGGCGTGCGACGGTCGCTCGCCGCGGCGAGCTCCAGGGCTTGCGGCTTGGCTGCCCCCATGCGCCGGGTGGTCAGGCGCAGGCACTGTGCCCGCTCCTGCACGTCTACCACTGTGCGCATCAGGTTGCGCTCGTCGCTCCAGAACTGCAACAGGCAGCGGCCGTGCTGCTGGGTCACGGCGTAGTGCGCGGTGCGCATGTCGAAGAGGACGCGGCCATCCTCAAGCAGCGCGGCTGCCGGATGGTCGGCGAGATACTCTTCGATGCTTTGCGCCAGCCGTTCAGGGGATGGAGCCGTTTCACCGGCGGCCATGCGCGGCGGTTACCAGCCCTGCCGCGCGCGCAAGCTGGTAATGTGCGCGGTATGGTGGCGCGAGTGCCAGGCATACATCGCCAGCGCCTTGGCCAGGTTACAGCGGCCATACTCGGGATGGTTGTAGCCCCTCTGAAACTCCTCGTCGCTTAGAGCCTCGAGCAGCACCGCCCAGCGGGCGTGCAGGGCATCGATCAGCGCCAGGGAATCGTCGATGGGCTCCAGGCGGCTGTCTGGCAGCTTGGCCCAGGCAGCTTCGTCGTAGGTCTTTACCACGGGCCAGTCTTCGGTAAGCGCCAGCTTGCAGCGGATGTAAGCATTGGCGTGGCTGTCGGCCAGGTGATGCACCACCTGCCGCACGGTCCAGCCGCCATCCCGGTAGGGCGTGTCGAGTTGCGCTTCATTCAATCCGCTCACGGCCGCGCGCAGACGCTCGGGAAGCAGGCGCACCGTTTGGATGTGCGCGGCGCGGATGCCGGCCACGCTGCTGGCGGGAGGGCTGAAGCGGCCTATGGGATACCGCAAGTCGTCCAGAGTGTCGGTCATGGCTCGAATCTTTCCGAGTTCGTGCTCGGCTTGCCGGCCGGAATTGCCCCGGCCCCGCTTCGGCGGTCGCGCTGCCCTGGGACCGGCGTCGTCTCAAGCGTGATGGTGGGTGGTATGGTGGGCCGAATGGTGGTGATGATGATAGTGATGGCGTTTCGCGGCGAAGGCCGGGGTGGCAAAGACCATCAACAACAGAACGGCTGCGAGAATCTTTTTCATGGGTCGAATGTAGCACAGGAAGGGCTGTGGCGGAAGGGGATTCAGCGTGGGGCATCAAGAGAGGAACGGGTGACCTTGGGCGTCCCGTAACCCAGAACCGGGGTAAACTGAAGGTACGATGATAAATCCGGCTGCTTCCCCGCGCCCCAGTCACAAGCGGTTCTTCTTTGACAAGTTCGGCATCACCGAGCGGCTGCTGGAGCGCTGCCTGGGCGAGGCCCTCTCGGCCGGCGGCGACTACGCCGACCTCTACTTCGAGTCGGTGACGGCCACCTCGCTCGGCGTCGACGAGCAGATCGTCAAATCCGCCAGCCAGGGAACCAGCGCCGGCTGCGGCATTCGCGTTCTCAGTGGCGAGCGCACCGGCTACGCCTACACCGACAATCTGAGCCCCGAGCGCCTGCTCCATGCCGCGCGCACCGCCGCGCTCATCGCCTCCGCGCCGGCCAAGCAGACGGTGCAGGGCTTCGTGGAAGCGCCCGCCGCCGATCTCTATCCCGTGCCCCTGGGCGGCTTCGACCTGGATCTCGCCGCGCGCCTGGAGCTGATTCTGCGCGCCGACCGCGCTGCGCGCGCTTGCGACGTGCGCATTGTGCAGGTGCGGGCAAGCTACTCCGAGGAGCTGCGCCGCATCCTCATCGCCGCCTCTGACGGCGCCTTCGCCAGCGATACCCAGCCCCTCTGCCGGTTGAACGTCTTCGTCATCGCCAAAGAGGACGCGAACACGACCAAAGGCTCGGCGGGCGGCGGCGGCCGCGCGGGCCTGGAACAGTTTGCTGGGTCTAAAAGCCCGGAGGGCCTGGCTCGCGAGGCAGCACGCGGAGCGATTCTGCAACTCGGCGCTGTCGCCGCCCCGGCCGGCGAGATGGAAGTCGTGCTCGGCCCTGGCTGGCCGGGAATCCTGCTGCACGAGGCGGTGGGCCACGGCCTGGAGGCCGACTTCAACCGCAAGAAGACCTCGGCCTTCGCCGGGCTAATCGGGCAAAAGGTGGCCAGCTCCAAGGTCACCGTAGTCGACAACGGAACCATCGCCGGCCGCCGCGGCTCGCTGAACGTGGACGATGAGGGCACGGCCACGCAGGAGACCGTGCTGATCGAGGGCGGCGTGCTGCGCGGCTACCTCAACGACAAGCTCTCCGCGCGGCTCACCGGCGCGGCCAATACAGGTTCCGGCCGCCGCGAGAGTTATCAGTCCATCCCCATGCCGCGCATGACCAACACTTACATGCTGGCCGGCGACGACGCGCCCGAGGACATTCTGCGCAGCGTCAAACGCGGCCTCTACGCGGTCAATTTCGGCGGCGGACAGGTGGATATTACCAACGGCAAATTCGTCTTCTCCGCATCGGAGGCTTATTTGATCGAAGACGGCAAGATTACAGCGCCGGTCCGCGACGCCAC
>JBEKDH010000254.1:0-2968 GCA_050014455.1 Occallatibacter sp.
GATCATGCGCGAGAAGTAGGGCGTAACCGCCGTTGAAACCGCCCCGGCGAGCAGGGTGAGAACCACGCCGACGAAACGATTCGCATAGACCAGCGCGGAGACGCTTCCGGCGGGCAGCATGGCGGCCATCGACTGGTCGACGAGCAGGCCGCCCGAAGCCACCACACCGCTCAGCAGCACGGGGCCATACTGGTGCGCAACCTCGCGTGTGGCCTCGGTCATGCCGTGCCAGCGCAGCCGGAAGCGGTAGCCGTGGAAATCCATCATGCCCGCCACCACCGCCGCATGGAGCAGCGCGCCGGCAAGCGTGGCGTAGACCATGGCCCAGATGCCCAGACGGCCGCTGAGCAGCAAAGCGCCGGCAATGACGATCACCGGATTGATGACCACCGCCAGCGCAGGCAGGGCAAAGCGGTCGAAGGTATTCAGAACGGCGGTGCAGTTGGTGGCGATGCCGGTAATCAGGACCACCGGCAGCAGGGCGTAGAAGATGCGCACCGAGAGGTCCAGCTTGGCGGCCGGGAAGTTCGAGGCGATCAGCGGGAAGAAGCCGCGCGCCCCCAAAGCCATCGCCGCCGAGACCGTCGCAAGCAGCACGCACATCCACAGCATCGAACTCGACAGCAACTCCTGGGCGCGGTCGTGGCCCTCCCGCTCCCTCACCCGGATCAGCGTAGGCACCAGCGCCTGGTTCATGGACTCGGAGATCAGGTTGATGAGCAAGCTGGGGATCAACGCTGCCGCCAGGAAGGCATCCATGGCGTCGCTGCGGCCATAGGCTCCGGCAACCGCAATCTCCTTGAGGGTGGCGACGATCTTGACCAGAATCCCGGCGGCGGTGACCGACGCGGCGGCGCGGAAGATGCGGCGATTGATGCTGGCGCCCTGGAAGAGCCGCGCGATTTGGGAGATAGGAAACATGATGGCCGGCTAATCCGCCAGTCTATAGCACGGACTCGCGTCAGACAGGCGCAATCCCCTCAGGAGTCATTTCTATGCTTTATTTTCATTAAGCTCAACGCGAGTCCGCTTGAGGGAAGTATCCAGACGAGGAAAAGACCTGCACTGGCCAGCAACAAGGCAAAGAGACTCCCGTCGTAGGTGGCCGCCATGCCCGTGTAGATTGGCACCCAGGAAAATGCAATGAGCAATATCGAGCCAAGCACACCGAGATTAGCGATTCCGCCGCCAGAGAAGGTAAAGCTCACTGTCATAAGAAAACCGCCGAACAACCATATGCCACCAAGCATGCGGATTGCAGTTGCACCAATCGTCATATGGACGAGTTTGGCACCAGCCACGCAAGCAATAAAAAGAATCAGAGGCAAGACGAACGTGATAATCCGAACGTCGTGCGAGTCGAACGAATTGCCCCGTAATAAGTGAACAAGAGCGTCTGGAATCCAGAAGCTCAACGCGCCAAGACATACGAGCCCCCAAGTCGCCAAACTGCTCTTCCTCATGAAGCCTCTCCGTTCCAGATCGGACCCGTCCAAGCTGCACCCCTATCCAATCACATTGCAAGACCAATTCCCGGAAACCTCTCAATCTGGACGTGCGAAATCTCTCGCTCTTCTCAGGCGGCCAATGGTCTGATCTTCGGCCGCTTCTTCTGCGATTCGATCCACAGGTCATACTGGAGTTGAGCCTTCGAGAAGAAGTCGGGGGAGAGCGCCAAAGCTTCGCCGAGCCGGATGCTGAGGTCCATGGTCACGGCGGTGCGGCCATTCAGGATGCGCGACACTGTCGCGCGTGCAACGCCGATATGCTCGGCGAGCTCGGTTGCGGTTCTGTCACCGAGAAACTCCTTCAGCAGTTCCCCTGGGCTGGCCGGGTTGTGCATCATCGTCATGGTCATTGCCCCCTTAGTGATAATCCTGGTAGTCCACGAGGATCGCATCTTCTTCCTCAAAGGTGAAGGTCAGGCGCCAGTTGACGTTGACACGTACCGACCAATGGCCTTTCAGGTCTCCCTTCAGCGGATGCCAATCCCAGCCATTCCGGTTCATATCGAGCGGCGTCGATGCCAGATTCAATGTGGTCAGAAGGATGCGCAGCCGGGCCTCATGTTTTGGCTGGATGCCCACCTTCGAACCGGTCCTGAAGAACTTCTCGATGCCGCCGTGCCGGAATGTCCTGATCACCCCTAGAGCGTAACACGTACTGTTACATCAAGGCAAGGCCAACTTCGCTGATCGCAAGTTGCGCTCGCATCAGTTCGCTGCGATCGAGTCACCGGCTGCCGGAAGCTGACCCGATGTCGCAGTTTGAGCGCTGGCCGGGAAGCAGGCGGCGAGGCGCTCCGGCTCCTCCACGGCAAGCCTCCCGGCCAGCGCAATCAGGGCCAGCAGCAGCCAGGTGGTGCGATTCTCTTCGACCGTCGCATCGAGCGTGGTGACCAGCCAGACCGTGAGCGAGGTGGCCAGCGCCAGTTGCAAAGGCCCGTGAATGCGGCGGACGGACCACACCGCGAGCGCCACAATGGCCGCAAAGAGGCAAAGAGCGCATAGCCCACCGCTAACAAGGAGGGAAAGAGGCGTATTGTGAGCTGTGTTGATGGGCGCCAGACCGGCCGCGCTGGCAAAGGCGCCCGCGCCGGAGCCGATGAGAGGCGCCTTGGAAAAGGCATGCCAGCCGGGGATCCAGATATTCGTTCTGTCGTTCAAGTTGCCGCCCTGGAGTTGGCCGGGGATGGTTGCTAGGCGCTCAAAAGTTCCTTGGGGAGCCCAGAACCAGAGAGCGGCGGCGATGGCCGGCAAGGCAAAGGCTCCGGCCAGCACTCCCCGGGGGTGGCTGCGCCCGAGCAGAATGGCGCAGCCCGCCAGCGCCACGACCGCGGCGATGAACCCTCCGCGAGAAGCCGTGAGGAAGACGGCCACCAGGCCCAGCGGCAGATAGACAAGCGCCAGCAGACGGCCCGGCCAGCGCGGCTCGCAGTTCAGCAGCAGCGCAGCCAGCGGAAAGCCCA
>JBEKDH010000255.1:0-2725 GCA_050014455.1 Occallatibacter sp.
GCCAGGTTGATGGTGATGAAGGTGGGCGGAATCAGGTAGCCGGAGTTCTTGATGGCCGCGCGCACCCGGTCGCGGCTTTCTCGCACGGCGGCGTCCGGCAGGCCCACGGTGTGAAAGTGATCCTGGTCGGAGACCGTGCCGCTGTAGTCCACCTCGACCTCGATGAGGTTGGCGTCGATGCCATAGACTGCCGCGCTGAGAACCTTGAAAAGCATGATTGGAAGTTGCAGCGAGTGTACCAGAAGACGCGGCGGGAACGCGGCGGCGTGTCGCGAGCGCCTTAGCCCGCGATGCGCACCAACTGCTGCGCTTCGATCCGGGGGCCGAGAAGCGAGACGCGGGGGAGCCGGCCGCGGACCATCGCGACTTCGTCGCAGCGGTGCAACCGCGGGCAGCTCTGGCAGTCCTTGAAGATCTTGTCGGGCAGGTCGGATTTGTCTTCGACGATGCGGAAGCCGTACTTGAAAAAGAAGTCCGGGATGCGCGTGAAGAGGCAGACGGATTGGACGCCGTGCTCCTCGGCCTCTTCAATGAGCGCGCCCAGGATGCCGCTGCCGGCGCCGTGGCCCTTGGCCGCGGGAGCCACCACGATGGAGCGCACCTCGGCCAGATGCGGGCCGTAGAGATGCAGCGCGCCGCAACCAAGAAAAACGCCGCCATCGGACTCGGCCACCGTGAAGTCGCGGATGTTCTCGCAGACCTCGGCGAATGGCCGGCGTAGCAGCGTGCCGTCGGCGGAGAGCGAGTTCACCAGGTCGTAAACGTTGGAGGCATCGTGGAGCAGTGCCTTACGCACCAGCATGGCGGGGGGCCTCCTGAGTGAGCGCGGCAATGCGCTCTGAAGCGGCGGCGAGAGCCTTGCACACGCGTTCGCGCGCGGTCCCGCCGATCACATCGTGGCAATCGAGCGTGGCTTCGAGCGTAACGGCCGCGAAAAAGTCCTCGGCAAACTCCGGGCCGAACTGGCGCAGTTCGGCCAGCGTCAGATCGCCCAGTTCAACTCCTTTTTCGATGGCGAAGCGCACGGCGTTGCCGATCTTCTCGTGCGCGGTGCGGAAGGGTAAGCCCTTGTGAACGAGATACGTAGCTGCGGCCATGGCATTCAGGTAGCCGGATTGCGCGGCCTCGCCCATGCGCTCGAAGTTGAACCTCAGCGCGGCCGTGAAGCGCGCCACGAGCGTGAGCATCGGGGGCACGAATTCAACCGCGAAGGCCGGCTCCTGGGTCTCCTGCATGTCCTTATTGTAGGCCAGAGGCAGACCTTTGAGCAGCAGCGTGACCGCCTCAGCCGCGCCGTGGATACGGCCAACTTTGGCGCGAACAAGCTCGGTGAGGTCGGGATTCTTCTTCTGCGGCATGGCGCTGGAGCCGGTGGAAAATGTTTCGGGCAGCGTGATGAAGCCGTATTCCGCTGTCGCAAAAAGGGTAATCTCTTCGGCGAAACGGCTCAGGTGCAGACCGACAATGGTCAACGCTTGCAGATATTCAAGAATGAAATCGCGGTCGCTGGTGGCGTCGATGGAGTTGCTGGTTGGCCCCATGAAGCGCAATTCCTTTGCGGCGATGGTGCGGTCGAGCGCGAGCGTCGCCCCTGCCACTGCGCCTGAGCCCAGCGGACAATAGTTAAGGCGCGCCGCACAGTTACGCAGTCGGTTGGCATCGCGCAGCACCATCTCGACGTATGCCAGCAGCCAGTGCGCAACAAGCACCGGCTCGGCGCGCTGCAGATGCGTGTAGCTAGGCATCACGGCATCGCCGGCGGTTTCAGCTTTCTCGACCAGCGCATTGGCCCATGCGGCCAGGGCTTCAACGGCTAATTCGATTTGACCGCGCACATAGAGGCGAAGGTCGGTGGCGATCTGCTCGTTGCGGCTGCGGCCGGTATGCAGCTTGAGACCCAGCGAGCCGATGCGCTCGATTAACTTGAGCTCGACGAAGTGATGAATGTCCTCGGCCGTCGGATGGTCGCGCACCAATGCCTTGCCCGCTTCCGAAGCGAACTCGGCGGCAATCGCATCCAGCGCCTCGCGGAGCTCCGCTCCTTCATCCTTTGTGAGAATGTTTGCGGCAATAAGGGCCGACGCGTGGGCCTTGCTGGCTGCTATATCTTGCGGCAGAAGCCGCCAATCGAAGACGATCGACCGCTGCCACGCTTCGAACTCGCTGTCGAGCGGCTCGCGAAAGCGGCCGGACCACATCTTCACGGATTGTTGTTCGTTGGACATTGATCTAGTCGTACCTCACGCTATTCCTTTGCGTTACTCCTTGTCGGGGGTGCTGTTCAATCTGGGCATTTCGCTGCCCTTGCTGAGGGTAAGGAGGCCAGCCTTGGCGTAGGTTAGGAGTTTATCGCGGGTGTCTGCGATGTCGAGATTGCGCATGGTCAGCTGGCCGACGCGGTCGCGCGGGGAGAAGGTGGATTCGGTCTTCTCCATGCTGAGGCGCTCCGGATGGAAGGTGAGGTTAGGCGACTCGGTGTTGAGGATGGAGTAGTCGTTGCCGCGGCGCAGCTCCAGGGTAACCTCGCCGGTGACGGGTTTGGCGACCCAGCGCTGGGCGGATTCGCGGAGCATGATGGCTTGGGAGTCGAACCAGCGGCCCTGGTAGAGCAGGCGTCCGAGCTTGCGGCCATGGTCGCGGTACTGCTCGATGGTGTCTTCGTTGTGAATGCCGGTGATGAGGCGCTCGTAGGCAATGAAGAGCAAGGCGAGGCCGGGCGCCTCGT
>JBEKDH010000256.1:0-2698 GCA_050014455.1 Occallatibacter sp.
GTGCTGAGAAAAGCCGTGCTCGGATTGTCATAGAAAAGCGCGAGGCGAACCGGCCTGCCGCCGGCTAGGGCTCTGGCGGCAGGATTCGGCGAATAGTGGAGAGCCTCGATAGCCTGAAGCACTAGGCGGCGCCGGCCTTCCGCCACACTCGCCGGATCGTTGATCACGCGTGAAATAGTCATCTGGGAGACGCCGCCTTTGCGCGCGACATCGGCAATGGTTACCTTCAGACGGGGTGGCGAGGACATCCGCACTAGACGGCCATTACTCCACGCTTGGCCCCAGCGGGCGCGAGGCAGACGTAGCGGTTCGCGGGGGCAACCACGTCGTCCAGCCGACCGGCGGCCGCGGTTAGGAGGCTCCGGCCGTTCAGAAGAGAGACCAACTGCTTGGGCCGCTTCTCACGGCTCATCGGCCAGAGCCGGAGGCCGGGACCACCTGCCAGAATCAATGCGTGGCGCATGGCTTGGGTGAACGACTCCTCCATATGTCCAGCCGGCGGGAGTGAAACGCCTCCTGGTTGGCCAGCAGCGCGATGTCGGCGGCGCTGTAGCGGTCGGCTGCCCCGAACGCCTGCAACTCCTGCGCGCTGGCCGATTCCGGTGCGTACATCCACAGCCACCGCCGGAAGCCAGTGGCCGACCGCTCTGCGGGGAAGATGCGCGCATTCCATAATGCGCGCTCAGCCGAATCGCTCACGCCGGGCCAGACTTCCTCGGCGTCCACGCCCACGACGCGTAGCCAATCCAGCAGCGCACACCCGCAGAACAGGCCGTTCTTGAAGGTGTCGCGGATGCCGTAGCAGCGCACGAACCAGACATCTTCGCGGGCGCGATTGCGTCCGGGCAGTACCTCCAGACAAGCGCCACGGGGCAGCGCAAGCAGCGCATCCACGTCGAGGCCCACCAGAACATTCCCGCCGGGCAACTCGACGTCCGCCTCGATCCGGCAGGCTTCGAGCCAGGACTCGCGGCCGCGGATGCGGGCCGGCGGCGCGATGCGGCAATTGACCGCAAGCACGATTGGCGAGGGGGGCGCGCCCCGGTCCTCGGCGACCAGAGTCAGGCCGCTTTCGACCAACTGGCGGGTCGAGCCGAAGTGCAGGAACCGGCAGGACGGGACGATCTGCACGTGCAGCGGAACACGATTCAGAACCGGGAAGAGGCGGCCGAGGGCTTCGTCCGTCCAGCGCGAGCCGCTGGAGCGCGCGCTGCTTACGTATTGATCGGGCGTGGCGGCGCTTCCCAGGGCGCAGCAGATTTCGCGGTATAGATCGATTCCATCGTCGAGCATGCGCTGGCGCGCTTCCGCCGAAAAGTTGAGACCGCCGCCGGAAGTCTCTTCTACACCGAACGCGTCGAGAAGGGCCTCCGCCGCGCCGGCGTCCAGGCTCATGACGGCTACGTCGAGCGCGGTCTGGCCCGCGCGGTTGATCGCGCCCATCCGTTGCTGCTCCTCAACGGACGGCTTTTGCAGATAGACGGACACCGCGTCGCCCTCTCCGATGCAAAACACTCCGTGCCGGCTGGCCTCTTCCGGTGTTGCATAGCAGCCGAGGGCGATGAGGCCGGGCTCGGAGAAACGGACCTGGCTGGCATCGAAGCGGATCAGCGCATCGCCGGCCGCCACGAGCACCTGCCCCCGTCCGGCAGCGCCGGGTGGAAGAGCCAGGAAGTCGGGCACCAGACGATCGAACAAGGTCACCGGCAGGGGCGCGTCGGAGTTGGTGGGCAAAGGAACGAAGATCTTCCCGCACGGAGCGTAGGCGGGGAGACGGCGGGAGTCGCCGCCAGCATGCACGATCAGGACACGAAGCCGGCCCAGGATGGCGGCAACTTGGTCGCGCTGCCCGCGCCGGCGCTCGATCTCGAGAATCCGGACCAGACACAACAGTGTGCTGCCCCCGCTGCCGATCCGCTGGCCCTCGAGATCGGGGACCACCAGGATTTCGCGCACCTGCGGCAGCAGTCCGTATTGCCGGCGCAGCCCCAACTGGAACTCGTAGGCCCCGGCCTGTGCGGCGTTCGACGCTGTCAGAACCAAGTAATCCCAAGCGAAAGGAGGCACGTTCATTGTCGGACATCGAGAACCGGTGGTATGTCGCCGACGAGCGAGATGTCGACGGTTTCGATCTGCGGCCAGCAGGGGAATCCACGGTCCGCGATGACCAGCGTGTTGGTGTGACGGACGCGGCTGAACAACGAGTTGATGGCTGGGTTGAGGATGCCGGTTTTGAGCATGACTTGCATTCCTCCGCTATTGGGTTCTGATTCGCGCCCGGAAGCCGCCCGGGACGTCCTCCTCCGCGACCACCATCAGGTAGCCGCCTCCGCAGCCGGAGTACATGGCGCCGGGATAGCGGGCCTGAAAGTTTGCTAGAAGTGCTTTGAGGTCGATGTGAATCGTGGGGTGGCAAACGGTGTGCGGGAGGATAGCCTCCCAGCACTCCATGCAGGAGTTCATGGAAGCTCCGAGGGCGGCGGCATCTTGGCGAAGGATGGCGTCGTAGCAATCCTTGCCGGTCTGGCCAAGGCGGCGGATCCACCCAGGAGCCAGGTTCTTCACACCCAGCGGATTGTAGCCCTCGGGCCGCTGATTCACCGGCACGAACTGAAGCACCCGCTCGAGCCAACGCGCAATGGCGGGATCGCAGTTGGACTCGATGTGCTCCGGGAATAAGCCGCCCTCAAAGGCCACG
>JBEKDH010000257.1:0-2533 GCA_050014455.1 Occallatibacter sp.
GAGAAGGAGAGTCGCATGGATAGGTTGGTCGAGGGGCACAAGCAGTTTTTGGCGCAGGTGTTTCCGGGCAGCCGGCATCTCTTCAAGCTGCTGGCCGATGGGCAGCGCCCGGAGTGGCTGTTCATTACCTGCTCCGACTCGCGCGTGGTTCCGGACCTGATGCTTGGCACATCGCCTGGGGATCTGTTCATTGCGCGCAATGTGGGCAACGTGGTGCCGGTAGTCAGTCACGATGTGGACGGAGTTACGGCGACCATCGAGTACGCCGTCGAGGTGCTGAAGGTGAAGAGCGCCATCGTGTGCGGTCACTCGGACTGCGGGGCGCTGAAGGCGGCGCTAAATCGCACGGAGTTGGAGAACCTGCCCAAGGCGCGGCGCTGGTTGAGCCACGTGGAGGCGGCCTTCTCGCATCGTCAGCCGCAGAACCCGGCCGACGGGGAGCACGCCGAGCTGGCGGCGCTGATTCGCGGCAACGTGGTGGCGCAACTGTGGAATCTGCGCGCGCAGCCCTCGGTGGCGCGGGCGGTTGTCGAGGGGCGGCTCACCGTCCACGGCTGGTACTACGACATTCTCACCGGCCGCATCGAGCAATACGATGATGAGATGCGCCGCTTCTTGCCACTGGCGGGGTGAGGTGGGGGATACTGCCTGCAAATACTCCTGCGGCCCATCGGGCAGTTTGGGCAAGAAGCCGGCGCGCCGTCAGCCGCGTTCCGTCTGCGGCGCGGGCAGGTGCTGGCGGAAGGCTTGCACCAGGCGCTGGCTACCCGTTTGCTCGACGGCCCGCTGCACCCGGGCGCGTACTTCCGCATTGGGCGCGGTTTGGCCGATGGCCTCGATCACCTGCGGCGCTTCGCGATCGCCCTGCTCGACGATGGCAATCAGGTAGTTCATCGCTTCAGGCAAACGGGTGAGGGCGATGGCGCTCAGCAGCACCGAAGTAAACCAAGTATCGGCCCCAGCGCGCAGGCGCTCGATGAGCGCGGCCAGCGCCTCGGGCGAGCGCATGTCGGCCAGGGCAAACGCGGCCTCCGCGGCCAGGTCGCCGCCCTCCTTCAAGTACCCGGCAACCAGCGGGATCGCCTGCGCGCCCTCCAGCGATAGCAGCGCCGAGTAGACCGCGCCCAGCACCTCCGGCTCGTCGTTACCCAGCAGCGCCCGCAGCCTGAGGATGAGCGCGGCGCTCACCCCGCCCACCTGGGCGATGGCCCGCGCCGCCTCCATGCGCACGGTCTTGTCCGCGTCGGTGAGCGGCTCCAGCAGAATCGTCAGCAGATCGGCGTCGGAGATGCCGGGGCAATCCACCAGCGCATGAGCGCATGTGCCGCGCAGCGCTGCCGCCGAGTCCACCGGCGGACCCCAGCTTGCCTCCATCTGATGATGGCGCAGGCCGCGCAGATAGGCGTCCTTCTGGCGGTGTTCGAGCTTGACGAGAGTCTTGGCCACCGCATCCTTGGCCCAGCACTTCGGATCGGTCTTGGCCGCATCGGCGAAGAAGCGGTCGAAGGCGGCGAGCACCTCAGGCAGGAGCGCGAAAATCTCCGCATCGGCAACCAGCTTGGCGGCCTTTGAGACGATGAAATTGTTGCGATGACTTAGGGATTTGCGCAGATGCTCAACCGTGGCCGCGTCGAGCGTGGGGTTGGCACGCAGGGATTCAGCGAGAGCTTCGAGTTCGGCGAGTTCCTTGTCGAAGCCGCGGGAGGTTGAGGCTGACGACGCGACGCGGCTTGAGGGTTTGGGTGACATGGGCTGACGCAAGAAGGATAACGCAGGGGCGGAAGGGCGGCACACGCGTCTGAGGCCTTCCCCGGTATTCCACTCGGCAAATCGTTGACTTCGGCCTAGACCGATGAGATTCGTGCTCTCCCAGGTCCGAAAATCCGGACCCTGGGCACCCATATTTCTTGCCCATGGGACACGGGCCAACCACCAACTCATCAGCGTAGGATCGTAATGCTGACGATCTGCAGTGAGCCGTTGACTTTTCGTCTCGGCGCACATTATGCTCGCAGCAGCCAGCGCGCCAGTCAACAGCGCCGCTTCCTCCGTCCAATTGCACTTCTTCCCGCGTACGACTGCAAGTAATGAAGCCATGGGAACGTATCGAGCGTAACAGCGATATGGAGGCCCGCATCAGTCTTGACCAGCCTAGCCGCGAGGATGTGACGGCTTTGACGGCGGAGATCGACCACCTCCGCGCAAAGCTCCAGGATTACAAGCGCCTCGACGAGGACCTTGCGGCGGAGCGCGTTTTCGAGGGCGCGAAGAAAAAGATCACAGCCTGGATTACCTTCGGAGGACTTTTCTTCACCCTGCTGGGCCTCTTTGGCGTGCGCGAGGCCTTGAAGTACGGAGAGGGCCTAGTCGATGAACAGATGAAAAAGATAAGTGCCGATAGAATCGATAGGATTCTCAAGGAAAAGAGCCAGCAAGTTGTAGCGGATGAGGTTAAAAAGCAGGAACCTCAGATAGAAGCCATCTTAAGGAATCAAAGCCACGCGATGATCGCAGACGAGGTTCAGAAGCAAAG
>JBEKDH010000258.1:0-2524 GCA_050014455.1 Occallatibacter sp.
CGGAGGACGAACAATCGAGGCAGGTGGAGCGATGAACGGTCTACTTTGGATTGCGCAGATGATCCTGGCGGGCGTGTTTGCGTTCACGGGAGCCAGCAAGCTTTTTGCCTATGAAAAGCTCGTGAAAACTCTGGAGAGCCGGTCGAAGAGCGGGCGGAGAGGGATGTCGCGGGGGCAGGCTACCGTGATCGGTCTGCTGGAGCTAGCGGGTGCGGTGGGGGTTTTGACGCCGGCCGGAATTGTCTCCGCAAGCCTGCCCGTTCACCTTTTTATCCTGCTTGCAGCCGGCGGCCTGGCGCTGTTGATGGTGGCCGCCGGCATCTATCACCTGCGCCGCCAGGAGTCGGCCGCTCCTGCGGTTTCGCTCTTTCTGCTGGCCGTTCTTGTGATCTTCGGGCGCTGGCCGAGGTAGGGCCCACATGCATGCTTTCCCAGGTCCCCAAGCGCGAGGGACCTGGGCCACCCAGGGCTTCTGCTTGGATTACGAAATCTCGCGGACGCAGCACTAGAAATAGCGCTTGAGCTTGAGGATTTGCGACTCGAAGCCGTACCACAGCGCGCTGGCCACCGCGGTGGTAGCCGCCAGCCGGAAGGCGACCACGGCAAGATTGCCGGCAATTCCGTAGCGATCCATGCGCGCGTCGAACCAGCCGAAGTAGACGAAGACCATGATGTGGGTCATATAGAGGCCGTAGCTGATGCGGCCGTAGAACGCGAGCGGTCCGCGGCGCAGCGCGGCGTTGAGCGGATTGTGCGCGCCGGTGGAGGCGATCGAGGCCAGTACTGCGCCGGCGAAGCCGACCGACAGCGCCGAATCGAGAAGCGACGTTCCTCCCGCTACGGTGACCGCGGCCGCCATGCCCACCGCCAAACCGCCCAGGCCCATCCAGAGCCAGGCTCTCCGGCTGAGCGCGAGCGTGTAAAGCCCAAGCGCCAGCAGGCTGCCCAGGGCGATGCCGTCCAGCTTGATGAACGTGTGGGTGGGAAGGCTCCACATCCATACCGGATTCAGATGGCGCAAAAGGGGCGACAAGATCAAAGCGGCCACAAGAACGGTCGCCAGCATCCAAGGCCTGCGCAAGTAGCGCACCAGCGGCGCCCAGACCAGGTAATACTGCTGCTCGATGGCCAGCGACCACGTCGGCCCGATGGCTGGGGGCATCGCCGACGGGGGGAGAAGATTCTGGAAGAAGAAGATATAGGCCAGCCAGGGAGCGGCCTTGATGGCATCGAGCGGCCTTGGGCCGATGAACCAGTCCGACTGCGCATAACAGACCGCCAGCACCAGCACATAAAGCGGCCAGATGCGCAGCGCCCTGCGCCCATAAAAGTTGCGAAAGTAGCGGGGCTTGTCGCGCGAATCGAGCAGAATCGAGGTAATCAGAAAGCCGGAGAGCACAAAGAAGAGATTGACTCCCGCCCATCCCCACAGGGCCGCGTAATGAACCCAGGTGCCCTCAAGCCGCGGATGGCAGTGGTACGCCACCACCCCCAGAACCGCAAGCCCGCGCAGCCCGTCGAGTTCCGGCAGTGTCTTGGGCAGCCAGGTTGGGCGTTGAATGGGCAAGTTAGCGAGCCAGCGGAGTTAGCGAGGTTAGCGGAGTCATTGGGTGCCACAGGTCCCGATTTTGGAACCTGGGATCGCACAAGAGTGCGGGTGCCCCACCTTCGCCGCGCCTTTGTTCTTGCGGCTAGGGTGGGATACCACAGGTCAACCCGCCGCCAGTTGCTTGGCTCTCTCGGTCGCCCGCATCACGGCCTTGATAAGGGTGACGCGCAACCCGCCTTCTTCAAGTTCCAGAATGCCGTCGATGGTGCAGCCCGCCGGCGTGGTTACGGCGTCCTTCAGCATGGCCGGATGATAGCCGGTCTCGAGCACCATCTTGGCGGCGCCGAAGGCGGTTTGCGCGGCCAGTTGCGTCGCCGTGTCGCGCGGCAGGCCCACCTTTACGCCCGCCTCGGCCAGCGCCTCGATGATGATGTAAATGTAGGCCGGCCCGGAGCCGGAGAGCCCGGTCACGGCGTTCATGTGCTTCTCGTCCACGGTCACCGAGCGGCCCACGGTTTCAAAGATGCGCTCGGCCAGCTCCATCTGCGCGGCGGAAACGAAGCGCCCTCTGCACAATGCGGTGGCGCCGGCTCCCAGCGCCGCGGGCGTGTTGGGCATGGCGCGGATGACGGCGATCTCCAGTCCCGCCGCCTCCTCGATGGCGCGGGTCGTGACCGAGGCCGCGAAGGAGATCAGCGTCTTCTCCCTGCTAAGCGCGGGGCGAATCTCCTCCACCAGAGCCGGTACCTGGAAGGGCTTCACGCCCAGCAGAATCAGGTCGGCCTGCCTGGCCGCCTCCAGGTTATTGGTGCTCACGTCCACGCCCCACTGCGTGCTGAGCGCCAGTGCCCGCTCGGCGTGGCCCACGGTGGCGTGAATCAGCTCGGGATCGAAGAGGTTCTGCTTCAGGAAGGCTTGCAGCAGAATGCCGCCCATCTTGCCTGCGCCCAGAACGGCCACACGGACGCGGGGCAG
>JBEKDH010000259.1:0-4580 GCA_050014455.1 Occallatibacter sp.
TGCGCATGGTGAGCTGGCCGATGCGGTCGCGCGGGGAGAAGGTGGATTCGGTCTTCTCCATGCTGAGGCGCTCGGGATGGAAGGTGAGGTTGGGCGACTCGGTGTTGAGAATGGAGTAGTCGTTGCCGCGGCGCAGCTCCAGGGTGACTTCGCCGGTGATGGGTTTGGCGACCCAGCGCTGTGCGGATTCGCGGAGCATGATGGCCTGGGAGTCGAACCAGCGGCCCTGGTAGAGCAGGCGGCCGAGCTTGCGGCCATTGTCGCGGTACTGCTCGATGGTGTCTTCGTTGTGGATGCCGGTGATGAGGCGCTCGTAAGCGATGAAGAGCAAGGCGAGGCCCGGAGCCTCGTAGATCCCGCGGCTCTTGGCCTCGATGATCCTGTTCTCAATCTGGTCGGACATGCCCAGCCCATGCCGGCCGCCGATGCGATTGGCTTCGAGAAGAAGCTCGACGGGGTCGCTGAACTCGCAGCCGTTGAGTGCGACGGGAAAGCCCTCTTCAAAGCGGACAGCCACCTGTTCGCGCTGGATTTCGACATCGTCGCGCCAGAAGGCCGCGCCCATGATGGGAACGACGATCTTGATGGAGGTAGAAAGGTGCTCCAGGTCTTTTGCCTCGTGGGTTGCGCCCAGGATGTTGGAGTCGGTGGAGTAGGCCTTCTCGGCGGACATCTTATACGCAAATCCGCTGCGCTGCATGAAAGCGGACATCTCGGCCCGGCCGCCGAGCTCGTCGATGAAAGCGGCGTCGAGCCAGGGCTTGTAGACCTTGAGGCCGGGATTGACGAGCAGCCCGTAGCGGTAGAAGCGCTCGATGTCGTTGCCCTTGAAGGTCGAGCCGTCTCCCCAGATGTGAACGTCGTCCTCCCGCATGGCGGCGACCAGCATGGTGCCGGTGACGGCGCGGCCGATCGGAGTGGTGTTGAAGTAGGGGACGCCGGCAGTGGTGATGTGGAATGCGCCGGCCTGAAGCGCGGCGATGCCTTCGCGAACCAGCGGGCCGCGGCAGTCGATGAGGCGGGCCTTTTCTGCGCCGTATTCGAGGGCCTTGCGCGGGATGGCGTCGTAGTCGGCTTCGTCGGGCTGGCCCAGGTTGGCCGTGTAGGCGTAGGGGATGGCGCCCTTCAGCCTCATCCAGTGCAGTGCGGCGGAGGTGTCGAGCCCGCCGGAGAAGGCGATACCAACCTTCTGGCCAACGGGCAGGGATTCGAGAATTACGGACATGCTTGCAAAACCTCAGAGATCCTCCAGGTTCTGGCTGGAGGCGAATGATTACAAAACCTCGTTAACGATCTCTCGCTCTTTCATGTGCTTGAGATGATAGAGGATTGATGCCCATACTTCGCTGGGCGGCGCGGGCTGATGCTTTAGGGTGATTCCAAAACCCTGCACAACGCACCGCTCGGCCAGTTCCTCAATTGTTCGCTCCATAGGATAGGGAGCCAATGCAGCGTAGACCATCGTCTCCTGTCCCTTGTGTAGATTTGGTGGTATCGAGTCTCGCTTCAAGGAAAAACGCGGCATTGACATTTGTTCCCCTCCAATGGGCAGGTTGTGTTCGTCGTGATGCCAGGTCTCAAGGTCGAGGCCTGGGGCACCCAGCGTCTAGTCGATATCTTCGATGAATTTGTCCATTTCCCTCGCATTCTTGAACTTGCCCGAAATGCGATACATCGGCTTTAGCGTCTGAACAAATCTGGGAAGTATCTTTTCTCCCGGAATAATTGCCCGCTTACACTTTCCGTTAGGCAGAAAATATACGACGCAAAGTTCGTCAGCTACCAATCTAAGGGAGCCGTTTGCATCCGCAGAGAATTCAGTGTGATTCAGATCTGGGATTCCATAAAGCGATGAACAACCTTTAACCTCGACCCTTCGTTGTTCCGGGCCTTTCTTAAGGAACAAGTCGTATCCGACGTGTTGCTTCGTGCGGCGAGCTACGTTGTCTACATCCCAGCCCTGCGCCCTGTAATGGCTCTCTGCCCACCTCATTGCGCGGATTTCTACGCGACCCTCCTGATGATCTTCCATTCTGCCCTCCGCCTGAACTGACCACTGACAACTGATTACTGAAAACTAGCCGTATTCGCCAATCCCCCCAGCAGCAACAGCAGCAATGCTTTTTGGCAATGCATGCGGTTTTCGGCCTGATCGAAGACGATGGACTGCGGGCCGTCGAGCACTTCGTCGGTGACTTCAGCATTGCGGCGCGCGGGCAGGCAGTGCATGAAGACCGCATGGGGAGCGGCTTTACGCATCAGCGCTTCGTTCACCTGGAAGGGTCGGAAGATAGGCTCGCGCTTGGTGGACTCGTGCTCGAAGCCCATGCTGACGCACACGTCTGTGTAGACCGCGTCGGCGCCTTCGACGGCGGCCTGCGGGTCCTGAAGCAAACGAATCTCGCAGTTGTTGGCCTGCGCAATGTCCCGCGCGCGCGTGACGATTTCGATGTCCGGCGAGTAGCCGCGCCGCGCGGCGTGGCGATGGTGACGTTGGTTCCCAGTTGCGCGCCGGTTAGCATGAGCGAGTGGCAGACGTTGTTGCCGTCGCCGACGAAGGTGAAGTTAATGCCGGCGGCGGTGCCGAAGTGCTCTTCGATGGTCATGAAATCGGCCAGCGCCTGGCAAGGATGCTCGAAATCGCTGAGCGCGTTGATGACCGGCACGCGCGAGTTGGCGGCCATCTCGGTGATAGTGTCGTGCGCGTAAGTGCGCAGCACGATCACATCCACCCAGCGCTCCACGTTGCGCGCGATATCGGCGATGGATTCGCGTTCGCCCAGCGGCGAACTGGTGCAATCGACGAAGATGGCGTTGCCGCCCATGGTGTTGATGCCGGTCTCAAAGCTGAGGCGCGTGCGCAGGCTGGCTTTCTCGAACATCAGCACCATCTGCTTGGCGTCCAGGGCATGGCGGTACTCGCGCGGGTTGCGCTTGACCTCGTGACCCAGCTTCAGGATGGCGCGCACTTCGGCGCTCGATAGATCGCCAACGGAACACATATCTTCGCCGGCCAGCCGCGCTGCGGCGGCAAGAATATCGGGGTCTTTTTGAACGGGCACGGCCGCGGCCGGGCGTTCGATGGTTCCTCTGCTAGCCATGGTTGGTTCCTCCCGCGGCCACGGCGACGGCCTGATCCGCGCCTGCGCTCGCATACTCGGTGAAGACTGCGTCCAGCGCCGCAATGGTGATGTCCACATGGGCGCGCTCGAAGATGTAGGGCGGCAGGAAGCGCAGCACCGAATCGCTGGTGCAGTTGATGATGATATGGCGCTTCAGCATTTCGGTCACAGCGTGCTTCGCCAGGTCGGCGGAGTTGAGTTCGGCGGCGATCATCAGCCCCTTGCCGCGCACATCGACGACGTACGAATGGCGCTCGGCCAGCAAGCGCAACTGATCCTGGAAGTAATCGCCCACCTCGACAACATGTTCGAGAAGATGGTTCTCTTCGATGTCGTCGATGACGGCGACGGCGACAGCGCAGGCCAGCGGGCCTCCGCCAAAGGTGGTGCCGTGCATTCCCGCATGGAAGGCGCGGGCAACCTCGTTGGTGCAGAGCGTGGCGCCTATGGGAATGCCTCCGGCCAGAGGCTTGGCCAGCATCGTGATGTCAGGCTGAATGCCGAAGTGCTGGTAGGCGCACCACTTTCCCGTGCGGCCCATTCCCGCCTGAATCTCATCCACGATGATCAGAGCGCCGGTTGAATCGGCCAGCGCGCGGGCCTCGGCGAAGAACTCCTGCGTCAGCGGGCGGACGCCGCCCTCGCCCTGGATGGCTTCGAGGAGTATGGCGCAAACTTCATTGGAGAACTTGGCGCGCAGATCGTCCACATCATTGAAGTTCACAAACTCGAATCCGGGAACGACCGGGGCGAAGGGCAAGCGATACTTCTCCTTATGCGTGGCCGAGATCGAGCCGAAGGTGCGGCCGTGAAAGCTCTGCTCCAGAACCAGAAACTTGGTTCCGATCTGCCTGCCCTCTTCGCGCAGAACGCCGGCGTGGGCGCGCGCCAGCTTGAGTGCGGCCTCCACGGCTTCGGTGCCGGAGTTGGAGAAGTATGCGCGGTCCATGCCGGTGCGCTCGGTAAGCCGCTCGGCCAACCCCACCTGCTTATCGTTGAAGTAGTAGTTCGAGGCGTTGATCAGCGTGCGGCTCTGTTTGGCGATGGCATCTTCAATCACCTTGCTGCCGTAGCCCAGCGCGTTCACGCCGATGCCGCTCAGCAGGTCGAGATAGCGGTTGCCGTTTTCGTCGATCAAGTGGACGTCTTCGCCCGCGACAAACAAAACCGGAAAGCGATCGTAAGTATGAATGAGGAGCCGCGCCTCTGCGGCTTGGATTTCTTCGAGCTTGGTCATTTCTTCTCCTTAGGCCACCATCACTTCGGTGCCGTATGCTACGCGGGAACTGCACAGGTCGGGCAACGATCCGGCAGCCTCAGCGGGTAAAATGCGAACGCGCTTTACGCCGTTCAATAGAGCCTCGCGGCAGGCGCTCAACTTAGGAAGCATGCCGCCTGAAATTACGGCGGTCTTGGCCATCTCGGCGATCTGATCGATGGAGAGCCATCGGAGTACAT
>JBEKDH010000260.1:0-6125 GCA_050014455.1 Occallatibacter sp.
GCTCGCGCTCGCGGGCCACGGTCTTGATCTGCGCGATCTCCTTGCGCAACTGGCGGAGCTTCTTCACTCCGTCGCTCTGCCCCAGCGAGACCTGAAAGCGAAGCCGGAAAAGCTGCTCGGAGCTTGTCTTCTCCTGGTGCGCCAGTTCCTCGTCGCTCAAACTGCGAATCTTTTCGAGTTCCATCTCTTCTCAGCTCCTAGCCTTTAGGTATTAGCTCTCAGCTCTTAGCTTCGTCCTGCGCATGCGTTGCCCTTCGTTGCAGCGCAAAGGGCCAAGAGCCAGAGGCTAATAGCCAAAAGCTGCGTCTCTACTCCGTCGCCGGCGCCGCCGCTACCGTCTTTTCCGCACCCGGCCGCATCACAAACTTGGTCCTGAGCGGCAACTTGTTCGACGCCAGGCGCATGGCCTCCTGCGCGACTTCGGGAGCCACCCCCTCCATCTCGAAGAGGATCTTGCCTGGCCGCACCACGGCCACCCAATGGTCCAGCGCGCCCTTGCCCGAACCCATGCGGACCTCGGCCGGCTTCTTGGTGATCGGCTTGTCCGGAAACAGGCGCAGCCAGATCTTGCCGCCGCGCTTGATAAACCGGGTCATGGCGATACGGCTGGCCTCGATCTGCCGGTCGGTGATGTACCCGCACTCCAGCACCTTCAACCCGTATTCGCCAAAAGACAAGGACGACCCGCGCCATGCCTTGCCGCGCCTTTTGCCCTTCTGCTGCTTGCGGAACTTCACCTTCTTTGGCATCAACATAGCGAAAACCCTCAAAAGGCAGGGACTAGGGAATAGGGACTAGGGACTAGTTCCGTCCCGTCACGATTCACTTCCCGGCCCGCTTACCGCAAATCTCAACTACCGTCAACCATTGAACCAGCGAACGGGACCGTATTTCCTAGTCCCTAGTCCCTAGCCCGTAGTCCCTGCTCTTAAAACACGCTGGTGCCCACCGGCGGCGTCTGGCGGCGCTTCTGCTCATAGATGTCGCCGCGATAGATCCAAGTCTTCACGCCGATCACGCCGTACGTCGTATTCGCCTCGGTAAAGCCATAATCGATGTCGGCACGGAGCGTATGCAGCGGCAGCCGCCCCTGCAGATACCACTCCGAGCGCGCGATCTCGTTGCCGTTCAAGCGCCCGGAAACGCGCACCTTGATCCCTTTGCAGCCGAAGCGCAGCGCCGAATCGACGCTCTTGCGCATCGCCCGCCGGAAGCTGACCCGCTTCTCCAGTTGCAGGGCGATGTTCTCCGAAACCAGTTGCGCGTCCAGCTCCGGCTTGTTCACCTCGATGATGTCGATGAACACGTCGCGGTTGGTGCGCTTGCCCAGCTCCGTCTTGAGCTTGTCGATCTCCGCGCCCTTGCGGCCGATCACGATGCCCGGCCGGGCGGTGCGGATGAGAAAGCGCAGCTTGTTGCCCGGCCGCTCGATCTCTACCGAGCTGACGCCGGCGGCCTTCAGCTTCTCGCGCAACTCCGCCTTCAGCTTCACATCCTCAACCAGGAGCTTGTCATAGTCGCGCTCCGAGAACCAGCGCGAACGCCACGGCTTGTTCACTCCCAGCCGGAATCCGTATGGATGGACCTTTTGTCCCATGCTTTCCTCTCAAAACCCTCTAGGCCTTCTTGCCGGCCTTCTTGGTTGCCCCTACTGCCTTGATCGGCGCCTTGCCTGCCGTTTTGCCAGCCGTCTTCGGCTCCTCGACCCTGGTAACCAGACTCTCTGCCACCGCTCGCTCGGCCACTGAAAGAACAATGTGCGTCAGCCTGCGCTGGTAGCGGAAGGCCCGCCCCATGGGCGCTGGCCGGATGCGCTTCATGCGCGGTCCGTCGTTGGCCAGGGCCTGCTTGACGTAGAGGTTGTCCACGTCCAGATCGATCCCCTGCTCGCCGGAGACGTACTTGGCGTTGTCCACCGCCGAGGTCAACAGCTTGTGAATCACCGGGGCGATGCGCTTTTTGGTGAAGGCCGCGACGGTGAGCGCCTCCTCGACTCCCCGGCCCTTGATCAGGTCCAGCACCAGCCGCGCCTTCTGCGGCGACACGCGCTGGAACTTGGCCTCGGCCCGGTATTCCCTTGTCTCGACTGCCATGTGTCTATCCTCAATCTCGGCCACGGACTGCCTCTGCCGCGCAGTCCCTGGTCCCTATATAGTCCCTACCTTGGCTTGGCGCTCGCCTCGGCCGTCTTGCTGCTGCCCCCGGTGTGCCCCTTGAAGATGCGGGTGGGCGCGAACTCGCCCAGCTTGTGCCCCACCATGTTCTCGGTCACATACACCGGAATGAACTTCTTGCCGTTGTGGACGGCGATCGTGTGGCCCACAAACTCGGGAAAGATCGTCGAGCGCCGCGACCACGTCTTCAACACCTTCTTGTCGTTGGCCCGGTTCAACGCCTCCACCTTCACGGTCAGGTGCGCATCCACGAATGGGCCCTTCTTTGTCGAACGTGCCATAAAAACCAGCTCCTAGCTCTTAGCTTTTAGCTGTTAGCTTTTTCCTGCCCAAACTAACCGCCAAGCTATTGCCTCGATCTTCGTGTTCCGCAGCGTAGCTAGAAGCTGAAAGCTCATAGCTAAAAGCTGCCTCTCTACTTCGCCCGGCGGCTGACGATAAACGCATCCGTCCGCTTGTTGTTGCGCGTCTTGTAGCCGCGCGTCGGCTGGCCCCACGGGGTCACGGGATGACGGCCGCCCGAGGTCTTGCCCTCGCCGCCGCCGTGCGGGTGATCCACGGGGTTCATCACCACGCCGCGATTGGCGGGGCGAATCCCCTTCCAGCGATTGCGTCCCGCCTTGCCAATGGACACATTCTCATGGTCCGTGTTGCCTACCTGGCCAATGGTCGCCATGCAATCGGCCAGCACCTTGCGGGTCTCGCCCGAGGGCAGCTTGAGCAGCGCGTAATCGCCCTCCTTGGCCACCAGTTGCGCCTGCGTTCCCGCCGAACGCGCCATCTGCGCGCCCTTGCCCGGCCGCAATTCGATGGCATGAACCGTCGTGCCCGAGGGAATGTTCTTGAGCGGCAGCGCATTGCCCACCAGAATGTCCGCTTCCGGTCCCGAGGTTACCGTCGCGCCCACTTTCAGCCCTACCGGCTGCAGAATGTAGCGCTTCTCGCCGTCGGCGTAATGCACCAGCGCAATGCGCGCCGAGCGGTTGGGGTCGTACTCGATGGTCGCCACCCGTCCCGGCACTCCGTACTTCTCGCGCTTGAAGTCGATCAACCGCAGCTTCTGCTTGTGGCCGCCGCCCTGATGGCGGATGGTCAGGTCGCCGGTGTTGCGGCGTCCGCCGGTGCGCTGCTTGACCGCCAAAAGCGGCTTGTGCGGCCTATCCGTCGTCAGGTCGTCGTTCACCAGCGTGGTCTGAAACCGCAGCGTCGAGGTGGTCGGTCTGTATGTCTTGATTGGCATCGTCTTTGTCCTTGACGAGCTATTAGCTTTTAGCTATCAGCCCCTAGCTCGTCCTGCTCATCGAACTTCCGCGTAAAACTCCAAAACTTGCTCTCCCGCCGAGTCAGCTAACAGCTAATAGCTGAGAGCTGCCTTACAGGTTGCTCACATATTCCGGCAGCTTCTCGCCGGCCTTCAGCCGGACGTAAGCCTTCTTCCAGTCCGGCTTGAAGCCCGCGTACTTGCCCCTGCGGCGCTCCTTGCCCACCACGTTGGCGGTCCGAACCGTGGAAACCTTCACCTTGAAAAGGCTCTCCACGGCCTGCTTGACCTCGGTCTTGGTAGCCTCGGGGGCGACGTCGAATACCAGCGTCCCCTCGGTCTCCTTTACGTTCAGCCCCTTCTCGGTAATCAGGGGGCGGCGAATCACGGTGTAAAGTGTGGCCATTACGCTGCCTCCGTCTGCGCGGCGCGCCTGCGCTTCGAAACATTCTTCTCCAGCATCCCGGTAAGCTGCTCGATGGCGGAGGTTGAAAAGATGACCCGCTCATAGCGCAGCAGATCGTAGGGATGCACCTCGTTGTTGAGCACCAGCTCCACGCCTTCCAGGTTGCGCGTGCCCATCAGCAGCGCATGGCTGAGCGTCTTGCCGTTCTCCACCAGCAGAGCCGTACGCGTCACTGCCAGCTTGTCCAGCGCCTCCCGGTAGGCCTTGGTCTTGGCTTCGGCCAGCTCCAGCGTATCCACGATGGTGAGCTTGCCGTCAGCCAGCTTGGAGGCCAGCGCCGAGCGCAGCGCGCCCAGCAGCTTCTTGCGCGGAAAGGCGTACTCGTAGCTGCGCGGCTGCGGTCCATGCACCGTGTAGCCATGGCGCCACAGCGGCGAGCGCACCGATCCGATGCGCGCCCGGCCCGTGCCCTTCTGCTTCCACAACTTCTTGCCGGAACCAGCGACCTCGGTGCGGCTCTTGGTCTTGTGCGTGCCCTGGCGCAGCGCGGCGCGGTAGTGCTTCACCGCCTCCCACAGCAGCGCCTCGTTCACCTGGCCGGGCGCAAAAAGCGCGTCCGCCAGCTCGATCGAGCCCACCTTCTCGCCGTTCAAATTCAGTACATCCACGTTTGCCATCGTCTTCTTCCTGCGAGCCTTTAGCTATTAGCTTTTAGCTCTTAGCTCTGCTGGGTTGAAGCAATCAACCCGGTACCTGCAACAATCAGCTAAAAGCTAAGAGCAAATAGCTGAAAGCTCGTTACTTTCTCTTGCCGCCAGCCTTCTTCGAGGCCTTCAAAGGATCGACCGTCCCGCTCCCGGCAAAGCCGCGGCGCTCGCGCGGCGGGGTCTTGGCCTTCGAGATCAGCACATAGCCCTCGCGCGATCCGGGCACGGCGCCCTCGACCATCAGCAGATTCTCCTCGATGTCGATGCCCCGGATGCGCAGATTCCGCACCGTTACCTGCTCGGCGCCCATGTGGCCCGGCATGCGCTGGCCAGGAAAGACTCGCGACGGAAAGCTCGATGCGCCAATCGATCCCTGCACCTGGAACATGTGCCCGTGCGACTTGGGGCCGCCGCCGAAATGGTGACGCCGCACCACGCCGGCAAAGCCCCGGCCCTTCGAGGTGCCAATCACATCCACAAACTTGGCCTCCGCGAAGATGTCCACCAGAACCCGGTCGCCAGCTTTGGTAGCCAGCGCGCCCTCGGCGTCGAGCTCGAGAGCCACTTCCTTGATGACCTTGACCGGCGGCGCTTCCGTCTTGGCGAAATGCCCTTTCTGCGGCTTGGTCACGTTCTTGTCCTTGACGAACTCCACCAGCCCGATCTGCGCGGCTTCGTAGCCGTCCCTGGCCAGCGTCTTCAACTGCGTAATCACGCACGGGCCCGCCTGCAGCACCGTAATCGGATGCACATCGCCCTTTTCGTCGAAGACCTGCGTCATGCCGATCTTCTTGCCCAGAATCCCTGTAACTGCCATCTCTTCCTCGCCTCATCATGCGATGTTGAATTCATCGCACTGCCGGAATCTCTTGCGAGCTATTAGCCGTTAGCTTTTAGCTCTTAGCTTGCCCAGTGCCGGAGAAAGCTCTTCGCTTACCCGGCATACTTAGGAACTTCGATCTGCCGTCACGCCCCGCTTCCGCTCGAACAAGCTAAAAGCTAAGAGCTAATAGCTAACGGCTACTTCTCAAACGCCTTGATCTCGACATCGACGCCGGCCGGAAGGTCGAGCTTCATCAGCGCGTCCACCGTCTGCTGCGTCGGTTCGAGAATGTCGATCAGCCGCTTGTGCGTCCGAATCTCGAAGGCCTCGCGCGACTTCTTATCCACGTGCGGCGAACGCAGCACGCAGTACTTGTTCTTGATCGTCGGCAAGGGGATGGGGCCGGCCACCGTTGCTCCGGTGCGCTTGGCCGTCTCCACAATCTCGCCGGTCGAGGTGTCAAGCACGCGATAGTCGTATGCCTTCAACCGGATGCGTATTCTTTGTCCTACCATGACTTCCCTTCTTAGGGACTAGGGACTGAGGGACTAGGGACTAGCAAAACCGCTATGATTGTGCGCGGGCCATCCTGGCCGCCCTTAGTCCCTTAGTCCCTAGTCCCTTAGTCCCTGTTACTTGATAATCTCGCTCACCGTGCCCGCGCCCACCGTGCGGCCGCCCTCGCGGATCGCAAACCTCAGGCCCTTTTCGAGAGCTACCGGCGTAATCAGCTCCACCGTCAACTGCACGTTGT
>JBEKDH010000261.1:0-9714 GCA_050014455.1 Occallatibacter sp.
CGGCGAGAGGGTGTAAGCCGCCGAGCCTACAGCGCTCGCCGAATAGCCGCTAGCCGTGGCGATGGCCTCCAGCGTCTCAGAAGCAGAGACCGTGATTGCGCCCGAATAAACGGTCGAGCTGGCCGTCGGCGTAGTTCCGTTTGTGGTGTAGTAGATCGTCGCGCCGCTTGTCGCGTCGCTGATGGTTACCGTCTGCGCTGAGCTATAGGTACCCGCCGCGGGGCTGAAGGTCGGTGTGGCCGCCTCCGGTAAGTTGATGGTGTAAGCCGCCGAGCCAACCGCGCTGGCGGTGTCGCCGCTAGCTATGGCAATGGCCTCGATGGTTCCGGTGGACGAGACCGTGATCGCGCCCGTGTACTTGGTGGACGACGCAGTGGGCGTGGTCCCGTTGGTGGTGTAGTAGATCGTTGCGCCGGATGTTGTGTCGCTGATGGTCACCGTCTGTGCCGAAGTATATGTACCGGCAACTGGGCTGAAAGTCGGCGTGGCGGTGGGAGTTGCATTGGCGTTGATGGTGTATGCCGCCGACGCTACCGCGCTGTTGGTGGTGTTAGGCCACACAGAAATAGCCTCGATGGTCTCGGTCGCCGACACCGTGATAGGGCCGCCGTACAGGGTTGAACTGGGGGTTGGCGCCGAGCCGTTAGTCGTGTAGTAAATCGACGCTAAGGGATCAATATTGGGGTTATTGCTGATGGTGACTGTCTGCGCCGTGGCATAAGTACCGGCCGCCGGCGAGATGGAAGGCGGCGGGAGTTGGGGCAGGTTGAGCGTGTAGGTTGCCGAGCCTACCGCGCTGCTGGTATAACCGGTGGCGACAGCGATGGCCTGGAGGGTCTCGGAGGAGGATACCGTAATCGCGCCGGTATACTTGGCGGAGCTGGCCGTCGGTGTCGAGCCGTCGGTGGTGTAGTAGATCGCCGCTCCGGTTGTGGAATCGGAGATGGTGACCGATAGCCAAACGGTATAGGTTCCGGTTGGTGATGAAAGGACAGGCGTGGCGGTTTGCGATGGAGCCGCTGTCTCCGTTCCCGTGACCCCGACTAGCTGTTGGCTTCCCGCAACATTGAACTCGTTGTTTTTCAGCGTAATGTTCTCGCTCAGCGCGAGAGATGTCTTGCCGCCCAGCGAGGTGGTCGGCTTGAAGTCGATGGTCAGCGTGCAACTTCCATTCGCGTTCACCGAGGTGGTTGATTTACAGTCGGTCGCAACCGAGCCGCCCTCGGGGAAATCGGTTGGATAGCTCAGCGCCGAAAACGTCAGCGCCGCATTGCCGATGTTTTCCACAGTAACCGTTTGCGGGCTGTCGCTGCTGCTCCCCGAATCGTTTTCCGTGGTTGCAAAACTCACGGTGGGAGGATCGAAGGTATCTATCTCCAGGATTTCATCGGGGCTAACATTGCCAATATAGAGGTTGCCGTTTTCCGCAAGCGCGACTGCAAAAACATAGGACAAGCCGCCGACCGAAACCGTGCTCTGTGTGTAACTGCCAGCGGAAAGCGTCTCTTTTACAATCCGGCTGTTCCCATTATCGACGACATAGAGGTTGCCGTTGCCGTCCACCGCAAGACCCATGGGATAACTCAGCCCGCCGGAGGCTGCGCTGGCCACTACGCTCTGCGTGTAACTGCTGCCCGACGGCGTCTCCTTCAACACCCTGTTGTTGTTGGTATCGGAAACATAGACATTGCCGCTTCCATCCACCGCGATCCCGGTTGACCCGCCCGCGCTGCCTTCATTCACTCCGCCGGATGCGATCACCACGCTTTCGACATAGCTGCCCGCCGATAGCGTCTCTTTCAGCACTTGATTGGCGCCGCCATCGAGAATATAGACATTGCCGCTCCCATCCACTGTGACCCCGGCGGGATTCATCAGCAGGTTCGATCCCACCCCCCAGTAATAGGCGCTCTGAGCCACTACACTTTGCACGTAGCCGCCCGCCGCCGGCGTCTCCTTGAAGACAGCACCGGCGTAGGGGTCTGCAATATATACACTGCCATTCCCATCGACCGCGACAGAAGATGCATCAGCCAGACCGTTCGAATTGTTGGCCACTATACTCCCGGTATAGCCGCCCGCCGATGGCGTCTCCTTCAACACCTGATCGGTAGTAGTACCGATAATCTGATTGACGGTATAGATATTGCCGCTGCCATCCACCGCAAGAGAGTATGGCCCATACAGCGTATTAGTCGTTTTCAACGTGCTCCCGGTTCCGGGCAGGAAGTTCACCTGCGGACCCGTTCCCGTGCCTTGCGCATAGCCGGTGGCAATCGGCTCCGTCTCCGAATAGAGAGTTACCGCGCCATAGCGGGGTCCGGAATACTGCGGCGTAAAGCTCATAATCACGGTGCAGGTGGCGCCCACGGTGTAGTTGTAGCTGGTTCCGTTGGTGGTGCAGGTTCCGGTGCCGGCATCGGCAAAGTCCAGGCCGGTCGCACCCATGGTTGTTACAACCGGGGCGGCAATCGTCCCTGCGGTGCTAAAAGTGAAGGTGTATGTAATCGTTGTAGCGCTTTTGCTCCCGATTGCTTCGGAGCCGAAGTTTCCGTTTCCGGTGACGCTGGAGAGATGCGCGGCCGCCTGGGCCGAAGCCGGGGAGCAAAACAGAGCGCAAAACGCCACCAGCACGATTGCCGCGACGCTGTTGAAGCAGGCGGACTTGGTCGGGCCGTCGGGCGCATTCGCTGCGGTTGTGCAGGAGCATGTGCTTGGCGACGGACTTGCGGGCGTATCGAGGTGCAAACCGGAATTATGACGTTGGAAACCCATTGGAACACTCCTTTCGTTCTTGAAAACACCGCACGAATTCAAGAACACAGCGGCATCTGCCGCGCCCTATGGGGAAGGTGTGGAGGGATACGCAGAATTGTAACAACCAATATGTGAACAATGTGTGAATTGAAATAAAGATCCGGTTACGATCGGTCTGGATAGGTTGGCACTGTCGTAATCTCCGCAGGCTTGCATTCTTGCAACCTCTTCATTCGATACCGGATCGGCGCAAAACTATGCTGACCGTGAGTCCGATGGTGATCGAAAAAACTTCAATCGCACAAATGTTCTGTTTGATTCTTCCGTTATAGGAGAGCGCCCTTGGCGCACGCAGGCTGCGGCAGAGCGCGCGGCAAACGAGAAGCATCGCTTTTCCCCTTTCATCCAATATTGCGAGCGGGAGAGGAAAAGCGCCACACAACTCCAAGGTACGATTCAAGCAAGCAGCTTCAATCCGCAAGTTCGAGAACCGCATTATGGCGTGGACGGGGCCGGGGTCTTGTCGCCTTGAGCGCTCAATCACCGTCCGTGATCTTGCGCCAGGCGCCGGTTGGCTGGGGCAGGCCGGGTGCGGAAAAGTCGATCTTGGTGCGTGGCAGCACCACCAGATCGACGCGGCGGTTTTCGGCGCGGCCCTCCGCTGTATCGTTGCTGGCCACGGGGTGGAACTCGGCGTATCCAGCGGCCGAGATTCGCTCTGGAGGCATGGCCTTCATGTCCAGGAAGATGCGGGCAATGTGCGTGGCGCGGGCCGCCGAGAGTTCCCAGTTGGAATCGAATTCGGCAGTGTGGATGGGAATGTTGTCCGTGTGTCCCTCGATGCGCAGGTCGTAAGCGGTGCGGCCCAGCGAGGTTGCGATCTGGCGGAGGGTGGCGAGCGACTCGGGCTTGGGCGTCGCCAAGCCGGAGTCGAAGAAGCCCGCCTCACGTAGGCTGATGACCAGCCCGTCCCGGCCCATCTTGATGGAAACCGTGTGCTGCGCAACCTGGTTGGAGAGCGTCTGTTCGAGTTCCTCGCGGATATGTTCCAGGTCTTCTTTGACCTTGGCGGGCGCCAGCACATCCTCCCCCATGACGATATTCATGGGCATCGCCGGCGCCTCGGTCCCCTGGCCGGCGCTGCTGTTGGCCCTTGGGTGGCGCGTCGTATCGGCAAAGAGGCCCAGCGCGCGGAAAGCGGTCTCGATCGACTCCGAGACCATCGCCTGCTTCTTCTTGTCGGCTTGGGACGACGCATACAGAACAACGAAGAACGCGAACAGAAGGGTGATGAAGTCGGCATACGAGACCAGCCAGCGGTCCCGGCTCAGGTTGCTCTTGCGCCGCTCCCGCATCATGCCGCCCGTTCCTTCTTGCCGCGGCCGTCGTCGTCCAGAAAGCCGGCCAGCTTCACCTCCAGCATGCGCGGATTCATGCCTTCCAGAATGGAGACCACGCCTTCCAGCATCATCTCGCGGCGCTGCTGTCCGTCGTGGATGCGGATGCGCATCTTGCCGGCAAACGGCAGAAAGAAGAGATTGGCGAGGCCTACCCCATAAATGGTGGCTACAAAGGCCACCGCGATGCCCCGGCCCACCTCCTGCATATTGTCCAAATGCTGCATCACCTGAATTAATCCCAGCACCGCGCCAAGTATGCCGATGGTGGGCGAGAATCCTCCCGCCGATTCGAAGACCATGGGCAGCCGTTCTTCGCGCTCCATCGTCGAGTCCAGGCTGACGCGCATGATCTTGCGCAGGTCGCTGGGCTCGGTGCCGTCCACGGCCAGCGTCAGGGAGCGCTTCAGAAACGGATCCTGAATGGCCTGCAAGTCGGCGTCCAGGCTCACCACGCCCTGGCGCCGGGCCTTGTTGGCGAACGACAGCAGTAAGCCGATGAGTTCGTCGTTCTCCCTCCGCGGCGCGGCAAAAACGTTCGCCAGGTTGCGGAATGCGGCTATCACGGTAGTCAGGGGAAACTGTAGCAGCACCGCGCCCAGCGTGCCGCCGAAGACGATCAGGGCCGCGGTCGGCTGCAGGATCTGGCCCAGGTTGCCACCGTCCAGCAGCAACCCGGCCACAATGCCGGCAATCGCCAGCAGCACTCCGCCGATGCTCGCCTTATCCACGATTCGCCCTCTTCATGCCAGGCTCCTTCACAAGCCGAGTGCGGCGGCGCCGGTTTCCCGCGTTCAGCGGCCGGCCTCGCGATCGAGCCGCTGAGACCCCGGCGGCGCGTTGGCCTGCCCGGAGACATCCAGGCTGGCGATGGAGACGACGTTTTGCAAGTCCACCCAGGAGGGCAGGCGCCGGGCCACCGCGGCCAGCAGGCGGGCACGGTATTCGAGCACCCGCTCCGTCACCTCGGCGCAGGGTTCCCGCACAATCAGTTTTTCGCCGTTAATCAAGGTAAGCATGGTGTCGGGCGAAGCCTCGGCGGTCTTGATCAGGTCGCTGTTGACCACCATCCGCGTGCCGTTCAGCCGGGTAAGTTCGATCATGGCCCAGAGACTCCTTTGGCGGTGTTATCGGCAGGCCAAGGGAAAAGTTAAAGAATTAGAACCGAAATGGAAAACTGTCCCCGGCTGAACACAAAAGGCGGTTTGATAAAGTCCATAACTCCCATGCCGAAGAACGGGCAAGATGCGGCGGTTACCGCTCCGGAAGCAGCAACCCAGGGTTGAACAAAAATGGGGGCACTCACGGGGACGGGCCGCAAATCCACGCATCTACAAGGAGAACCCCATGTCCCTGGGTGTCTTGCGGACGACGCGGCAGGCCTTTCGCTGGTCAACGGCCTGCAGGCCAACCAGCAAGCCCTGATGCAATCGCAAACCAACGCCACCGAAGGCGTGGGCCTGCTGCAGGTTGCCGATGGCGCGCTCTCGCAAGTCACAAGCCTGCTCAACCGGGCCGTTACGCTGGCTACCGAAGCCTCCAACGGCACCCTCAACTCGACCCAGGACCTGGCCGCAAACCAGGAATACCAGTCGATCCTCTCGGAAGTCTCGAACATCGGCTCCACCACCACTTATAACCAGGAGCAGGTCTTCAACTCCAACACCAACATCTATACCGGCGACTCATCGGCGCAGGGTTCCTCGATCTCCGCGCTGAACATCCGCTCCCTGTCGGCCTCGAACGTGGGCGACACCAGCGGCACCATGGCCTACAGCAACGGCACCAACAACGTGTTCATCGACCTGTCGAGCAGCGGCAAGAATGCGGCCGTCACCGATACGCTGGGCGCCACCACGGCCACCACCACGGTTGCCGTCAACTATCTGAGCAAGGGGGCCAACGGCTCGGCGGTTGCCTCCACCGCGAATATCGCCGTGGGCGCGGGCACCAACTACTCCAACACCGCGCAGGGGCTGATCAGCGCCATCAACAACTCGGGCCTGGGCTTGACCGCCACCTTCGGAACGGCTGCAAACGCCGGAACCGCGGCGACCGGAACGGCTGTGGCCGCCAATGACGCCAACAGCGCTCTCCAGACTACAACGAATGACACCGGCATCATCATCTCCGGCGCGGGCGTCGGCGTCAACAACAACTCCGCCGCCGCCGGTTACACCAATGGCGCCGGCGAGGTGGGCACCGTAACCGTCTCCCAAGCCAGCGATACGCTGGGCGGCACGCTCAATATCGTAGGCTCCAACGGAGCAACCCACGCAATTACACTGGGCATCGCCAACTCCACCGACACGCTGGCCAACCTGCAGGCCACCATCAACGCCGCCGGCTATGGGGTCACCGCCTCCACCAACACCGGGTCCACCACCAACGGCACCGGAACCCACGCAGCCGGCACGATCATGACCTTGACCTCGGCCGACTCCGCGGTCACCGTCGCCGGAACCAACATCACCGACGCGCAGGTTGCTCCGTCCGTGGTTACCCTCGGCGCCGCCGTGGGCCCGCAAACCGTAATTAACGCCGTGGCCGGCACTCTGTCGGCTGCCTCGGCCAACGATACGCTCACCGGTGTTCTCAGTTTCACCGCGGCAACAGGCGGCACGGCAGGTTCCATCAACCTGGACGGCCAAACGCTGACGCAGTTCGTTGCGAACGCTGGGCAAACGACGACCATTGGCCTCGCGGGCCTCACGGAAACTCTCAACGCCGCCGGCACCATGGTGACGTTTACTCAAACAGCCGGCCTGGCGGCCGGCTCGGTCATGTCCGTTGGCACCCATAGCCAGGTCCAGGACAGCGGCCCGACAACGGGCACCGCCGTGGTGGCGCAAACCAACTTCATCGCCATCGGCGGCGCCGCTGCGACGTTGGGCACGGTGTCGGTGAGCAATGCGAACGACACCCTGACCGGGGGCACCCTCGAACTAACAGGCGCCAACGGGACCCAGACTGCCTATACCCTGGGAACCACAGGCACAACCGACACCCTGGCCAACCTGGCGAAACAAATCAACGCCGCAACCGTTACAACCGCGGCTCTCTTGCTCCATGCCACGGTGAATTCCGCCGGTACGGTCATGACCATCGCGACGACGGCTGCTACCGGCAGCGCAGCGCCAATGCTTTACTCCACCGGCGTAACCTCGACCTCACTTTCGCTGACGGGCACGCCAACCACCGGCAACGCCGCCAATTCCACCACCATGGGAACATTGTCGTTGCCGATATCCACGGCGGCTGCTCCATCGGCGTCCACCGATACGCTGTCCGGCACTCTCACCATCGGCACGGAGAGCATTACGCTCGGCACCGCTGCAACCACTTCGACGCCGGGAACCGCCACCATGACCGAACTGGCGCAGACCATCAACGCAGGCAACTACGGCATCACGGCCACGCTCAACTCGGCGGGAACGGCAATGACCTTTGCCTCGGCCAACTCCGCCGATTTCAACACTACGCCCACCGTATCCGCAGCTTTGGATGCCACCGACACCAATGCGCCTCTGGTCTGGAGCACCCCCAACCAGAGCGTCACTTCCTCCGCGTACTACAGCGTCGGAATCAGCGGCTCGGTTGCCGACACCAGCACCGGCGCCAACACCACAACCCCGTTGACCAAGGGCCTGTCGAACGACCTGAACGGCACCGGCGGAACAGCTACCATCAGCTACTCCGACGCGGCCGGCCAGTCGCTCAGCCAGACCGATCTGACCACTGCCGCCAGCGCGCAGGCAGCCCTGGGCGATCTGAACACAGCCATCAGCGACGTGGCGGCGCAGGACGGCTACATCGGCGCCATGATCAACACGCTGAGCTCAGTCAGCCAGGTGCTCAGCACCCAGCAGGAAAACGTGCAATCGGCGCAGAACGCGGTGCAAGCTACCGACTATGCCTCGGCAACCTCCAACATGTCCAAGTACGAGATTCTGAGCCAGACGGGCATCTCCGCCCTGGCCCAGGCCAACTCCATGCAGCAGGAAGTGGTCAAACTGCTCCAGTAACTTCGGGGTTCCCAGCGGCCGGTCGTTGTCGCTGGGATGGAGCAAATTCAGGGTTCCCAACAGCGGGTCTTCGCCGCTGGGATGGACTAATCCGGCGTAAAGCCGCTAACCGGGGAAGGGCGTCCGCAAGGACGCCCTTCTTTGCGTCCGTGAACAAACAGAAAGCCCGGAGGGAATCTCCGGCTTTGAAAAAGCTGCTAACAGCCTGTGGAGAAAGTCGAGTTTTGAAAGGGCACGACTTCAGTCGTGCCGCAAACGCAATAGAATCAACGCTGAGCTTTATTGAGCACCGCATAAGTAATGTCCGCATAGACGCGCCGGGGGCGCAGAGTTGGTTAGCCCCGCGCTTCAGCGCGGGGAAATGGGATTCCACAAGCTCAATACGGAGTCCCATACAAACGGCGCAAGGACATTATTTATGCAGGAACCAATAGCCCCCGAGGGAAGTCTTAAGCAATTGGGACTTTCACCGCAAGCTGCTAATGCCATGCCCGTCCAAAGCCGATAAGTTGATTGCGCGGCAGAGCTTTTCTGTGGCTTTCCGAAAGCTTATAAGAGGCTTCCAACCCAGTCCGGCGGCGGTTGGTTCCCCGGCTGCTTGAGTTTTTTGAGGGAGAGTGCGATGGGCGGAGTAGTAGGACTGAATTTCGGGTCGCCAACCAGCGGGGCTGGATTCGATGTGAGTTCGACCGTGGCCCAGATCGTGGGCAATCTGCAGAATGTGGAGACGCCCTGGAAGACGCAGTTGACCGCGCTGGAAGGCCAGGACACGGCCATCTCCAGCCTGGGAACGCTGCTCTCCAACCTCTCGAACGACATGAGTTCATTGACCGAGGCGACGGGCGTGCTGTCGCAGAAGACCGGCTCCAGCTCCGACACCAACGTGCTGGAGCTGACCTCGGCCACCAACTCCGCGGTTGCCGGAACGCACGCAGTGACGGTGACCAATCTGGCCCAGACCTCCAGCGGCTATCTCGACAAGGTCACCAACGCATCCGACACGCTCTCCGGCTCCATCACGCTCCAGGTGGGCGCCTCGGGCACGCCCCAGACCATCACGCTCACCTCGTCCGACAACACGCTCTCCGGGCTGGCCAAGGCCATCAACTCCTCCGGGGCAGGAATTGTCGCCAGCGTACTGACCGATTCCACGGGCTCCCAGCTGAGCCTGGTATCGGGCACGTCGGGCGCAGCCGGAGGCATCGTCTACAGCGCCAATTCGATCACCGACGTCACCAACTCCAACACCGCGCTAGGCTATAACATCGGCGTCCTCCCCAAGGACGCCAGCATCGTCGTGGACGGCGTCACCCTAGCCAGCGGCTCGAACACAGTGGCCAATCTCATTCCCGGCGTAACCTTCCAGTTGCTGGCGCCCAGCGCCACGGAATCCGGCGACACGCTCGAGCAGGTGCAGGTGGTGATCGGCAATTACAACGCCGGAGTAGAGAGCACCGTGAACACCATGGTGAGCGACTACAACTCGCTGATCAGCGCCATGAACGCGCAGGAAGGCCTGAACGCTTCGGGACAGG
>JBEKDH010000262.1:0-11471 GCA_050014455.1 Occallatibacter sp.
CGGAGCCGCTCACAGCCAGCAGCAGACAATCGTTCTGCCGGCGTTGGTTTGTTTCCTGCGATGGTTTCGCCTTGCGGCTGGAACCGGAATCGCAATCTGCAATAAGACTATCGCAATCCGTAATAATCTGCAAGGGGTTTCGAGAAGTTTTTTTGCAGCCTCTCATTTTTCCGGTATTCCATTGGATTCCGGCGCCCCAATCGTGTAGATTGGCGTCACATTTATTCAAGAGGAGGCCGCTTCGATGTCCCATCCCAATCCCGTCGTGCATTTCGAGATTCTAGGCCGTGATCGAGAACTGCTTGAGGGGTTCTACAGTGTGAGTACCGGATTTCTATGAGAGTAGCGGGAATCGGCGGGAACTGACAGGAAAGCGCGGGATAAGCGGCGGCAAATCTAACATTTACGCCCGAATCATCCCGCCACAAGCCTGCCCTTTTTAAGGGGCGGGATACCGGCATTCCATGAGAGTAAAGCAATCCTAGCGAAAACAAGCCTCTAATAAAATCAACAAGTTATGCGTAAAAACAGGCCAACTGAAGAAATGGTCTGGAAGATTTTCGTTTGGATTCTATAACCTATTGATTTCAGGAAGGTAATAGATAAAAGCAAGATCGGTTTCCGGCCGATCCAAGCGAAATCCTAGCGCAAAAACAAATCGAGAAAATAACGAGCCTGCGAATTATCAGACTTGCCATCGCCTCCAATCCAACCCCTTTATCATTCAGTAAACTTTTGCCCCAAAAACCAGGCCCGTCAATCTGACGACAAAGAAGGCCCCGTTCCTCGCAGGGCCTTCTTTGGCTTGACACCTTCAGATCTATCATTCTAATCAAACCTCTCGGTAAAATTGGCTCTCGGAAGGAGTTGAGAGATTCTTTCCCTGAACCGCGACCAGGGCCTTCGCGAGCGGATTTACAAAGGTCACAGCGCCAGATTCGCCACGCACCGCTTCAAACTCCTTCTTGTTGTACTCTCCAGGCTGCCGAAGAGCCGCCAAATCGCACTCCCTCAGATCATGATGGTCGATATCGTTGAGGACATCTTGCGCGTCCAGATGGTCTCCCAGCCCGAGGGAGTAGATTCTCTTCACATATGCATCCAGATCGGGAAGCAATTTCATGGCCTTCCGGTACCGGCGCGATTCGGCCAGAAAGGCCGCTTTCTCCATGAACCATTTGTGGATCTCCGGAGAGTAACAGCAATCGCAACCAGGCCACTCAACAGGACCGTTCGCTTTTTCGGTCAATCGATTTGCTTCAAAGGTGGTCTCTTGCATCGCGATCGAGATCAGTACGCTCGCGGGAACGCCATAAGAACGTTGAGCTTTTTGCGCCGCCAGCACTGTTCTCGCCAAGAATTTCGCTGCAAGGAGTTGATCCACCAATTTCAGGGGCAAGTAGCCCCTATTTTCGCACTCAGAGAGAATCTCATAGGCGAACCCCGTGCTTCTGACAAAGGCTGCAACGAGCGTCATTTCCACAGCGTTAAACATGGGAACATGATGCGGAGCTGCGCGTTTTGAAGATGCATTGTTCTTCATTTTCTCATCCTCCAGCTGAGCCTTCACGGCTCGGTAAGGCACGCCCCGTTGAATCAGGGAGCTACGCGTTCGCGTGCCAGCCAGCGCGTTGCGCCAGGTGCGGATAAGCGATACCAACGCTTGCCCGTTCCCTTCAAACCTCAATGCCACCGGAGGTCTGCCGATCCTTCGGCTCACCAATCAAAAATCTCCCAAGGCCATTTGCCCCCGTCCGGCTCCAACGTCCGAATGCTTCGGAACCTTTGCGCCTTCGGTGAAAGTCTCGCGGCGACCGCCTCCACACCAACCGCCCGCGCGAACCAGCATCGCCTTCAGCGCCCAATAAACTCGGTTTGCCTGAGTTGCAGTCCGGATCGTTATCTGACCTGAAGGGCGAAGAGGCGAACGCGGGGATTTGAGCCATCCTTCGAACCGTTCTCGCGTCCATTTCAGACGGCAAATCAGCTCTTCAACCCGCGCCAGATCCTCTGGACTGGCCATATGGATCAAGGAAGAGGCTTCTCCGCGGCGCCCAGCCGTGCCGGCTGCCTGAGCGCGATCTCGACAATTCACACGCCGCCATGGATCGGGCCGTTCGTTCAACGGCTGTCCCATCGAGTCCTTCAGGAGGTCTATCAAATGTCGCGCTTCTTCTCCCGAAAGGTTTGAAAAGGAAGAGATGCTCCGATTCAGGTTTCCCGATGCCCAGGCAAGCCGCGCAGCGCGCGGATCGGCGCGTTCCGGAAGGCTATGGTTCCGCCATCGCGAATACAACGCCAGCAGCGCGACGATCTGCTCACGAGTAGCGACTTTCAGGGGCTGGGTCATACTATTGCTCCGTCGATCACAGATACCGAACGCTCCGCCGCCGCGGCTTTGATTTGATCGAGCGCGTTGGTTAGCGTCCGGACGTTGATGTACGTGCGATTGCCTTCAAAGGCATCCCGGACAGTAGCGCTGGCAATCAGGTTATCGGTCAACCGCTTCGCTTCCCCTGCGGTGCGTGCGCGGAGCAGCTCGCCGATTTCGCGCTCGATGATGCCCCGCGCTTCGTCGCGTTCCAATCCCGGCAGCCGCACCTTGGCAATGATCCGGGAGTTCCACTGCTCAAGCGTCGCGCTGAATTCGTCGAATTTGCGCTTTAAGTCGTGCGAACCGGCGAATAGAAGCGAGAAGTATGGCGGCCGGTCGAGAAGCTCTCGCAATATCTCAAAGCACTCAATCGAAAGGTGATTCGCCTCGTCGATGATTAACAGCACGCGGTGGCTGCGGAATTCAAATCGGATTCCGGCCAGCATAAGATCGATCTCGTTGCTCACGCGGCAGCCGCAGGCGATAGCTACGCGACGTACCAGGTCGCGCGGCCGAAGGTTTTGCCGCGCATAGATGTAGAAGGCGCGCCGGCCATTTTCAGCGTTAGCCATCTCAGCTAGATTCAGCTTCGCAACCTGATATTCCAGGACAAAGGATTTCTGCGAGCCTGGCGGCGCATAAATCATGAACGCCGTCGGCTTCGGCAACAGCTTCTCGAAGGTTTCTTGGATCGTGCGGACGTTGGCCGTCGCATAGAGTTCGCCAGCCATGCGCGTCGGCGGTTCGATTGGATGCAGATCGATAAACGCCATGCTCTTGGCCACAAGAGAGCGCGCCGAAGCGGAGATTTTGTGATAAGTGCCGCTGAGGAAGAAGTACATGGCAGCTTCCGAGTAGCCGATGCGCCGAGCGAAGTCCTTCGTATCCAGTCCCGTCCGGGCAAGATAATCCTGAATGCGCAGGCGCGCGGGGATATTCACTTCGTCTTCGGTCGCGAGGGCGACCCGGTTTGCTTCAGCGTCTCGCTTCATCCGGCCTTCTCGAAGAAATCCGCGGCGATTTCCGCCGCCGTGAGTGGTGCGGTCGCAGTGCGCTCGGGACGGAACCTCGGCTTTTGCTGTGTGATAACCGAACCCGTTATGGTGGGCAGTTTCAGCCGCTTGTAGAGCATCTCTTCGGCTGATTGAGCGCCAAGGCTGCGAGCTGCCACTTCGATGGTTTTGAGCGTGTCTCGTGTGGCCCTTTCGAGGCCTCGGCGGTTCAGCATAGACTCTGCAATCTGCGCTTGAGTCTTGGGGTCGTTGGGAGCGAAGCGGAGCAGGGGTTCGGCCTCAAGCCACGCCAGGATGCGCCCATCCGTTGTCAGAGCGAGTGCGAATTCAGGCTCTTGGGGGTTGTAATCGACAAGGATCTCCGTCTCGTTAGCTTCGTGCATTGCCGCCCAAGCTAGGCGATCTTCGGGCCGCGGAAGATAACGATAATTCTTCAGACGGACGGCACATTCTTGGACGGTGCGACGTGCCCGTTCGCAGAAAAGGCTAGCGAGCACCGCCGGCTCGGGTTTGGGCTTCTGATTCGGATTGTGCTCAGATTCAAAGACCTGATTTGGCGTGCGCCCATCCATGCCTTCCCCGCTCTGGGGAGTCTCGTTGTATTCCCCAATCCAGGAGAGGCAGCCGAGAATGAAGCGGCTTGCGAGCGGATGATCGGATTCGGCCACCCGGCCTGCCTTGAGTAGCCGGCGATGGCGCGCCATGGCCACTTCAGTGGCTTCGGGGCGGGTGAAAGGAGAGCCGGACGTATAAGTGCTGTGCACCGCGTCGAAGTGCATGTGCATGGTGCGGAAAAAGCGCTCGACGTGTTTCGACTGAGGATGCCGCGGAATGCAATGGGTTACCGAAATTCCGAGCCGTCTGAGCAGGCCGGTCCGCTCGATCTGGCTATATTCTTCTTCATACCAGCCTTTGGGAGCCTTGGCGTCGTCATCGTCGAACTCGGGCAACTCACACGCTCGCGCTGCACCTTTGGCCACCTTCTTGTAATCTTTGCCATTGTCCACGTAGATGCCCTCGGGGGGCCCGGCTTCAGAGATGGCGCGAAGCAGTGTCGCGCCGATGGAACGGGAGCTTCCCTCCCACGCCCAAGTGCCCCACGCCTTGCGGCTTCTGTAATCGACAAAAGCGGAGATCCGCAACCGTCCCGGCGTGCCGAAAGGCACATCCTCGAAAAGATCGTTGCTCACTTCCGCGTCGTGGATGGCATGGTCGCCGACCCAAATTTGGTTAGCCCAAACATCGGTGTAGCCGCGTTTCAAATAGGGCGCCATGCGCTCCCTATATTCGCGCCGTCCTTCGCGCGCGTAGACTTTCATGGTGCGGGAGATGTCCCGAGAAAGGAAGGCGCGAACCGTCTCCCAACTGGGCAGGTCTTCGCGGCTCAAGCCAAGCATCTCCGCCTCCTGCTCAATCTGGTCGCGCACGAAGGAGATCGACTGCCTTTCGTTGAGGTAGAGATAGGCGGCGAAGATGCGGACTTGCGGGTGGGACGCGAACCACCGTGATTGTCCTTTGTCTTTGCGGGGGAGATCAAACAGTTCGCTCGCTCCGCCCCGTTCGTAGAGGGCCAGCCAGCGCCAGATGGTCGCACGGCTGCAACCGTTCTCCTTGGCGATCAGCGCCACCAGGTCGTTCGAATTCGCGATCGCGCGGCTGTGCTGGAAGCACCAGGCCTGCCGCTGGCTTTTGGACTGCAGCTTCAGGTATTCAATCAGAGGCCGGATGGCCGTGATCCGGCTCTCTATTTGTTCGCTTTGCGCGATGGAAACCGGCAAAGGACGTGCTTCCCCAGGGGCCTGATTCGCGCCGAAAAGGACGAGCTGCGAGCCCTTCCGATCGCGACGACCCGACTCGGAACGGCAAACTGCGGCGCGATGACACTGTAGCTTGGCTTGCAGATCGGCAGAAAGAGAAAAAACGGAATACTGACGGACGGGTCGGCCATTGCGATATAAAACCTCTGCGCGGCGCCAGCGCAGTTCGCCCGCCTGCGCTTTTTGCTGGACTGTGCGGCCAGACCATCCGGTGAGGTCTTTTAGTTCGTCGAGATTGAGCCATTGTTCAGCCATCGCGCTCTCAGAGATTCCGGCCTCTCGGATCTGCCATCAGACCGTGCTTCGCAAGGGCGGAGACACGTTCGCGGTGAGTCTTCTGGCCTTCGAGGGCGGATGCCACAACCAGAGGCGATTCCGATTTCAGCCAAAGCTTCACGGTTCGATAGGAAGGAGCATTCTGCGGGCTGATTTCAAGCAAGTCGTGATCGCGCTGTATCGCTTCGTGAATCTCGCGGATGGTTTGGCGCCAGGCCAGGCGCAAATACGCGGCGAAGGCGGCTGCTTTGAGATGCTGAGAAAAGAAGCGAGAAATCCCTTTGTCGCTGCGGCCGCGGCGCTGTAAAAGATCGGCACCGCCTCTCTTGAATTTGCCGAACCTTCGCCAGATCGTCTCGACGCTTCGGCCGTTGCGTCTTGCGCACCAGCTGACCATTTCGGTCCAGGTCTGTGCTCTCTGGCCATCGGGCAACAGATGAGGAAATCGGATCTCCCGCGGCAATCGAAGCAGCTCCACCAAAGGCGCAATGGATTCCAGGCTTTCTGCTGTCCTTGCGCTGGGAGAGCGTCCCGCGAGGCCTCTCTGTTTGTCGGGATTGAGTTGTGCTCTCATTGTGCGCCCTTTTGCGTCATGTCCGTTCCCAACCGGGGTTCGCTTCGAAGAATCGCCTCTTTCGCTGTCTCTCCGAGTTGAAGCATTGCCGCAAGTTCCGGCCCTAGGAGCAGACGTTGAAGAAAATCCTTGCCGGTCACCTTGCAGAAGGCAACCACCCACGCGGCGGGAAATCGATAATTGCTTTTGGATTCAGCGGTATAGTTGTTTAGGGACCGGACTGAAACCGGGGTTGCAAGGAGAATCGAAAGTTCCTCTGCGACCAGTTCGCGGCTCTTGGGACAAGCTCGAAGACTCCGAGACAGCGCCTTCCGGACGGCCGCGTCTTGGGATTCGTCGAACTCGCGATGAGCTAAAACTTCCTTCATTTTGCTATTGCGTGAACGGCGACCGACTCACAGAATTAAAGGTAGACCGGTATGAAGAAGATGTCAAGAGAAAAAAAGATGCGGGCCGTCCTCGATCCTGAGCTTCGTGACAAGATCAGGGCTTTGCGCGACTCTCTCGGTGTGAGCCAACGCCATTTTGCCGAACGGGTGAACGTAAGGCAAACCCAGATTTCAGCCTGGGAGCGCGGCGCCGAGAGGCCTTCCGCGGATAGTCTCATTGCGCTGGGAAATATCACTGAGAACTTGGAAGATCAAATTTGGTTTTGGAAAAAGGCCGGTTGCGATGAAAAGAAGATGCGCGGCACGTTGAGCAGGGAAGCCTTGGCCAGACTCCGCGCCCCGCAATCAGAGAGATGCGTCGAGGTCGAGCTAGTGGAGGAGTTGACCGTCGATTCCCAGGCGAAATTATTGAAAGTGTCGAGAGGCGGGATCTTCTTGCCCACCGAGCCATTGGGTGCGGCACCGTTCATTTGCTGCCTCAAGCTTGACGACAGCTTCCGCAAATATGCTCTTTTTTCCGTTGGAGACGTTCTCATCATCGATCAGTCTCCGATCGATCCGCGAGAACATCTAGGTTCCTTGACTGCGATCTTTTTCGAACGCCGCCCCGAGTACGAAGGAGTTCCCCTGACAGAGCAGGAATGGGCTGAGCACCGGGGCCATGCGAAGCACGTCAGCCAAGAGGAAAGGGCGCGCGAGGACGAAGCGCTGCGGCGGTTCGATCCCGAAGCGTTCGCGGACCAAAAGGCTTCAGATCAAAGGGCTCACGAACGGGCGTCGAAGCTCACCGAAAAATTTATGGCATGTCCGCAAACTAGAGTCGGATGGCTAAGACTTGAATCGGCGGGCGAACGGCGGCCAGAAAACTGGCTTAACGAGCTTTCGCGATTCGTTTTGGATTTGCTTCCGTCGCAGGCCCAAAAGGCAGGACCGCGTATTCCACTGACGGACTGGCTGAAAGGCCTCAACCCGTCAGAAGCTGATGTGGTAACTCACCTGAGCCGTTCAACTCACATCGTTGGGCGCGTTGTGGGTTGGATTCAACGGGGTTCGCCGCTCGCCGAAAAGGCGGCGCGGCTATGAAGTTGGACCTTTGTTTTCCTTCTCGCCACGGAAGGAAAGCAAGGAGCGCTTCGGGGGCGCGCCGGCGTTTCATCCTCCTCGGCTCCCCCCGAAGCCGACCGATCGCCTGAATCGGCCCTAGAACAGGCCGAGATAGGAAAAGGGAACCTGCGATGAGTGCAGCCGCCGTGCAAGTGGACGAAAAGGAATCAGCGAAATTCATCGACCTTCGCAACCGCATAAGCGACCTGGAACGCGACATCGAGAGGATCGATGGATCGTTGGCGGAGTCTCGCAGACGCCGGGAAAATCTGGTCGCCGAGCGCGGTCCGCTAGTTCTTCCTGCGCGTTCCCAAAAGAATGCGGCAGCGCAGAATCGCCTGCACGCAATCGACGAGGATCTCCCCCAAATTCTGCGGGACATTGCCGATGACGAAGCCGCGCTTGCGGAACTGACCGCCCAGTTGACGGCCGCGAAGAACGGGTTGGCGCTTGCCGAATGGGAAAGTGAGCGTGCAAGGGTCCGCAAAGTGCTTGCGGCGCGATCGGTGAGCAAGATCGGGGAGAATCTGGAGAAAGCGGCGCGCGACCTGGCCGCGGCGGTCGAAACAGCAACGGAGGAAGATAAACGGGTTCTTGCGGAGTTGTTCGCATTCGAGCCGAGATTACGCCGCGAAACTAACTACTCCGCCGCTCCGATGATCCTTCGTGGTCGAGTCCTTGGATTCATACTGCGCGATTGCCTTCCGATCGACAGAAGGGAACTCATGGGGGGAAACTGGGGCGAGATCATCCTGCAAGGACGCGACGAAGCTTATTTTGGCGCGTTGCTTAAAGATCTCGATCACATGGAACTGATTTTCTAAAACCGGGTTGGATTCATCGCTCGACAGCACAAACGGGGCGGGAATGGCTCATGGGCGTAGATGCGAGCGCGGTGCAGATCTCGATCAAGGTGGTTGATGCCAACTCCGGCGCGGCCATCAGCGGCGTCGAACAAAATCTGACCAGGCTAGGCGCGGCGGGTGCGACTTCGGGCGCACAGGTTAGGAAATCCCTGGAAGAGTCCGGAGCGGCCGCGCTCTCGACGCGCGAGAAGACCCGCCTGCTCACCGAGGAATTCGGAATCCACATTCCCCGCGCCATGCAAGCCATGATCGCACAGAGCGCGGCCGCCCGCGGAGCGCTGAACGCGGTGGGAAGCGCTCTGATGGGTATAGGCGCAATCCAGATCGGGGCGATGGTCTTTACCGCGCTGATAGACGGTTCCGAAAAGCTTTGGCATAACGTCCTCAACATCAATCAGGCCATGGAGGACTATAACGCCGAATTGGAGAAGGCGAAGTTGGAAGATTTCGGCAACAGCCGCTCCATCGAGACAACCAAGCTGCGCATCGACCAAGCCACGGCATCTGTGAAATTCTACCGTGAAGAGTACGAAGGGTTAATAAGGACGGGAGCCAAGTGGGCTCTGATTTCGGATGAAGCGGCCGCCTTCTACGCCGAATGGGCACACCGTTCCCAAGAGAACCAGATGAACGCCCAACGTGTGCTGGACAAGCTTCAGCAGGACCGCTTGCCCGAGCAACGGCATCAAGAAAACGTTGACGCCATCGAATTGGAGCACGCTTACGATTGGCGTCTCGATAAGGAACGCCAGATCACGGAAGAGAGGCGTAAACAACACGAAATCAACGCGGAAGAGGCGCGGTTCACGGCACAACAAGAGGGTATCCATGGGAACCCTGTTGGGACCGCTTCGGGCACATCCGGCACTCCCACTGCAAATTTGATGTCTTATCTACGCACGGGCTCCGGAGCGCCGCGTTCCTCCGCGGAAGCCACCAGGGATGCAATCGCCGATGCGAAAGCGGCGCGGGAACTTGCCGAGATGAACGGCGCTGGCGGCGGTGCGGGCAGCGCCAGATCGCAGCAAGAGGAGCTTGCGCGCCTGCATGAGGAGGCTCTCGAAGCCAGCCTGCGCGGAAGCGAACTCTACCACGCCAAGGAAGCTTGGGCTATTAAGGATTTGGAACTGCGCGGAATCAAGAGCGCAGCGGCTGTAGATGACATACGCAAGCGATTCCACGAAGACGAGCTGAAGCGGCTTGAAGCACAACGCCTGGAAACCGAACATATTGAACGCCAGGCTGCAATGGCCGGAATGACGGGCGCGGCACGCAATCAAGCCGAAGGCTCGGACCGCATGGCTGGTATTCAAGCTGAAGACATCGACCCCGTGCTTAAAGCCCGGCGCATCGCGGCGGTGCAAAGCGAAACGCAGGCTCGAGTCACAGAGGAACAGAAGCGCGACGCCGACGAACTGGCCGAGAAGCATCAGCGGGCGGAAGAGGAGACGGAAAAACTGGAAGCCCAAGCCCATATCAGGCTGCTGGATTCGGAAAAACAGAAGACGGCCGGCATTCAGATTGAGCTAGAAGAGCGGCTCAGCAATTACCGCCGCGAGCTGCAAGCACAGAATATCTCTCAGGATGAATTCAATCGCCGAGCTGTGGCCGCCGAGGAGCTGGCCAACGCCGAGATGGTGCAGGCCGCAACGGAAGCGCGCAAGAAGATGGCCGGCGAATTCGATTCGCTCTTCAAGGGCCTTGAGCATCCGACGAAGTACTTCGAAGAGCAGGGCAACAAGGCCCTGGGCGAGCTGGCCGCGCGCCTGGTGCAGCGCGAGCAGCAGCGTCATGGCGGCGCGGGCGCGGCGGTTCCCTCGGAAGGCGGCATGGCTGGCGTCGTCGGCCAGATCTTCGGTGCGAAAAATCCCGGCGCTGCCGCTTCCGCCCACACGGCGGCAAGCAGCGCCTTCTCCATCGCACAGGCCACCATCCATGTGGGCAGCGCGGCCATTGTAGGCGCGGGCGGCACGTCGCTGGCGGGCGGCGGCGGCTTCTCGGGAGGCGGCGGTACCGGCGGCGGAGGAGGATGGAGCGGTGGGGGTGGCACCGGCGGCGGAAACTTTGACGCAGGCAGCGCGGGCGCGGTTCCTCCTGGAGGCGGCGGCGCGTCGGCTATCCTATCCACCGCTCAGCAGGGCCTGGGATTCGCCACCAAGATGGCCGGCTACTTCGGCGGTGGCAAATCGGGCGGCGGCGCCGGCGGCGAAGGCAGCCTCGGAAGCTCGGGCGACGCCGGTCTGCTCGGGCACGAAGGCGGCCATGGAGATTTCTCCGGCAGCGCGGGCGCAGGATCTGGCGGCATGATGGGCAACATCCAGGCTGGCGGCGTTGGCGGTGCGATCGGCGCTGCCGGTGCCGGGCTTTCTCTCTTTCAGACCTCGCAAGGCAAGGGCGGCGGCATCATGGCCGGCGCGGAGAGCGGCGCGCAGATCGGCATGGAATTCGGCGGTCCGATAGGCGCTGGTGTGGGAGCTGCCATCGGTATCGCCCTGGGCGTCAAAGGCGACCGCGAGAAGGCCCGCGTCTACGATCTGCAGCAAGTGCGGCCCAAGCTAGCCAGCGATCTCGACGCCTATGAACAAGGCGGCATGGATTACACCAGCGCGTACAGCGACGCGCAGGGTATGATCGGCAATTCCTGGGCCGCGACGAAAGCAATGGGCAAGGTGGCCGAGATGTACTGGGGAAGCCATATCAAGCCCGAGATCCTGCAAATGATGGGCAAGCTCACTAGCGAAGAGCGCGCTGGCCGCAGCCAGTATTCCGCCGTGCAGGGCACCTACGCCACAGGCACGGACTTCGTTCCAGCCACGGGCCTTTATCAGCTTCATGAGGGCGAAGGCGTCTTCGATCGCGATCGCAATGAACGCATCACCCAAGCCATCGAGGGCGCAGGGAAGGCCCCCGCGCAGGGCGCGGATGGAGGATGGCAAGGCGATCTGCATGTCCATGCGATTGACGCGCGGGGAGTAGCCAATTTCTTCGAAAAATATAAGCACGTCATGCGCAGTTCCTTCAACAACAGCTTTGCCGAGAATTCAGGAGGGGGAATGTG
>JBEKDH010000263.1:0-4327 GCA_050014455.1 Occallatibacter sp.
ACGAGGCGCTGCTGACGACAGTGAGCGCGCACCCGGCAACCGCACTTGAGGTGGCCGCGGATTACATGGACGCCGGGCAATGGCAAGACGGCACGGCGCTGCTCACTCTTGCTGCCGGCGCGGCTCATGACAAATCCAAGGTCTCTCCGCTGGATTATTACTACCTTGGCTATTTTGCCGGACAAATGCACCAGGACGCCAAGGCCCGCGAGTATTATGAACTAGCCGCCAAGGCTCCCACGGACTATGTCTTCCCCTTCCAGATGGAGATGATTGCCGTGCTGGAAGATGCGATGCGGGTTGAACCATCGGATTCGCGCGCGCCCTATTATCTGGGGAACCTTTTATATGATTGGCAGCCGCAGCAGGCATTGGCTCTGTGGGAGAAGTCCGCCTCGCTGGGCGCGGATTTTCCCGTCGTCTACCGCAATCTGGCCATGGTATATCTGCGCCTGGGCGACCAGCGCGACACGGCGCTGGCCGCTTTGGAAAAGGCCGTCCAGTTTGGCGGCAACGCGGATGCCATCAACGACCTGGACAAGCTGTATGAAGAAGACGGCGTGCCGCCAGCCAAGCGGCTGGCCCTGATGGAAGCGCACCAGGCAGTTATCGACCGCGACGATGCAATCGCGCGCGAAATCAATCTGGAGATCTTTGTCGGCAAGCCCGAAGCCGCCATTCAACTGCTGCGATCACGAATCTTCCGCGCCTGGGAGGGCGGCGGCAGCTTTTCACTGGGCGACTCATGGATCAACGCTAACCTTGCCAGCGGCAGCCTGCACATGATCGGCAAGCAATACGCGCAGGCGCTGGCCGACTGCCAGGCAGCCCTCAAGATCCCCGTCAACTTACAGGGAGCTAGCGGCGATGTAAGCGGCCGCAAAGGCGAGATTCTCTATTGGATGGGCAATGCGTATGAGGCGATGGGCGATGCGGAGAAGGCACGGCGCTTCTGGACAGACGCATCGAGTGCACCCGGCCGCGATGGCGCCCAGGTTGGGGAGAGCGGACCAGGAACGCATGGCCCTCCCGGCGGCCGCGCCAGCATCGGCGGCCTGGCCGCCGGGGTGCGCGTTGAGCAAGCCGCGCTTTACTACCAGGCGATGGCTCTCGTGAAACTTGGCCAGGCGGATCGCGCCCGGACGATCTTTGAGCAGTTAGTCGATGCGGGTGCCAAAGCGCTGGCCAAAGCATCCAATTTGGAAACTCCGAGTCAGCCCTACGCCACAGCGAGTGAGCGCGCCCAGGTCGCCGACGCTCACTATCTTGCCGGTCTGGGCCAACTCGGCCTGAACAATCGGGAAAAGGCCCGGCAGGAGTTTTCACTCGCACTCAAAGTCAGTCCCGACCATGATGCCGCCATGAGGGCTCTCAAGGAGATGGGGCCGTAATTCAGAACCAATTCCCCGGCAGCGAAAGGAGCTCTCATGACTTTGCCGCATCTGTATGAAACTACATTGGTCCTCACCATTCTGACCATGCTCTGCTGGGGCTCATGGGCCAACGTGCTCAAGATTGCTAAGGGCTGGCGCTTTGAGCTTCTTTACTACGACTACTCCATCGGAGTGGCTCTGGCAGCCGCTTTGGCCGGGTTGACTTTTGGCACTTTTGGATCCGATGGCATCGGCTTCGTGGACGATCTGGCGCGCGCGGGCGCCGTCAACATTCTCTGCGGTTTTGCGGGCGGGGTTATTTTCAACCTCTCGAACATTCTGGTGGTGGGGGCGATCTCCTTGGCTGGAATGGGGGTGGGCTTCCCCATCGGCGTGGGGCTGGCTCTCATCGTGGGGGTGGTCTGGAACTACGCCGTCAACCCCCAGGGGAATCCCTGGCTGTTATGCCTGGGTGTCGCTCTCATTGTGGGGGCCATTGTAGTGGACGCCATTGCCTATCGCGCGTACGCTGAGAGTCGCAGCGCCCCGGGCGACCGGGCGGACGCCGCCGCCAAGCGAGCCGCAACCTGGAAGGGCATCAAGCTGAGCGTCATTGGCGGCATTTTGATGGGAATGTTCTACCCGCTGGTCGAGATTGGCAAGACAGGCCCCAAAGGACTTGGCCCCTACGCGGTTGCATTCGTTTTTGGCCTGGGCGTGCTGGTTTCGGTCTTTGTTTACAACCTCTATTTCTTGAGATTCCCCATTGACGGTCCGCGGCTGAGTTTTGCGGATTACTTGAAAGGTAGCTCCTGGTTTCATTTTCTCGGTATCGCCGGCGGCGGGGTTTGGATGATCGGTTCGCTCTCGAACTTTGTAGCCGCTAGCGCTCCGCGGGCTCTGCAGGTGGGACCGGCGATCAGTTACGCCATCGGGCAAGGCGCCACCATGGTGGGGGCGCTTTGGGGCGTCCTGGTGTGGAGGGAGTTCGCGGGAGGCGGCGCGCGGGTGAACCGGCTCCTGGTGCTGATGTTTGTGCTCTTTCTCACCGGCCTGGGGGTGGTTTCGATCGCGCCGCTTTATGCGGCCCATTAGAGCGGCTGGCGAGAGGATGGAGATGGAACCCCTGCCTCTCGGCATCGATGCCGGAACCGGCTCGGTTAAGGCCGTCACGCCGCACCTGTGCGGGAACCTCTGCGCCGCCAGCCAGGCGGAGTATCCGCTCCATCGCCTTTGCGCGGCATGGGTGGAGCAAGCCCCCGGAGACTGGTGGCTGGCTCTGAGTTTTGCCGTGCTGTGAAGCTCAGTGCTTCTCGCCGGCGATCGGATGCGTAATGGGTAGCCCTGTCACGCCCTTCCAATAAGGACGATAATCTCGCGTGGAGGGCAACTTTCCTCTTTCCGGCGGGTTTCAATGTACTGGTCCCCGCGGGGACAACCGTGGGCTGTGCGGCAGACTGTATGGCGGACGACGTTTCCAGAGAGGCGTGGTCAGGGAATGGTCAGATCCGATTGGCGTGACGGCCGGTCCGGCCAAACAAAGGCGTCCAGGGTGTGCGATGTGCTGCGCCGGAGCGCTGCGAAGAGGTTCTGGACCGCGGGAACGATTGGGGCCTTTCTGCTGGCTGGCGCCGGCCACGCTCAAAAAAGCGCCCCCGCGGCGATCAATCCCATTTATGAGAGCCGTTCGGCGCTTGCTTCCCAGAATCATATTGACGAGTTGCTCTTTGCGCGCTGGAAGCAGCTTGGCGTCGAGCCGGCGAATCTTAGCTCCGATGCAGTGTTTGTGCGGCGCGCCTATCTGGATGTGATCGGCACCCTGCCGACGCAAGAGGAAGCGCGCGCTTTTCTGGATAGCACAGACCCGCACAAACGCAGCCTGCTGATCGACACGCTGCTGGAGCGCGAGGAGTTTGCCGATTATTGGGCGTTGCGCTGGAGCGACGCGCTGCGCGTCAAGGCCGAGTTTCCCATTGACCTGTGGCCGAATGCGGCGCAGAGCTACCATCATTGGATTCGCGAGTCGCTGCACGAGGACAAACCATACGATGAGTTTGCCAGGGAGCTGCTGACCTCAAGCGGCAGCAACTTTCTTGTGCCTCCCGTGAACTTTTACCGCGCGGTCGAGAGCCGCGATCCGCAGATGGTCGCTCAGACTGTGGCGCTCACCTTTATGGGCGCAAGGGCCGAAAAGTGGCCGCCGGAGAAACTGGCGCAGATGGCGCTCTTCTTTTCTCATGTGGGCTATAAACCTACGCGGGAGTGGAAGGAAGAGATCGTCTTCTTCGATCCGGAAGGAAGCTCCGGCGGAACCAAGCGCACCGCGGAACAGATTGCTGCAGCCGCTCTGCCTCAGGACGCCGTGCTGCCCGACGGCAAGAAAGTCAGGCTGACCGCCGATGCGGACCCTCGCCAGGCATTTGCCGGCTGGCTGACCGCGCCTGAGAATCCGTGGTTCAGCCGGGCGCTTGTGAACCGCGTGTGGTTCTGGCTGATGGGGCGCGGCTTGACGCAGGATCCTGACGACCTTGACTCGAAGGCTACTCCGGAAGACGCGGAGCTGATGGATTACCTGGCGCGGGAGTTCGTTCGCTCGCACTATAACCTGAGATCTCTTTACCGTTTGATCTTGACGTCGGAGGCCTATCAGCTATCATCGCTGCCGCGAGGCGATGCGGCCAGGAGCCGGGAAAGCGGCGCTGCGTATCTGCCGCGACGGCTGGATGCCGAGGTGCTGATCGACGCGATTTGCCAGGTAACGGGAACCAGCGAGCAGTATTCCAGCGCAATTCCCGAGCCTTACACCTATATGCCCGAGGGGCAGCGAGCCACCGGCCTGCCCGATGGCAGCATATCGAGCGCATTTCTTGAGGAATTCGGCAAGCCCGCGCGCGACACGGGAGCCGTAACCGAGCGCAACAATACGCCAACCGATGCGCAGCGCCTGCATATGC